>DBCQ01000024.1:66378-70205 GCA_002293155.1 Burkholderiales bacterium UBA954 | reverse complement strand
CGGCCACTGGCGCGATCGGGCTGGGTCAAAACGGCCACAATCTGATGGCCTGCGTGATGAAGCGCGCTTAAAGCGGTGCGCGCGAACTCCGGCGTGCCGGCAAAAATCAGACGCATCGATTAGCCTTGGTTAAAAAAATGCTGAGTCAGATTTTCTCTGCCGCGCGGTCATGACGACGCGCAAACTCGCCATCGAGCTCAAAAGCACCACTCTCTTTGGCCTTGATCATTTTAGTTTTGATCCGGCCTTGCTTTAATCGAGACAGATAGTCGACAAAGACCTTTCCGTTTAGGTGATCAATCTCGTGCTGAATACAGACTGATAGGAGCCCATCCGCATCAAACTCTAGGGTTTCGCCTTTTTCATTTAAGGCGCGAACCCGGATTTGATCTGGCCGTTCGACGTCATCAAAGATTCCAGGCACCGAGAGGCAGCCCTCCTGAAAGACCTTGAGGTCTTCTCCTTGGCCAACAATCTCAGGATTAATTAGAACTCGCAGATCTGACTGATCCTCGGAAGTGTCCACAAGGATCAGCCGCTCATGAATGTTGACTTGGGTGGCTGCGAGCCCTATTCCCGGCGCAGCGTACATTGTCTCAGTCATATCCTTTACGATCTGTCGAATGCGATCGTCCACGACCGCGATTGGCCGAGCGATCGTACGCAGTCGTTCGTCTGGATAGTGAAGAAGTTTCAATAGTGCCATCGGTCCGGTTCCGGGGTTTAGGGCTCTATTATCTAATCGTTCGTGGCTTTTTGTCTGATATCCGAAGTGGGTGATTTTGTTTAGGGTGTCACACCATGAAGCCCCCTTCACTAGTTAGCCGTCGCACCCGCTGCATTGAGGCTAGCGCCAAGAATATTCCGCAGTTCGAGCTCCGAGTCAGCGGGCCCAACTACCCAATCACCCTGCAGCAGGCGCACCCTCCCGTACCCATGCTTTTTGGCTTGGGTAATAAAGCCATTATCGAAAGAATGGCTAACTCGCCGGGACTTGCCATTGTTGGTAGCCGTCAGGCCAGCACCCAAGGTATGGCGGATGCCCACTGGTTTGCGCGAGAGGCCTCAAAGGTGGGCCTTACTATTATTAGCGGGCTTGCCCAAGGAATTGACGCCGCCGCCCACCGCGGCGGGCTTGAGGGTTGTGGTTCAACCATTGCAGTCTTGGGGCACGGCCGCGACACAGTCTATCCAGGTCAGCATCGGGATCTCGCCGATCTCATCTCTTGCAGCGGGGGCGCACTGGTGACTGAATACCCTGACCATACGCCTGCGATCGCATGGCACTTTCCTCAACGCAATCGGATTATCGCGGCGCTCGCACAGGCAGTTTTAGTGGTTGAAGCGACACCTCAAAGTGGCTCCCTAATCACAGCCCGACATGCGCTTGAGCTTGGAATAGATGTCTACGTTCTGCCCGGGTCAATCCATATGCCACAGAGCGTCGGGTGCAACGGCTTAATTCGCCAGGGCGCACAACTAATACAAAGCCCCGAACAGCTTCTTGAGGATCTTGGGATGGTTGTGCGGAAAAAAACATCGCCTGCCCCACCCCGACAGCAGACCCTGGGGCTGGGCGAGCGGCCTATACCCCCCGATATTGACGGCCCGACACGCAAGGTCCTTGAGGCGCTGAGCTTCCATCCCACGGCGGCGGAGGCCCTCGCTAACCAAGTCGGCCTCGCCAGCGGCGCCGTTTACGCCGGACTCCTTATGCTTGAGCTCTCTGGCCTGGTGGCCCGAACCCACGATGGCAGATGGCACAAAACCAGGTTATAAAGACAAGTATTTACTTACTAACTGTTGTGTTCTGGCGACTCGATTAAAAAAATCGTTTGCAGGTTAGGCATTTGTGCGCCTATTATCCGCGCCTCTATGAGCAAAGCACTGGTTATCGCAGAAAAGCCATCTGTCGCCTCGGATATTGCCAAGGCCCTGGGGGGTTTTACCAAGCACGATGATTACTTCGAACGCGACGATATGTTGGTGGCGTCAGCGGTCGGCCATCTTTTAGAAATCATCGTGCCCGAAAAATATGATGTGAAAAGGGGCAAGTGGTCTTTTGCAAACCTCCCGGTTATTCCCCCAAACTTTGACTTGCAGCCCATTGCCAAGAGCGAGGCCAGACTTAAAACCCTCTCCCGACTTTTAAAAAATAAAGAGGTTTCCCGCCTCGTTAATGCGTGCGACGCAGGGCGTGAGGGTGAACTCATTTTTCGCTATATCGTCCAGCATACGAAATCAAAACACCCCATTGAGCGTCTCTGGCTGCAGTCGATGACGGCAACCGCTATCCGCGATGCCTTTGATCACCTGAGAACTGACACCGCCATGAAGCCGCTTGCTGATGCGGCCCGCTGTCGCTCCGAAGCGGATTGGCTGGTCGGAATCAATGGTACGCGTGCCATGACCGCATTTAATTCTAAAGAGGGTGGGTTTTTTCTCACCACAGTCGGCCGGGTCCAGACGCCAACACTTGCGGTCGTTGTCGAGCGGGAAGAGAAAATCAGAAAGTTTGTCGCCCGCGAATATTTCGAAATCCATGCAGATTTTGAGGCTAAGGCCGGCCAGTACACGGGTCGCTGGTTCGCGCCGGATTTTAAGAAAAACGACCTCGATCCCGAGCTTAAAGCAGAGCGGCTATGGAAGCCCGCCGACGCGGAATCGATCGCCCGCGCCTGCCTTCATAAGCCCGCAGTTGTTAGCGAGGAGAGCAAGCCCTCCTCGCAGACCGCTCCAGCACTTTTTGATCTGACCAGCCTTCAGCGTGAGGCCAATGCACGTTTTGGCTTCTCCGCCAAAAATTCCCTGGGGCTTGCGCAGGCGCTCTACGAAAAACATAAGGTCCTGACTTACCCAAGAACAGACTCCAAGGCCCTTCCTGAAGACTATATCGGCACCGTTACTTCTACCGTGGAGGCCTTGGCACAGGCGGCGAGCTTTTCTAGCCTCGCTAAAGAAATTCTGAAACAGAAATGGATTAAACCCAACAAGCGAATTTTCGATAACAGTAAGGTTTCTGACCACTTTGCCATCATTCCGACCGGAGTCTTGCCGAAAGCACTTTCTGAGCCAGAGCAAAAGATCTTCGAACTTGTTGTTCGCCGATTCCTAGCCGTTTTTTATCCTGCCGCCGAGTTCTTAGTTACAACAAGGATCAGCACCATTACACCCCACCAATTCAAGACCGAGGGAAAAATCCTGGTCAATCCTGGCTGGATGGCTGTCTATGGAAAAGAAATTGCCGGCGAAGACGCAACCCTTATTCGGGTTGAGAAAGATGAAAAGCCAACTGCTGCCTCAGTCAATGTTGAGCGCTTAAAGACCAAGCCTCCTGCGCGGTACAGCGAGGCGACATTGTTATCGGCCATGGAAAGCGCCGGCAAACTTGTGGACGACGACGATCTGCGCGAGGCCATGGCAGGAAAGGGCCTTGGCACGCCCGCAACGCGGGCAGCAATTATTGAGGGCCTATTAGCAGAAAAATACCTAATTCGAGACGGTCGAGAGTTAATTCCAACCGCCAAGGCCTTCCAACTGATGACCCTACTGAGGGGTCTTGATGTTAAAGAGTTATCTCTTCCTGAGCTAACGGGTGAGTGGGAATATAAGCTCAAGCAGATCGAAGAGGGCCGCCTATCCCGCGATGACTTCATGCGGGAAATTGCCACCATGACCGAACACATTGTTGGTCAGGCAAAAAATTACGACAACGACACCATTCCTGGTGATTACGCGACTCTAAAAACGCCCTGCCCAAAATGTGGCGGAACTGTTAAGGAAAACTATCGGCGATTTGCATGTCAGGCCTGCGATTTTTCGATTTC
>DBCQ01000024.1:39218-66249 GCA_002293155.1 Burkholderiales bacterium UBA954 | reverse complement strand
TTTGTTGCCAGCATAAAAATCACAACCGAACACAAGCTTGAATTTGATTTCGGCAACAGCAATGCCGACGGAGCTAGCGAGCCGGTTGACTTCAGCGCACAGCCCTCATTAGGCGGCTGCCCAAAGTGTGGGGCAGCGGTATATACCCACGGAAATTCGTATGTCTGCGAAAAGAGTGTGGGGCCAGAGCCCAGTTGTACGTTTCGAACCGGGATGATGATCTTGCAACAGACCATCACACCGGAGCAGCTTAAAAAACTGCTGGTCGAAGGGAAGACAGATCTACTCGATGGCTTTGTCTCAGCCCGAACAAGAAGAAAATTTAAAGCCTATTTAGTAAAAACCCCTGAAGGGAAAATAGGCTTCGAGTTCGAAGCCCGGGCGCCAAAATCACCCAAGGCTGCTACTAAGACAAAAGCATCTGCCGGCGCAAAAACAATCGCCACACCAGGTAAACGGAAAAAGGCGGCCGCCTAGGCTTGATTCTTTATCCCTGATGGCACGTGGCCCGTAGGCCCAGCCGAGGCTCCCGACTCACAATGCCGAGTTTGATCGTCAAAAAAGAAATCGGGCTCAAATTCCTTTAAGAAGTCTCCCTTATCGAGGCCGCCGAGAAACATCGCCTCATCAATTTCGATATTCCAATCCATTAAGGTGCGCACGGCCCGCTCATGGGCTGGCGCAGATCGTGCCGTAACCAAGGCGGTTCTTAGCCGCATTCCTGGACGATCTCGAGTGTCTTGCTGAAGCTGGTGTAAGGCCAACAACAATGGCTTAAACGGCCCCGGCGGCAGAGGAGTTTCACGACGTTGGGTTTCATGAGCAACGAATGCATCTAGCCCTTGGTCTTGATAGACCCGTTCTGCTTCATCGCTAAATAAGACCGCGTCTCCATCAAATGCAATGCGTAATTCATTTGGAAAGTTTTCTGCCGTTTTTGCTGAATGCGGGTAGACGTGAGCAGCCGGATATCCTGCCTGTAAGGCCTGCTCTACATCGGCACCATTTGCAGACAAAAACAGGTGTGCGCCCAGGGATTTTAGATAACGATAGGGTGATCTACCGCGGGTGAATACCCCGCGTTGAATAGGAAGCCCATGCGATTGTGCGGAATGATAAACCCGCAGACCTGAGACTGGATCGTTTCTCGATAGCACCACGATCTCAACCCGATGGCGCTCTTGGCTATTAAAGGACAAGAGCTTTCTAACTAACGGGAATGCCACTCCAGGATTTGCGGGTGTCTGCATCCGCTCACTCTGGAGCAACATATATGCCCGATCATCTGATTCTTCAAAGATACGGTTTTCTTCTTCGAAATCAAAGAGTGCCCGTGATGAGAGGGCAACGACCAACTGATCTGAGAGATCAGTTGGCATGCCAAGATGTTAGGGTTGGTGGGGCATTAGACATCTAAGTTAGCAACACGCAATGCATTATCCTCAATGAACTGACGGCGAGGCTCTACTTCTTCACCCATTAGGGTTGTAAAAATTGCATCGGCAGAAATTGCGTCTTCAATCTTGACCTGGAGCAGGGTTCGACTCTCAATATTCATGGTCGTCTCCCAGAGCTGTTCGGGATTCATCTCGCCAAGGCCTTTATAGCGCTGTTTAGACAATCCACGATCGGCTTCCGATAACAGCCAATCCATTGCCTCACCGAAATCTCTTACCTGGGCTGACTTCACTTGCTCACCCCTGCCTCGAGATACCGTCGTTCCAGTGGGAACTGCGCTCTTTAATGTCTGAGCTGCAAGCGTGAGGGTTCGATAATCCTCTGTATTGACAAAATCCGCATCCAGGGTGGAGAGACGAATATTGCCGTGATGAGGCCGTTCGATTCTTAACTTCCAGCGTTCGGCCTGACTATTGAACTCGGCGAACACTCGAACCAATTGATCTTGAGTGGCTGATCCAATTGCCTGTTGTTGATTCATTCGTTTCTGTAGCATCTCGGCCGTTGCAATTGCAGCATCATTGGAGCTGAAGTCGAGGATCAGACCGTCGAGCATTACTCGCAGGGCCTGCTCATCGATTATCTTTGACAGCCGGGCGATCACGCTATTTGCTGCAAGGTAGGTTTTGGCAAGGCCGTTGAGATCCTGTGCAAAGCCTGTTTGACCTGCAGGCGCCTGGATCTGGGCTTCTTGTAGAGCTAGCGAGAGTAGATACTCCTGCATATGGGCATCATCTTTAATGTAGCGCTCTTCTTTGCCGTGCTTTACCTTATAGAGCGGTGGTTGGGCAATATAGATATAGCCGCGTTCGATAAGTTCGGGCATCTGTCGATAAAAGAATGTCAGAAGCAGTGTTCGAATATGAGACCCATCAACGTCCGCGTCCGTCATGATAATAATGCGGTGATAGCGAAGTTTGTCGGGGTTATATTCTTCTTTTCCAATTCCCGTTCCTAGGGTCTGGATCAGTGTGATAATTTCCTGAGATGTAATTAATTTGTCAAAACGAGCTTTTTCGACATTCAGAATTTTTCCCTTTAGGGGCAAGATGGCCTGAAATTTTCGATCGCGGCCTTGTTTAGCTGAGCCTCCTGCTGAGTCTCCCTCTACAAGATAGAGTTCTGCTTTAGCGGGGTCACGCTCTTGGCAGTCGGCCAGCTTTCCGGAAAGCCCAAAGGAGTCTAAAACACCTTTGCGTCGGGTCATCTCTCTTGCTCGGCGCGCCGCCTCTCTCGCGCGGGCGGCATCAACGATCTTACTGCAGATAATCTTCGCGTCAGCGGGATGCTCTAGAAGAAACTCTTCGAGAGCTTTTCCAAGAACATCCTCAACGGGCTGTCGCACCTCACTTGAGACCAGCTTGTCTTTGGTCTGGGATGAAAACTTGGGCTCAGGAACCTTGACTGATAAGACACAGGTAAGCCCTTCCCGCATGTCATCCCCGGCGGTCTCAACTTTTGCCTTTTTTGCAAGGTCCGATTCAGATATATATTTATTTAGAACCCGGGTCATCGCAGCGCGCAGGCCCGTGAGGTGGGTTCCACCATCCCTTTGGGGAATGTTATTGGTAAAACAAAGAACATTTTCGTTATAACTATCGTTCCATTGAAGGGCGGCCTCTACTGTGACATTATCTTTCTCGCCCGAGATATAAAAGACATTTGGGTGTAGATTGGTTTTTGCGCGATTTATATACTGAACGAAACCCCGAACGCCCCCAGAGAATGCAAAATTTTCCTCTTTCGCTTCGCGTTGGTCGAGCAGGCGAATCTTTACACCGTTATTGAGAAAGCTTAACTCCCGAAGACGCTTGGCGAGGATGTCGAAATGAAAGTCAACATTTTGGAAAATTTCAGCACTCGCCAAGAAATGGACTTCAGTTCCACGGCGATCTGTTGATCCGGTTATTCGTAACGGTTCCACGCGAGCACCTGCTCGAAACTCCATCGAATGTGTCTGCCCGTTACGGCGAATTGTTAGCCTTAACCAGTCTGATAACGCATTAACAACAGAAACACCAACGCCGTGAAGTCCACCTGAGACTTTGTAACTGTTCTGATCAAACTTTCCGCCCGCATGTAATTCTGTCATGACGATTTCAGCAGCTGAGCGGCCGAATTCATCGTCGGCGTGGATATCAGTAGGAATACCTCGACCATTATCGGTCACTGAAATCGAGTTATCGGTATGGATCGTAATGACAATTTCGTCGCAGTGTCCGGCTAGGGCCTCATCAATAGCGTTGTCCACCACCTCAAACACCATATGATGAAGTCCGCTACCGTCGTGGGTATCACCAATGTACATGCCTGGGCGTTTTCGAACCGCCTCCAAGCCCTTAAGCATCTTGATAGACGACGCGCCATAGCCTTGCTCAAGCTCGGCGTCGACGTGGGTTTGTAACTTTGGAAAGTGTGCTGCAAACAAACGAGTACTCCTTTTTGTGTTTCGACTAAATACGCATGGGCATTACGACATACTTAAATTCAGAATCTTGGGCGGTAGTAATTAAAGCGCTTGCGTTTGGATCTTGTAGGGCAATTTCAACAGTTTTGTTTTTAAGATTAGATAAGACATCTAGTAGATACTGAACATTAAACCCAATATCCACTGGGTCACCTTGATAATCCACCTCTAAATCCTCTGAGGCTTCTTCTTGTTCTGCGTTTGTTGACGATACCCTCAAACATCCAGAAGACAAGGTCAGACGAACGCCTTTAAATTTATCAGTTGTTAGAATTGCCGCCCGCTGTAAAGAGCCTAATAATATTTCGCGTTCCATTGATACATGCTTTGTGTGTCCGGTTGGAATAACACGCTGATAGTCAGGAAATTTTCCTTCTATTAGCTTAGAAAGTAGTTCGATCTGGTCAAACGTAAATCGTGCCTGATTGGCTGCAAATTCGATGATGACCGGCGTTTCAGAGTCTGCGAGAAGTCGTTGTAGTTCAAGAACTGCTTTTCTTGGAATGATGACCTCCTGACGATCTGGGCCCACATTAATACTAACCCCTTCTTCTGTAGATTTCACAGCAGAAAACGCCAGTCTATGTCCGTCAGTTGCGACTGCCTTCAGACTATCTTGATCGATCACCAAGAGCAGACCATTGAGGTAATAACGAATATCTTGCTGCGCCATCGAAAAGTGAACCAAATGAAGCAGATTTTTCAATGCCTTCTGGCTTAAAACGACCTTTGCTGGATAGGTGTCGGCAACCGATACCGTTGGAAATTCCTCCGCGGCAAGCGTTTGAAGGCTGAATTTTGATTTTCCTTGAGCAAGTACTAGTTTTTTATTGGAGTACGACATTGAGATTTCCTGTTGATCAGACAGGGCTCGCAAAATATCAAGAAGCTTTCTTGCAGCAACGGTTGTGGCGATTGACTCCTCCCCGGATCCCATCTCGGCCTGGGTTTTAATCTGCATTTCAATGTCTGTTGAGCAGAACGAAACCGTTGACCCTTTTTTGTTAATTAATACATTGGATAAAATTGGGAGGGTATGACGACGCTCTACGATACCAGTTACCGTCTGTAGTGGTTTTAAGAGCGCGTCTCGTTGTGCTTTGATGAGGTTCATGATCTTTGTTCTTTCAAATAATAATAATCATAGTTAGAGGCAGAACATTCTGTGGATAAGGTCTTGAATCAGTTACCAGGTCTAGGGTGAGTGACGACAACAAGTCTGTGGATGGTTTTTGAATAACTCGCTGGAGTTGTTGAGAAGTCTGAGAAAAATATTTCATAAATGTTGTTGTTCTAGGCTCATACCGAAGTATTCACAGGTTGTTGGAATAGTTATTCTTAGGTTTAGTGAGCAATCACCCTCGAAGTTGCTGCTCTAGGATGTGGAGCTGATGGTTTAACTCAGTGTTTTTGGTCCTCTGCTCTGTTACTTTTTTGACTGCATGGAGCACGGTCGTATGGTCTCGTCCACCAAATAAATCGCCGATTTCAGGAAAACTCTTCTGTGTTAGTTCTTTGGCAAGATACATTGCAATCTGACGTGGCATAGCGATATTTGCCGGTCTGCGCTTGCTATACATATCAGCAACTTTAATATTGTAAAAATCAGCGACAGACTTTTGAATGTTCTCAACTGAAATGAGGGTTTTCTGTAGTGATAGGAGATCTTTTAAGGCCTCTTTAACCACGTCTAGTGACGGAGAGCGCTGATGGAAGCCGCAGAATGCAATTATTTTCTTGAGGGCGCCTTCAAGTTCTCGGACATTTGATCTCAATTGTTTGGCAATAAAAAATGCCTCTTCCTCCTGCAGCGGAAAAGCCTCAGCGTCTGCTTTTCTCATCAGGATTGCGACGCGCATCTCGAGCTCGGGGGGTTCGATCGCCACAGTTAGCCCAGACGAGAAACGCGTTAATAAACGTGGATTAATTTCGCCAAGTTCAGTTGGATAGGTGTCGCTTGTAATAATGATTTGTTTCTGAGCAGCGATGAGCGCTTCGAAGGCGTAGAAAAACTCTTCCTGGGTTCTCTGCTTGCCTGCGAAGAATTGGATGTCGTCGATCAGTAAGAGATCTAACGAATGGTAATAGCGCTTAAACTCATCGAACGATTTGCGCTGATAGGCTTTTACAACATCACTAACATAGGCCTCCGCATGAATATAGCGAACCCTGGCGGTCTGGTTATGTTGCGAGAGACTGTTGCCCACCGCATGAATGAGGTGGCTTTTGCCAAGTCCAACGCCCCCATACAAAAACAGCGGGTTGTAGCCTTTTCCGGGATTTTCTGCGACCTGAAGCGCGGCGGCTCGAGCCAGCTGATTGGCTTTTCCTGGCACGAAGGTCTCGAATGTCCAGTCACGATTAAGTCGACTCTGTTGTTGAGGTGATTGGTTGTGGTTTAGAGGCTGGGCGTCACTACGAGTAGTTCCCTTGTCTTGGATCGGGGGTTGTCCAATAGCCATGCGTAAAGCACCACCGCCTGCACCGCTGTCTGCTAAAGCGGGTTGGCCTGAAGCTCCGCCGGTTGGATTTGGAGGGTTATCTGCTTGGTTGCTGTCTTGATGATCGGTGGCGCTTGAGACTTCAATTTCAAGCTCTACGGCGGTCCCGAGCGCCTGGGCCCACCAGCTGCCTAGGGTTTCAGAAAATTGGTTTTTGGCCCAGTTTTGCTTAAAACGGGTCGGGGCGGACAAAACAACCTTGCTATTTTCCCCATTTAGGTCAATTCGAAGCAGCTCAAGGGGTTTAAACCAAGTCTGAAATTGTTGGCTTGGGAGTTCGCGCTCGAAGTGGAGAAGACAGTCTTGCCAGAGGGATTCCATGGTGTGAATTTTACCCGAGAACCAGAGTTATCCACAGGCTAGGTTTTCCCCAAAAGATCCCGAAATTAACCAAAAACCGTATACTGTCGGGTTATTCAGGTCTTCTATATCGAGTTTAGGAATTTTGTCATGAAACGTACATTTCAGCCTTCAGTAGTCCGCCGCAAAAGAACACATGGGTTTCTGGTTCGCATGAAAACCAGGGGTGGCCGTGCTGTTATTCGCGCTCGGCGTGCGAAGGGCCGTAAGCGTCTTGCCGTTTGATCATTTGATCGTCTGGAACCAATCGAAAAGGTCTTAGGTGTTGGGACTGGCCGTCAAACGAAGCGACAGTTTGACCGAATAACAGATCCCGCCAGATTCAAGCAGGTGCTAATGACGAGGCCTGTAGCGCGTTCGGGAGGTCTTTTGGTCTATCAGTTAGCAAGTGAGGGTAGCCACGAACTCGGGTTTGTTTTGCCAAAGCGGTTGATTCGAAATGCGGTACAACGCAATCAACTAAAACGTTGGACAAAGGCCCTACTCCATCAGGTTGACTGGTCAAAGACCGCGCCGTTTTCATTGGTTCTTCGGATGAATACCGCCCTACCCAAAGCCACGTGGACCAAACAGTTGAAAAACCAGAGGTCCTCGGAGTTGCAATCGGGACGTAATCTCACACGCGCAGACTTAATAAAAGTGATTAACGACACAATGAGTATCAAACAGGTTGGGGCCTAGTGACATGGGAGCGGAAAAACTTTTTTTGAAAAATCGCCCCGTAGCGCCCCTCAATCGGTTTTTAAAAGGCCTCGTATTTCTGCCAATCGCGATCGTGCGGCTCTATCAGTGGACTATCCGCCCACTAATCGGGCCGCGGTGTAGGTTTCTGCCACACTGCTCAGACTATGCGATTGAGTCTTTTCATCGCCATGGGCTCTTCTGCGGCGCATGGCTAACGGCAAAACGTTTAGGCCGTTGTCATCCTTGGTGCGAGGGCGGGCTTGACCCGGTACCCGCGGCATCGGTGTTTCGAAGCAAGCTGTTATCTCAACAAACTATGATTGATTAGGCTCTATGGATACTCGTCGCGCTGTGTTGTGGGTTATTTTCTCGCTGTCGCTCCTGATGCTCTGGGATGCCTATATGCGCCACACGGGTCAGGGCTCGATGTTTGCGGGGCCTGTAGGCACAGAGCAGGCAGCAAAAGGTGTAACTCCGCCAAACTCCGGCGCCGCAGCGACATCAGGCGGACAGGGCCCGGCAATGACAGTTGCCCCCGCAGCGAAAACAGACAATGCAGCAATACCCGCGCCCACCGTTAGTAAGCCATCGGCCAGCCTGACGGCCGCAGGTGTTGCCTCTTCGGGCCAGGCCGCGGGTGCCAGCGGTGAGAGATTTATTCTAAAAAATAGCGACGTTGAGCTTGAAATCGATTCACAAGGGGCTCGCATCGTTCGTGCAACGCTTTTAAATCAAGCCTCAGATGCCTACGAGGGCAAACGGGTAGTGATTTTTGACCAAGTACCAGAGCGTCGTTACGAAGCGCAGACCGGCTTAATAGGACAGGCAAGTAATCAGGTGCCGTTTCCTAATCACACCTCGGTCTTTAAGAAGGCACCAATTCGCGAAGGCCTTTCAGTAGATCAGAATTTATCGCTGGTGTCTGAGTCTGGAGGGATAAAGCTTACCAAGACCTACTCGATCGATACGGCGGGATATGTTGTAAAGGTTGCCCATAGCTTGCAAAACACAGGTGCAGATTCGGTTGCGCCGATGGTCTATCTGCAGCTCATGCGCACTGGGGATCGTCCGCCGGGGGAGAGCCAGTTCTATCAGACCTTTATTGGGCCTACCGTTTATACCAATGAAGGCAAGTTCCAGAAGATTGATTTCTCCGATATTGAAAAAAACAAAGCAACCCACGTAAAAAATGCCAGTGATGGCTGGTTTGGAATTGTTCAGCATTATTTTGTTAGTGCCTGGGTTCCAAGAAATGAAGCGCCACGCGAGTTTTATACAAAACGTGTTGAGAACAATCTCTACAGCGTCGGATTGATTCAGGCGCTACCCGCGATGGCGCCAGGCGCGCAGCAGACCCATGAGGCAATTCTATTTTCAGGGCCACAGCTACAAGAGGTTTTAGAGAAGCTTGCTCCGGGCTTAGAGCTGGTTGTGGACTACGGCTGGCTTACCTTTCTTGCAAAACCCATCTATTGGCTACTTGATCAGCTATTTGGGGTTGTCGCCAACTGGGGTTGGGCAATCGTGTTGCTCACCGTGATTATTAAACTAGTCTTTTATCCCCTATCGGCAGCAAGCTATAAATCGATGGCGAAGATGAAGGCTGTAACCCCTCGGCTGATGAAGTTGCGTGAGCTCTATGTGAATGACAAGCCCAAGCTAAATCAGGCAATGATGGAGTTGTACAAAAACGAAAAAATTAATCCTCTGGGGGGGTGCCTTCCGATACTGGTTCAGATCCCCGTATTTATTGCGCTCTATTGGGTGTTGCTCGCCAGTGTCGAGATGCGCAATGCGCCTTGGCTGGGTTGGGTGACAGATCTATCTGCTCCGGACCCTTATTACATCTTGCCGGTCGTGATGGCAATTACGATGTTTATTCAGACTAAGCTTAACCCACCACCACCAGACCCCATTCAAGCAAAGGTGATGATGGCGATGCCGATTGTCTTTTCGGTATTCTTTTTCTTCTTCCCTGCGGGCCTCGTTCTCTATTGGTTAGTGAATAACATTCTGTCGATCGCGCAGCAGTGGATGGTGATGAAAAATATTGAGAAGCAGGCCGCATCGCATCGTTGAGCTGTTGGATACGATTGTTGCAATCGCAACAGCCTCTGGCCGGGGGGCCATTGGGGTAGTTCGGGTATCCGGGCCTGCTGCACGGGGTATTTCGGAGCATGTCTGCGCAAGGAGTTTGAAGGCCCGCAATGCGACGCACTTAAGCTTTCTCGATGCTGCGGGGGAACCCATTGATGATGGCCTGGCGATTTTTTTCCCGGCTCCTCATTCCTACACGGGCGAAGATGTTTTGGAGCTCCAGGGACATGGCGGCCCAGGTGTTCAACGCCTTCTATTAAAGCGCTGTCTTGAAGTGGGCCTTGAGTTGGGCGGGCAGGTTCGACTTGCGCAACCTGGCGAGTTTACGCAGCGGGCGTTTTTAAACGACAAGCTTGATCTGGCTCAGGCGGAGGCCGTAGCCGACTTAATCAATGCAGGCTCTGAACGTGCTGCAAGGAGTGCATTGGCATCTTTGCAGGGTAGGTTTAGCCAGTTGATTCACCGCCTTCAAGAACAACTGGTGGACCTGCGTCTACGTGTTGAAGCCTGCCTTGATTTTCCGGAGGAGGACATTGAATTCATTGGGCGTGAGCGAGTAAAGGAGCGGCTTGAGCATATTCAGGCAAGCCTTGGCCAGATTCAAGAGGGCGCCAAACGCGGTCTCGCCCTGCGAGAAGGTCTTCGTGTGGTGTTGGTGGGGCCGCCTAATGTGGGCAAGTCATCGCTGTTAAACGCGCTTGCAGAACAAGACATCGCCCTTGTGACCGAAACTGCGGGCACTACGAGAGATCGGATTATTGAAGAAATCACGATTGAGGGGATGCCGATACATATTGTGGACACTGCGGGACTTCGTCATACAACAGAGCGCGTTGAGCAGATGGGTATTGAGCGAACCTGGAAGGAAGTTGAGCAAGCGCAGGCGGTGATGCTCCTTCACGATGCGAGTGGCCAGATACCCCATGATTCCGAATCTGAAGCAAGGGTCTTGGCTATCCTAGGACCCTCGGCCAGAGGTGCTGTTGTGCGGGTCTTGAATAAGGCGGACCTTGCCCAGCCCCTGCCCACATCAAAAAAAGTCGAGGGGATTTTGGTTTCTGCTAAGACAGGGCAGGGCCTTGATGACTTGCGTCAGACCTTACTAAGGCTTGCGGGTGATGCAGGTGATGCGAGCGCCGGAGTTTTTTCCGCCCGAGGGCGGCAGCTTGATGCTTTAGCGCGCGCAGCGGTTTGTGTTGCACAAGCCCAGGACCACCTTCGAGTAGAGGCGCTAGATTTGCTTGCCGATAGCCTGCAGCGCTGTCAGCACGCTCTATCAGAGATTACGGGCGAGTTCTCTTCCGATGATTTGCTGGGAGAAATTTTTAGTAATTTTTGTATTGGCAAGTGAGCCTTCAGGCTTGCCTAAGTTGACTATTTGGAGCCGTTGGGTTTGGTAGATTCGAACGTTCCCTCTGCGTGGTTTTTCTGGGCCTGGTCTGCCGCAAAGATACGGCCGCTCATCGTGATATAGACCCCTGGTGATAGAAGTTGCACGCCAGAAGTGGCCAGGCCGAGATTAAAAAAAGCGTCTGAATTTTCCAGGCCCGCGGGAACCATGGCTCCGGTGAACACGATCACCTGATCGGCCTTGCGTCGCAACATAAGGGTCTGCGCGCTCTCAGTCATGGTGTCAGTACCGTGAAGCACAACGATATGACGCTCGGGCAGCTCCGCGATGCGCGCTGCCAAGGCCTCTCGGTGGGCGGCGGTCATCTCGAGGCTATCGATGAGCATTAAGGTCTCGCAGCGCCAAGGCGGTGCGAGCCTAGCGGAAGTTAACCACTTCTCGACTCGTGAGTGATCGAACCCTAGAGTTCCGCTGCTCGGCAGATAAACTTTTTCAATAGTGCCCCCACAGCTAATAAAGACTAAGGGTTCATGAGAGGTCATTTAGAAAACTCGAATGTTAAAATCGATAGAGTGTGTCACAACCTTTAGATTTGTAGAAAAACACAATGACAATAAACGTTCCAAGCTATGTTCAACATCAGGGCCTTATTGACTGGGTATCCAAGATTGCTGCCAAAACCAAACCCTCTCAGGTAGTCTGGTGTGATGGTTCTGAGCAGGAATCAAATCGGCTCTTTGAGCAGATGGTTAAGGCGGGGACCCTCAGAAAATTAAACGAGTCGAAACGGCCCAATTCGTATTTAGCCTGGTCTGACCCATCGGATGTTGCGCGGGTTGAAGATCGCACCTTTATCAGCACCGAGAAGCAAGAAGATGCGGGGCCAACAAATAACTGGGTGGCCCCACAGGAGATGCGGCAGACACTAGAGGGCCTATTTGAGGGCTGTATGCAGGGCCGCACCATGTATGTAATTCCCTTCTCGATGGGGCCTTTGGGTTCGCCAATTGCACATATCGGTGTCGAGGTATCCGATTCACCCTATGTTGTGGTGAACATGCGCTTGATGACCCGAATGGGCAAGGCGGTCTACGATGTATTGGGCTCCCACGGGGCTTTTGTGCCTTGCGTACACACGGTCGGCAAGCCCCTGTCCATCGGTGAGCAGGATGTGGCCTGGCCTTGCAACGACAAAAAGTACATCGTGCACTTCCCGGCAACCCAAGAAATTTGGTCCTATGGTTCGGGCTATGGTGGGAATGCGCTCCTAGGTAAAAAATGTTTTGCCTTGAGAATCGCCTCGACAATGGGCCGTCAACAGTCCCACGGCTCTAATCCCGGTTGGTTTGCAGAACATATGTTGATTCTCGGTGTCCAGGCGCCTTGGGGAAAGAAATACCATGTCGCGGCGGCGTTTCCTTCCGCATGCGGTAAAACAAATTTTGCAATGCTGATTCCTCCTAAGGGTCTCGATAACGGGGCCTGGAAAATCACTACGATAGGAGACGATATCGCTTGGGTAAAACCAGATGCGCAGGGAAGGCTTCGGGCCATCAACCCAGAGTACGGATACTTCGGGGTGGCACCGGGTACCAATGAGAAAACAAACTACAACTGTATGGCGACGTTAAAAAAGAATGTCATCTTTACGAACGTTGCGCTTACCGATGATGGTGATGTCTGGTGGGAGGGAATGACAGAAAAGCCGCCTGCCCACTGTATGGACTGGCAAGGGAAAGACTGGACTCCAGAGATTGGCAAGGCAGAGGGAAGAAAAGCAGCGCATCCCAATGCACGGTTTACAGTTGCTTCAATTCAAAACCCAGTGGTGGATGATGAGTGGGATAACCCTCAGGGCGTAGCAATTGATGCGTTCATCTTTGGTGGGCGCCGCTCCACCACTGTGCCGTTGGTAACAGAGGCCCGCAACTGGCAAGAGGGCGTCTATATGGCAGCGACGATGGGCTCAGAGACTACAGCTGCTGCGGCTGGTCAGCAGGGCGTTGTGCGGCGTGATCCGTTTGCGATGCTTCCATTTTGTGGCTACAACATGGCCGAGTATTTTGAGCACTGGCTAGATTTGGGCGAAAAGTTAGGCCGCACGGGCGCGAAGCTGCCGAAAATATATTGTGTGAACTGGTTTCGAACAGACGAGGGCGGAAAGTTTGTCTGGCCTGGATTTGGTGAAAATGCCCGTGTGCTGAAGTGGATGCTTGAGCGAATCGAGAACCGGGCAGGGGGCTGTGAACATGTGTTTGGTGTCACGCCGCGTTATGAGGACCTTGATTGGGCTGGCCTAGACTTTTCAGAAAAAGAGTTTGCAACCATTACATCGATTGATCGGGACGCATGGCTCGAGGAGTTTAAGCTCCACGCGGAACTCTTTCAAAAGCTTAATCACGGGCTGCCAGGTGCCTTAGTGGAAACTAAGGCCGCTCTCGAGTCTCGGTTAGAGAACCGCTTGGCGGCCTAGTGATTGATTAAAGGCTGGTTTGGGTGTTCACTCTGGCTCGCTAAGCGATCAGCGAGCGCAATCGCCGCGAGTAGAGAGTCCGGGCTGGCGATGTTTTTCCCTGCGATATCGAAGGCCGTTCCGTGATCGACGCTTGTGCGAATGAACGGCAGGCCGAGGGTGATGTTGACGCCCTGATCGATGCCTAAGTACTTGATGGGAATTAGACCCTGGTCGTGATACTGCGCAATTACGACATCAAAATCACGATGGTTTTTGGCGCGCATAAAGATCGTGTCGCCTGGCCAGGGCCCGCTGACCTCCACACCGAAGGATTGGGCCTTTGTTATGGCAGGGGCGATGATGTCTATGTCCTCAGAACCGAATAGCCCGGATTCGCCGGCGTGGGGATTGAGGCCCGCGACCGCTATTCGGGGTCTGGGAACACCGAGCTGTTTACAGGCCTGCTCGGTCAATAGAATCGTTTGAAGTAGGCCCTCTGTGCTTAGGGCGTCGATCATGTCTTTTAGGGCGACGTGTACGCTGTTGAGCACGACACGAAGATCGGGATTTACAAGCATCATGCGCACTGCGGGCGGCGCCGAGGGGCTCGCAAGATCGGCAAGCATTTCGGTGTGGCCCGGCCATGAGTGGCCGGCTAGAGACAGAGCCGTTTTGTTAATCGGGGCGGTGACAATCCCGCAGGCCTCATTATGCATACAGCGGCTTACGGCCGCCCGGATCGACTCGAAACCCGCCTGACCAGAGCTTTTTCCCACCTGACCTAATTTTATATCGGTCTTATCCCATGAAATAGGTATAAAAGAAACGTTTTTGGTGGTGATTGACAACTTTTTACCCAGTGTTTCAAACCATTCGGGGTCTCCGGACACCAGCAATGGTCTCTGGGCCTTGCCAAGGGAGTGCCAGGCATTCACCGCCTTGATGACGATTTCAGGCCCAATGCCCGCGGGGTCACCGGATGTCACAATGAGAGGCTTCATGGCGCGATGCTAACAAGTGTTTTGGGGCCTTCCCCCCTTTTTTGCGTTTGATCTACTAGGTTTTTTAATGATTTCAGAAATTCTTAGCCTTGGGCAGACCGGTGGGCCGCCGCTCGAAGTGCTGCTGATCTTAGGCGGCTTTGCGCTAGCAGCGGGATTTGTTGATGCCGTGGTGGGCGGCGGCGGCCTTGTTCAGATTCCTGCCTTATTTTCGTTTGTTCCCCAGGCCTCGGCAGCGACTCTCTTTGGTACCAACAAAATCGCGTCGATTTCGGGCACTTTAATTGCGGCAAGTCGCTATGTGCGGGCGGTAAAACTGCCTTGGAATGCGGTCTTACCGGCTCTCGTTGGGGCGGCCATATTTGGCTGGCTCGGGGCTGCCGTGGTTAGCCTATTACCCCGAGAGCTGGCCCAGCCCCTGGTACTGGTTCTTTTAATCAGTGTTGCCGCGGTGACGTTAAAGAAAAAGGAAATGGGGTCTTTTCACGCCCCAAAATTATCGGTGGCTCGGGAGCGGCTGTTAGGGTTTTTTGCCGGTGCCGTGCTGGGTTTTTATGATGGATTCTTCGGCCCGGGAACAGGCGCTTTTTTTATCTTCATATTTGTGCGTTTCTTTGGTTATGATTTCCTTCATGCGTCAGCATCGAGCAAGGTCGTAAATCTGATGACCAACTTTGCAGCACTGGCGTTTTTTCTTCCGGTCGGCGCATTTTTTATTCAGGCGGCGTTGGCGATGGCGTTTTGCAATGTCATCGGCGCAGTGTTGGGTGCCCACTTGGCAGTGAAAAAAGGCAGTCAGTTTGTTCGTAAATTCTTTTTAATTCTATTGGCCGCTCTCATTCTGAGAATGGCCTATGGCACCTTGGAGATGTTGTCATGAATGCATCTGAAAACTTTTTAGCCCAATCGCTTATCGGTAATTGGATTGATGGCGCCTTGGTGGGGTCTGCCTCGGGCCGGGTCGCTGCAGTATTTAATCCGGCGACTGGGGCAGTGGCTCGAGAGGTTGTATTGTCGTCCGCTGGAGAGGTCAGTCGTGCGGTCGAGAGTGCCGCAAAGGCCTTTCCGGCATGGGCGGCCACACCGCCGATCAAACGGGCGCGGGTATTGTTTGCGTTTAAGGATTGGATGGAGCGCAATACAGATGCGCTTGCCATGGCGATTACAGCGGAGCATGGGAAGACATTTGATGACGCTAAGGGCGAGGTTCAGCGTGGCCTTGAGGTTGTGGAGTTTGCCTGTGGAATTCCACACCTATTGAAGGGTGAGTACACGGAACAGGTGGGTAGTGGAATCGACGCCTGGAGCATGCGACAGGCGGTTGGGGTTTGTGTTGGCATCACACCCTTTAATTTCCCTGTGATGGTTCCGTGCTGGATGTATCCCGTGGCGATCGCCTGCGGGAACACATTTATTTTGAAACCCTCAGAGCGTGACCCAACGCCGTCGTTGATGGTTGCAAAGGGATTGAAAGAGTCAGGATTGCCAGACGGTGTGTTCAATGTCATTCAGGGGGATAAAGAGGCGGTTGATGCGTTATTGGCTCATCCACGGGTGGCTGCGGTAAGTTTTGTGGGCTCGACACCAATTGCGAAGATTATTCACGAGACCGCAAACAAGAATGGCAAGCGTGTGCAGGCGCTCGGCGGTGCAAAGAATCATCTGGTTGTGATGCCGGATGCCGACCTTGATCAGGCCGTTGATGCACTCATTGGGGCTGCTTATGGCTCGGCAGGTGAGCGTTGTATGGCGATCTCGGTGGCGGTTGCTGTAGGCGCGGTGGCGGATGCGCTTGTTCAGAAGGTCGTACAAAAGGCAAAGGCGATTCGTGTTGCGCCGGGTGATGCAAAGGGGGCTGAGATGGGCCCTGTGGTGAGTGCGGCGCATCTGGAGAAGATTCGAGGCTATGTCGATAGTGGCGTTCGGTCGGGCGCAAAACTTGTGCTTGATGGACGTGATCTTAAGGTTTCGGGCCATGAAAAAGGTTTTTATATTGGCCCCTGTTTGTTTGATCATGTTCGGCCAGAGATGGAGATTTATCGTGAAGAGATCTTTGGTCCGGTTCTAAGCGTGGTTCGCGTAGCGAATTTTGAAGAGGCGCTGGGCCTCATTCATGGGCATGCGTTTGCCAATGGTGTTGCGTTATTTACGCGTGACGGAGATAGCGCGCGAGAGTTTGCGTCCAGGATTCAGGTTGGAATGGTGGGAATTAATGTTCCTATCCCTGTACCGATGGCCTTTCATTCGTTTGGCGGTTGGAAAGATTCTCTCTTTGGGGATCATCACATTCATGGGCCAGAGGGTGTTCGGTTTTATACCCGCTATAAGGCGGTGACCCAGCGTTGGCCGAAGGGGATTCGCTCTGGCGCAGAGTTTGTAATGCCCACAATGAAGTAAATGGTTGTGAGAATTTCTGTCCCTTTGCTTTAAATGCAGAGCGCTCACTAATTGGAAGTCTTTTCTTTAGAGAAATCAATTTATGCAGAGTCAATCAGTTCGTACGCGCGGCTTTATCAATGGCAACTGGGTGGATGCTTTATCCGGTGCCGAGTTTGCGGTGTCTAATCCTGCCAACGGCGAGACGATCGCAATGGTTGCCAATATGGGCCGAGAGGATGCGCTCGCGGCTGTTGCCTCGGCGCATGCCGCCTTGCCCGCATGGCGGGCCGCGACATCGCGTGAGCGTAGTCAGCGCCTAAAGGATTGGTTTAGTCTGATTCTCGCGGAGTCTGATCGCCTTGCTTTGTTGATGACGCATGAGCAGGGTAAGCCGCTTGCCGAAGCAAAAGGTGAGGTGCTCTATGGGGCCTCATTTGTTGAGTGGTTCGCAGAGGAGGCCAAGCGAATTTACGGCGATGTCATTTCTTCCCCTGTTGCGGGCAGAAAGCTTCTGGTATTTAAAGAGCCCATCGGGGTCGCCGCTGCGATTACTCCTTGGAATTTTCCGATGGCGATGATTACGCGTAAGTGTGCGCCCGCTATCGCCGCAGGATGCACTGTTGTTGTTAAGCCGGCAGAGTCGACACCGCTTAGTGCTCTGGCTCTTGCCGAATTAGCCCAGAGAGCCGGAATTCCTCCCGGGGTATTTAATGTTGTTGTAGGGGATGCCAATGCCGCCCCCGAGATTGGTCGGGTACTTTGTGAGGACACTCGTGTTCGAAAGGTTTCCTTTACGGGATCAACCGAGGTTGGCCGAATTCTTCTTCGACAATCAGCTGACTCGATCAAAAAGCTGTCGCTTGAGCTCGGCGGTAACGCTCCGTTCGTGGTCTTTGATGATGCTGACGTGGATGCTGCAGTTGAAGGCGCGATGGCTTCAAAATATAGAAATGCTGGACAGACCTGTGTCTGCGCAAATCGGATTTATGTTCAGGATGGTGTCTACGATGAGTTTGCGCGTAAGCTTGCCGAGAAAGTAACTGAGCTTCGAGTCGGGCCGGGTACCCAGTCAGGCGTTCAGATCGGCCCCTTAATTGAAAAGGCGGCCCTTGAAAAGGTGAAAGCGCACGTGGCTGATGCAGTCTCTGGGGGTGCCAAGATTCTCGTAGGGGGCAAGCCCCATGCCCTAGGCGGCTTATTTTTTGAGCCTACGGTGATGACTGAGGTGCAGCCTTCGATGCTGGTCTCCCGCGAGGAGACTTTCGGGCCAGTCGCACCCCTTTTTCGTTTTAAGACAGAGGCTGAGGTTATTGGGCTCGCCAACAACACCGAGTTTGGTCTTGCCGCCTATTTCTATTCCCGAGATGTCGGCCGCGTATTTCGTGTAGCGGAGGCCCTAGAGGCGGGGATCGTCTCGGTAAATGCTGGGAATTTCTCCAATGAGGTGGCGCCCTTTGGCGGAATTAAGCAGTCCGGTCTCGGCAGGGAGGGCTCCAAGTACGGAATTGAGGAGTACCTTGAAATCAAATACGTCACAATTGCCGGTCTTTGATGTTTCACGTGAAACAAAATGATCTATCCCAAGCAGTTTGATGTCATTGTTGTAGGGGGCGGCCACGCCGGAACCGAGGCGGCCCTCGCTGCTGCCCGGATGGGCGCGCAGACCCTATTGCTGACCCACAGTCTAGAGACATTGGGTCAGATGTCGTGCAATCCGTCCATTGGCGGCATCGGCAAGGGGCATCTAGTAAAAGAAATCGACGCCCTTGGGGGCGCGATGGCGATCGCGACAGATGAGGCAGGGATACAGTTTCGAATCCTAAATAGCTCCAAGGGCCCAGCAGTCCGTGCAACTCGGGCCCAGGCGGATAGAGTGCTCTATCGAAACGCGATTCGAGCCCGCTTAGAAAACCAGAAAAATCTTCTCTTGTTCCAGCAGGCGGTCGACGATCTTCTAGTCGAGGGAGATCGGGTAGGGGGCGTTGTGACCCAATCGGGCCTGATTTTCCGTTCCGAATCGGTTGTGCTCACGGCGGGAACTTTTCTTGACGGGAAAATCCATATTGGCCTGGAGAGCCACGCAGGTGGGCGGGCGGGTGACCCGCCGTCCGTAAGGCTGTCTGCAAGGCTTAAAGAGCTAAAGCTGCCTCAAGGACGCCTAAAAACTGGGACTCCGCCAAGAATCGATGGTCGAACCATCAATTATCAAGACCTTGCAGAGCAGGCTGGCGACCACGATCCCCAGCCCGTCTTCTCCTTTATGGGCCGGGCAGAAATGCATCCGCGCCAACTGCCCTGTTGGATTACGCATACAAACGCAAAAACCCATGAGATCATCCGACAAGGATTAGATAGATCACCGCTTTTTACCGGGGTGATCGAGGGGGTTGGCCCCCGATACTGCCCCTCAATCGAGGACAAAGTCCACCGATTTGCGGATAAAGACTCCCACCAGATCTATCTGGAGCCTGAGGGCCTTTCCACCCATGAGGTCTACCCGAATGGAATCTCAACGAGCCTTCCGTTTGATGTCCAGTTAGCAGTCGTTCGGTCAATGCGGGGCCTTGAGCACGCCCACATCCTTCGGCCCGGCTACGCGATTGAGTACGATTATTTTGATCCAAGAGCTTTGAACCCCTGGCTTGAAACCAAGGCGATCGCTGGCCTCTTTTTTGCGGGTCAGATCAATGGGACTACCGGTTATGAGGAGGCGGCTGCCCAGGGCCTTCTGGCGGGGGCTAACGCCGCTTTAAGGCTAAGAGGCTCTGATCCATGGGTGCCGGCCCGCCACGAGGCTTATCTGGGCGTTCTGGCGGATGATTTGGTTACCCGAGGCGTTACCGAGCCTTACCGGATGTTTACGAGCCGGGCTGAGTACCGGTTAAGCCTAAGGGAGGATAACGCTGATATGCGACTAACTGAGACTGGTCGCCGCCTGGGCCTGGTGGACGATGATCGGTGGCAGGAATTCTGCTCCAAAAAAGAATCAGTTGAGCGGGAAATGGCTAGGCTGAAGTCTTCGCTGGTTGGTCCAAAGCGTTTCCCACAAGCGTCAATTGAGGCAGCAGTATCGGCAGGACTTGACCGAGAGGTCAGCGCACTAGAGCTCTTACGAAGGCCCGATGTCCGTTACCAGACCCTGATGGAAATGATCGACCACCAAGGCGCGACCTCCCTTGCCCCCGAATTACCTCTGGACCGAGTCGTTCAAGAGCAGGTGGAAATCCAGATAAAGTACCAGGGCTATATTTCCAGACAGGTTGACGAGGTTGCTCGGCATCAGGCGCAAGAGGCGGCTGTTATTCCCTTGGGTATGAATTATCGAGAGGTCAGCGGCCTTTCGAATGAGGTTCGCCAGAGGCTAGAGGCGGTATCCCCTCATACGCTCGGGCAGGCCAGTCGAATTTCGGGGGTCACACCTGCCGCGATTTCATTGCTCTGGATTCACCTAAAGAGGCTCCGCTCCGGGCCGATCCTTGGCGGCTCAGTCTCGCCACAGCCCACTGACAAGGCCGCCTAATTTGGGGGCCACACAAGTCCAGCCTGTCGATAAACTCGGGGCTGAGGCAAGGATTCGGCAGGGCTGGGATCGCCCGGATTTTCCACTGTCGGATGCCCAGATTTCAGCTCTATCGGATTACCTACAGACGCTTAATCGATGGAATCGGGTCCACAGTCTGACTGCGATCGAGGGCCTTGAAGATCAGGTCACTCGGCATATTCTTGATGCCATGGCGGTCTGGCCTGAGATTGTCAGGAGATTTGGCCCTGACCCAGACATTCGCATTGCGGATATTGGCTCAGGTATGGGTGTTCCTGGAATTGTCTGGGCTGTGGTCATGCCACAATCGCGTATCGATTTGGTTGAGCGGTCACAGAAGAAGTCCGCGTTTTTGCGCCAGGTCTGTGGGCAGCTTAATTTTCAAGGGCGGGTTGACATTTTGACTAAGGACGTAAAGCAGATGGCCCTCAAGGAAATGTCCCAATCGGCTTTAGCGGAGCCATTTGGTTATGACCTGATTACGTCACGCGCCTTTGCGGCCCCATCGGATTTTTTGGACAAGACTTACGCAATCTCTAATCAGCACACCCAGTGGGCCGCCTTGATTGGGCGGCTAGACCCTGAAATATGTGAGCACACACTTATTAAGATGAATAATAAAAAGAATTATTTTCTAGTCGATGAGGTTAAAAAAATCGAGGTTCCCTACCTTCACGAAGATCGCCATTTGATATGGATTCGGAGGTCCAGCTAATGGCCCAGATTTTTGCAGTCGCCAACCAAAAAGGTGGCGTTGGTAAAACAACCACGGCAGTCAATGTATCGGCAGCCCTCGCACATTTGGGGAAAAGGGTATTGTTGGTCGACCTCGATCCTCAGGGCAACGCCACGATGGGAAGCGGGATCAACAAGCACGAGCTCTCGCAATCCGTTTATCCAGTATTGCTTGGGATGATGACTGTCCCTGACGCAACGAAACGGGCAGGAGCGGGTGAGTACGATGTATTGTCGGCTAACCGTGATCTGGCAGGCGCAGAGATAGAGCTGGTCGATCTTGATGGGCGAGAGCACCGCCTCGCCAATGCTCTTGAGATAGTCGCAGACGATTACGACTTCATTATTCTCGACTGCCCCCCGTCGCTTTCTCTGCTCACGCTAAACGGACTGTGCGCGGCTCACGGGGTCATCATCCCTATGCAGTGCGAGTACTTCGCGCTTGAGGGGCTTTCAGATCTTGTGAATTCGATCAAGCGCGTTCATGCGAACCTCAACCCGAAATTACAGATCGTGGGCTTATTAAGGGTGATGTTCGACCCGAGGGTGACGCTCTCGCAACAAGTCTCGGACCAGCTAATCACGCACTTTAAAGACAAGGTCTTTGATGCGGTGATCCCCCGAAACGTTCGGCTCGCCGAGGCGCCAAGTTTTGGCCAGCCTGGGATCGTCTATGACCCGGGCTCCAGAGGGTCGAAGGCCTATCTGGATTTCGGGCAGGAGCTTGTTCATCGTTTAGACAAACTGAAGTCGGAGGCGGCATGAGTCTTATAAAGAAAAAAGGTCTTGGTAGGGGCCTTGACGCCCTTTTAGGCGGGGCGGCGCCCAACCCCCAGGCCGCTGCGAATCAGCAAACCTTGGAGATGTCTGCCTTAAAACCCGGCAAGTATCAGCCCAGACAGGATATGGAACAGGAAAGCTTGGATGAACTGGCGGATTCGATTCGGGCGCAAGGAATCATGCAGCCACTCCTGGTACGTCCCTTGGGCGGAAAAGCCGGTGCGGGCACACCTGGCGGCGGAGCTCGCTTTGAGATTATCGCCGGAGAGCGGCGGTATCGTGCTGCCAAAATCGCAGGCCTCCAAGAGGTCCCTGTTATCGTTCGAGAGGTTGACGATCAGGCTGCGTTAGCGATGGCATTGATCGAGAACCTACAACGCGAGGATCTGACCGCTCTCGAGGAAGCGCAAGGCATTGATCGACTAATCCGCGAGTTTGGATTGACCCATGAGATGGCTGCGAAGGCAGTGGGCCGATCACGCAGCGCCACCTCGAACCTGCTCCGACTATTACAGCTGCCCGTAGCAGTTCAGACTATGCTGCGCGAAAAAAGCATTGATGCTGGACACGCTCGGGCTCTATTGCCGCTTGCGCCCGCGCAGCAGCGGGCGCTTGCCGAGCGAATCGCGCGGGAGCGGTTATCCGTTCGGGACGCCGAACGGATTGCCTCAAAAATTCAGGCCACCGGAGCACTGCCCACACAAAACCCGTCCAAGGGGGCAGGCAAGAAGCCTCAAACCCGGGATTGGGGGCGGGTTCAAGATCAACTCTCAGACGCACTCGGCCTACCTGTACTGCTAAAACAAGGTCGAGGGACCCGGGGTGAGGTCAGCATACGGTTTTCTAATTTCGAAGAACTCGACGGGGTCATTGAAAGACTGCTACCAGAGGGTCTCGCGAATTGACATGCGGTGCTTGTCGCGGATATTCTCACACGGGTTTCGCTAGTCGGCGTGCACTGAAACCGCGATGCACAAGGAACACTAAAACAAAGTGCTTACCGCAGTCATAACCCAAACGGTAGGCACACTGATCGCGGGATTTATTGCTTGGCTGGTGTGGGGCCCAATCGTCGGGCTTTCAGTGGTTGCCGGGGGAGGCTCAATCGCAATCCCAAACGCCTTGTTGGCACTGCGTTTGATTGCGAGCCGCCCAGAAGTCGGGCCGATCGTGCTCTTAATTGGTGAGCCGATTAAGATTGCCCTATCGGTGTTGTTATTGTGGGCTGCAGTGCATTGGATAGAAGATTTGTCTTGGTTGGGCCTGATCTCTGGGCTCGTTTTGGCGCTGAAATCACTGCTGTTGACGCCATGGATCCAGAGCCATTTAGATCGGCGACAGGCTGATCGGATGGTGTCAAAACTGGTTAATGCCCAGACGAAGTCGAGTGATTAGAATAAAGAAGTCAAGAATAAATTTTACGTCTCAGATAAAACGACAAATAAAACACGAGAGCAAATTCTAGATGGCCTCTAACACCGCCCCAACCTCTGCCGAATACATCATTCATCATCTGGGGCATCTCACGACAACCGGCAAGCCGCAAGAAGCCATTATCGACTTTTCAATCATCAACCTCGATACGCTTTTCTGGTCGGTGTCTATGGGCCTCTTGGTCATCTTGATTCTCTGGTCGGTTGCCCGGAAGGCAACCTCTGGCGTTCCGGGCAGACTGCAGGCAGGCGTTGAACTGGTGGTTGAGCTCGTTGAAGAGCAGTCCAAGTCGATCGTTCACGGTAATCGGCAGTTTATTGCGCCGCTGGCGCTTACTGTCTTTCTGTGGGTAATATTTATGAACGCTCTCGACTTTCTCCCGGTCGACCTACCCCACGCAATCTTTGCACTGACCGGGCTCGATAGCGTTATTCACTATCATCGGATTGTTCCGACGGCTGACCTGAATGGTTCGCTTGGGATGGCCCTCGGGGTCTTGGCCTTAATGTTGTTTTATAGCGTGAAGATCAAAGGGCTCGGCGGATTTATCCACGAGTTGTTTTGCGCCCCGTTTGGCGCCCATCCGGCGCTCTGGGTCCCGAATCTCGCCATTAACATTATCGAATTCGTAGCAAAAACTGTTTCCCTTGGCATGCGGCTTTTTGGAAATATGTATGCCGGCGAATTGGTGTTTTGTTTGATTGCCTTGCTGGGCGGCACAGCAACCGTGTTTGGTTTTATTGGACATGTGCTCGCCGGGTCTGTTTGGGCGATCTTTCACATCCTGATCGTGTTACTGCAGGGCTTCATCTTCATGATGCTGACCCTGGTGTATATCGGCCAGGCTCATGAGGGGCACTGAAGCAATACATCAGAGCCTGGTTTTTTGGCAGTGGTTTTTTATTTATTCCCCTGAGGAGTTGTTATGACGAACGTTGCTTTTGTTGCTCTCGCCTGTGGTCTGATTATTGGCTTAGGTGCTATTGGTGCTTGTATCGGTATTGGAATCATGGGCGGCAAGTTCATTGAGGCCTCCGCCCGTCAGCCCGAGCTGATGAATGCATTGCAGACCAAGATGTTCCTGTTGGCCGGTCTGATCGATGCTGCCTTCCTTATCGGTGTGGGTATTGCAATGATGTTTGCATTTGCGAATCCGTTTGCCGGGTAAGTTATCTCATTACATCGTCAATCGGAAGATTGGGGCGATGCAAGATAACAAAATCGGTTCGCCAGTCGTCTGACTGAATGACTAACACATGAAAAGGGTTCCAACGTGAATCTGAACGCAACACTCATCGCCCAGCTGGTGGTGTTTTTTATCCTGGCCTGGTTCACCATGAAATTTGTGTGGCCGCCGGTGATGAAGGCACTCGATGATCGGGCAAAAAAAATCGCCGATGGTTTGGCTGCGGCTGACAAAGCCAAGGCAGATCTTGTCGCTGTCGAACGTCGGGTTCAAGACGAGCTCGTAAAGGCAAAGGACGTCGCATCGGATGTCCGTGGTTCGGCTGAAAAGCAGGGCGCGACACTGATTGAAGAGGCGCGTGCCGAGGCTGCACGATTAATTGCTCAAGCCCGTGAGGCTGCTGAGGCAGAGGCCGGAGCAGCCATGCAGCGTGCCCGCGATTCACTTCGTGAAGAGGTTGCCGCCCTAGCGGTTAAGGGTGCCCAGCAGATCTTGTCTCGCGAGATTAACGCGCAGGCCCACGCCGAATTATTGGCTAACCTGAAGAAAGAGCTCTGATTTATGGCTGAACTGCGCACGATTGCCAGGCCCTATGCGGAGGCTGCGTTTGCACTAGCCAAAGAAGAGGGCGCGTTTGCGCACTGGTCTACGTCGCTTGAGGGCCTATCCAGAGTGGTCCAAATGCATGAGGTCGCCGAGTTGATCGGTAACCCCCAGCTGCCGGTAGAAAAAATGGTGGACTTGATTGCGGCCGCTCAGCCTGGGTTATCGAAGAACGAGCGGTCTTTGCTTTCCCTGATCGCAACGAATGAGCGTCTCAGCGCCTTGTCAGAAATCTCCGCTATGTACGAGTCCCTGCGCAACCAAGCAGAACAAGTTCTGGCGGCAGCGGTGACATCGGCGTTTCCGATGACCGAGGGCCAGATCACTGAGTTGACCGGGCTTCTTGAGAAAAAACATGGCAAGCAAGTCAAAGTCACAGTTGTTGTAGATCCGACACTGATCGGCGGTGTATCCATCGCGATTGGTGATGAAGTTTTTGATGCGTCTGTGCGCGGCAAGTTGTCGCGCATGGCCACTGCCCTGATGAACTAGGAGTTAACTGAATGCAACTCAATCCTTCCGAAATCAGCGAACTGCTGAAGAGCAAAATCCAGGGCCTTAACCTGGCAACCGATTCCCACAATCAGGGAACGGTGGTCACGGTAACGGATGGTATTTGTCGAGTCCACGGCCTGTCTAACGTTATGCAAGGCGAGATGTTGGAGTTCCCTAACAACACCGTTGGTCTTGCATTGAACCTTGAGCGGGATTCAGTCGGCGCAGTGATTCTCGGTGAGTACGAAAATATTTCTGAAGGCGATGTGGTGAAATCCACAGGCCGCATTCTTGATGTGCCGGTCGGCCCAGAATTGATTGGCCGGGTCGTGAACGCCTTAGGCCAGCCCATTGATGGCAAAGGCCCGATCAATGCCAAGATGACCGACATCATCGAAAAGGTTGCGCCGGGCGTGATCTGGCGTAAGTCGGTGTCGCAGCCTGTTCAGACCGGTTTAAAAGCAATTGATTCGATGGTGCCTGTTGGCCGCGGCCAACGAGAGCTCATCATTGGCGATCGCCAGACAGGAAAAACGGCCGTTGCAGTCGATGCAATCATCAATCAAAAAGGCCAGAACATGTTCTGCGTCTATGTGGCGATTGGTCAGAAGGCATCAACGATTGCCAACGTGGTTCGCAAACTCGAAGAAACCGGTGCGATGGCCTACACCATCGTAGTGGCCGCGACCGCCTCAGATTCTGCAGCAATGCAGTACCTCGCGGCCTACTCGGGCTGCACGATGGGCGAGTACTTCCGTGATCGTGGTGAGGATGCGCTGATCATCTATGACGACCTCTCAAAACAAGCTGTTGCGTATCGCCAGGTATCTCTGCTGCTGCGCCGCCCCCCGGGCCGTGAAGCCTTCCCGGGCGATGTGTTTTATCTCCACTCCCGCCTGCTTGAGCGTGCTGCCCGTGTGAGTGAGGAGTGGGTTGAGAAATTCACTAACGGTGCTGTAAAAGGAAAGACAGGGTCTCTCACGGCACTGCCAATCATTGAGACCCAGGCGGGTGACGTGTCGGCCTTTGTACCGACCAACGTGATTTCAATTACCGATGGCCAGATCTTCTTGGAAACGGATTTGTTTAACGCGGGAATTCGCCCGGCAATCAATGCGGGTATCTCGGTGTCGCGAGTGGGTGGTGCGGCCCAGACCAAGATTATGAAGCGTAAAGATACTGGTGCCGGTGTGCGTTTGGCGCTCGCGCAGTATCGTGAGCTTGCGGCCTTTGCGCAGTTCGCTTCAGATCTTGATGAGGCAACCCGCAAGCAGCTCGAGCACGGCCGTATCGTGACGGAAGTTATGAAGCAGCCCCAGTATCAGCCAATGGCCGTGTGGGAAATGGCGCTAACGCTCTTTGCTGTAAATAATGGATTTTTTGAGGGCGTTGAAATGAAAGCCATGGCCAGCTTTGAGCGGTCCTTGCGCGATCATATTCGCTCAAAGCATGCTGATTTGGTTGATCGTATCGAGAAGACCAAGGATTTGTCGAAGGACGATGA
>DBCQ01000024.1:31172-39143 GCA_002293155.1 Burkholderiales bacterium UBA954 | reverse complement strand
CGCTATTCGATCGAACCTAGAGAATCTCAGGAAACTAAATGGCCGGCTCAAAAGAAATTCGCAACAAGATCAAGAGTGTGCAAAACACACGAAAGATCACCAAGGCAATGGAGATGGTGGCGGCATCTAAGATGCGCAAAGCCCAGGAGCGGATGCGTGCCGGACGGCCTTATGGCGAAAAGATTCGTGCGATCTGCGCAAATCTAAGCCATGCCAATCCTGAGTATCGCCATCCGTTTCTTGCGGAGCACGGGGAGATGAAGCGGATCGGCGCCGTGGTCATCACAACCGACAAGGGGCTTTGTGGCGGTTTAAATACAAACCTGCTGCGGCTCGTGCTGCAACAAATGCGGGAGTGGTCTGAAAAGAAAATAGACTCTCAGGTGACGGCAATTGGTAATAAGGGTCTTGGTTTCTTTTCGCGCGCGGGAGCAAAGATCGTTTCCCAGGCCACTCATCTGGGGGATCAGCCGCACCTTGATGCACTGATTGGACCTCTGAAGGTTCAGCTCGACGCCTTTATCTCGGGCGACATCGATGCGGTATACCTCTGCTACAACAAGTTTATTAACACCATGAAGCAAGAGCCTCAGGTGATGCAGTTGCTGCCTCTAGCGGACGACCGATTAGATCGTACGGATCCCAGCCACGACTGGGACTATCTCTATGAGCCCGATGCTGCAACCGTGCTTGACGACCTGTTGTTGCGATACGTGGAATCTGTGATTTATCAGGCGGTTGCCGAGAATATGTCTTGTGAGCAAAGCGCGCGGATGGTGGCAATGAAGGCCGCTTCGGATAATGCGAAAAAAGTGATTGATGACTTGCAGCTGACCTACAACAAGGCACGGCAGGCAGCGATTACGAAAGAATTGTCAGAAATTGTGGGCGGTGCCGCAGCTGTCTAACCCAGACGGGAAAGACCAATGTTGCACCAGATTATTTGCATGCTAGTTAATGAATTAAGGATCAATAAATGAACACATCACACGGTAATGCGGCAAAAGGCGGCGTGGCACAAGGCAAGATCGTTCAGTGTATCGGCGCCGTGGTCGATATCCAGTTCCCATCGCACGCAATGCCTAAGGTCTACGATGCGTTGATGCTTGATGCGAGCGCAGAGCATGCGCTGGTTGAAAAGGGGCTAACCTTTGAAGTGCAGCAGCAGATCGGTGATGGCGTGGTGCGCACGATTGCGATGGGTTCGTCAGACGGTCTGCGCCGTGGGATGGCGGTTAACAATTCTGGGCGCGGCATTTCCGTGCCGGTCGGCGAGGGTACCTTAGGTCGCATTATGGATGTGCTTGGCCGGCCGATTGATGAGGCAGGCCCAGTGAAGTGTGATGAGCTTCGTGAAATTCACCAGGCCGCCCCAAAGTTTGCAGACCTTTCTCCCTCAGTTGAACTCCTTGAGACGGGAATTAAGGTGATTGACCTAATCTGCCCATTTGCGAAGGGCGGCAAGGTGGGCCTCTTTGGTGGCGCCGGAGTGGGCAAGACGGTCAACATGATGGAACTCATCAATAACATCGCAAAGCAACACGCAGGTCTTTCGGTCTTCGCGGGCGTGGGTGAGCGTACCCGTGAGGGCAACGACTTTTATCACGAGATGAAAGAGTCCAACGTTCTCGATAAAGTCGGCATGGTCTTTGGTCAGATGAATGAACCACCGGGTAACCGGTTGCGGGTCGCGCTGACGGGCCTCACGATGGCCGAGCGCTTCCGTGATGATGGCCGAGATATTCTGTTCTTCGTTGACAATATTTATCGCTATACCCTTGCCGGTACTGAGGTGTCGGCTTTGTTAGGCCGTATGCCATCTGCGGTGGGCTATCAGCCGACGCTTGCTGAGGAGATGGGCCGGCTGCAAGAGCGGATTGTGTCGACTAAGGTCGGCTCGATTACATCGATTCAGGCGGTCTATGTTCCTGCGGATGACTTGACTGACCCGTCACCGGCAACGACGTTTGCCCACCTCGATGCGACGGTGGTGTTGTCGCGTGACATTGCGTCCCTGGGTATTTATCCTGCTGTTGACCCGCTCGACTCAACCTCGCGTCAGGTGGACCCCAATGTCGTGGGTGAGGAGCACTACACCGTGACCCGTCGGGTTCAGGCGACCTTACAGCGCTATAAAGAACTGCGTGACATTATTGCAATTCTTGGCATGGATGAACTCTCCCCAGAAGACAAACAGCTGGTTGCACGCGCGCGGAAAATTCAGCGATTCTTGTCCCAGCCTTTCAGCGTGGCAGAGGTCTTCACCGGCTCACCGGGTAAGTACGTCACACTTAAAGAAACCATTCGTGGATTTAAGATGATTGTCGATGGCGAGTGCGACGCCTTGCCGGAACAGGCGTTTTACATGGTCGGCGGAATCGATGAGGCCTTTGAAAAGGCCAAGACCCTACAATAAACGGGTACGCTTAAACGGTCACGCGGCCCCCTCTTTCATTAAACGCCAGGAAGCGTCATGTCAAAAGTCTTTCAAGTCGATGTGGTAAGTGCTAAGGAGAGCATCTTCTCGGGGCCGGCGACATTTGTTGCGTTACCCGGGGAGTCTGGCGAGTTGGGCATCTTGCCAGGCCATATCCCTCTTATTTCCCGAATCAGGCCGGGCACAGTTCGGATCCAAAACGGTGGAGCGGATACCGAAGAACTGGTCTTCGTTGCAGGCGGTATTCTTGAGGTGCAGCCTCGAGGCGTGACGGTTTTGGCGGACACTGCAATTCGAGGAAAAGACCTTGACGAGGCGAAGGCTCTTGAGGCCAAGCGTGCCGCCGAGGAGGCGCTGGCAAGCAAGGCTGCCGAAATGGATTACGCTAAAGCACAGGCGGAGTTGATGGAGGCAATTGCCGAGATCAATGCGATACAACGCCTGCGTAAGAAAAAATAACGATCTATCGAATCTGGTGAACCTGGTTAAAGGGCGTGCTCTTCTCGCCCCGATGACCCTTCCTTGTCCACATGGCTCAGAATTTTAAAAACGATCTTTTCCTGCGGGCACTACGCCGTCAGGCGACAGAACGCACGCCCGTCTGGCTGATGCGGCAGGCTGGCCGCTATCTTCCCGAATACAATGCCACCCGAAAGCAGGCTGGCGACTTCATGAGTCTTTGTAAGAATCCAGAACTTGCCTGTGAGGTAACGCTGCAGCCTATCGATCGTTATGGTCTCGACGCTGCGATTCTATTTTCAGACATTCTGACCATCCCGGACGCTATGGGTCTAGGGCTTTATTTTGTGCAAGGTGAGGGCCCTTGTTTTAAGAAGCGTATTGAGTCGGAGACTGATATTGCAGCCCTGGGGAGAATGGATCCCTCAGTGGAGTTGAACTACGTTGCGCAGGCTGTCTCAACAATTAAGAAATCTCTTGATCGACGCGTTCCGCTCATTGGATTTTCTGGCAGCCCCTGGACATTGGCCTGTTACATGATTAATGGCGGATCAAGTGGCGATGATTTTTTAAGCGTGCGCAAGTGGCTCTACAGCCGGCCAGATGCCCTTCAGAGATTGCTCGAGAAACTCTCGCAGGCGGTGAGTGACTATTTGATTATGCAGATTGAGGCGGGCGCGGATGCGGTAATGGTCTTTGATAGCTGGGGCGGTTTTCTGCCAGAGGCCCACTTTGAGCGCTTCTCCCAGCAACACATTCGTACGATCGTTGAGCAGGTCGCTAAAGCCAGCGTGGGTATTCGTCGGGCAAATGGAGAGACAGACAATTCATCGACGCCGATGATTGTGTTTGTAAAAGGTGGCGGACAATGGCTTGAATCTATTGCGAATACCGGAGCTGATGCGGTGGGCATTGATTGGGCAACCAATCTTGGCCATGCACGCAGTCTGATTGGCGATCGCTGTGCGCTCCAGGGTAATCTCGATCCGGCCTCACTGCTGGGGACGGCCTCACACATTGAGTCCGAAGTCGCCCGAACCCTCGACAGTTTTGGCAGGGTTGGGCCTGGAGTTGGCCATGTGTTTAACCTTGGTCATGGGATCTCCCAGTTCACCCCCCCAGAGAACGTGGCCTGCTTGGTTGAAGCGGTCGCTAACTATTCAAAAAAGCTCCGATAACCGATCGTATTGCTCGAGGCTAGGCATAAGTAGCTAGCCGCTCACGCTAAGCTTTTATGCCAAGTTAGCGAGGGCTTATGCACAGATTGAATCCTTATCGGTTTGCGTGATAGTTTTCCAAGCCCGATTGAACTAATCAACATAAGTCATTGATTTGATTAAGTTTAAAGATTTTTATATGGGGTCTGCGATGGCATTAGACTTATCCGATCATGATTAATAAATCCTGAGCCCCTAATTGCCCACAGACTTATCCACAACCCGGAAACCCTTGATTTCAGTGGCTGTCGACATGCCGCTGGCTGCAACCCTTGATTACGCCTGGCTTGGTGAAGAGCTACCCCATGGCACCTGGGTCTGCGTGCCGCTGGGTCGGAAAAAAGTACTTGGGCTAGTCATTCATGCCGATGCACTCTCCAAAAAGAGCCATGAGTTCCGACCCGGGGAGGCCGGTCTTTCTCCCGACAAAATAAGATCGATTGAGGGCCCCGTCATTGGCCTGCCCCCTATGGATGCCAGCTGGATTGATTTCATGGCTTTTGCTTCCCGTTATTACCGAAGACCATTCGGAACGGTGTCGGTTGGATTGGTGCCGAAGTGGCTTCGCGATTTAAAGAACTTTGAGGCCAAAACGAGTGCGAAGGGCACGCTAGGCCCAAGTAACTTTGACCGTCTAATTGCTTCTCTAAAACCCCGCAGCCCATCTCTTCAAACCGCCCCTAATGAGGCCCTGAACTGCGACACCTCAGAACCCGACCCCCCGTTAAATGTTGCGCAACATAACGCCCTCTCGGCAATGGCAGGATCCGGTGTTCATGTCCTCCACGGTGTAACCGGATCTGGCAAAACGCGGGTCTACACTGAGGCGACCCGAAGGATTCTGGCTGCTCATCCGGCCTCGCAGGTCTTAATGCTAGTGCCCGAGATCGGCCTAACACCGCAGCTCGTAAGACGTTTTCAGAGTGCATTACCCGGCATCGAGATCGCGGTCCTTCACAGCGAGGTCTCTGAGCGGGAGCGCGCCAGACTATGGCTCTTAGCCGCTACGGGTGCGGCTCGCCTTGTGATTGGAACCCGGCTCTCGATCATGACACCGATGCCACTGCTGGCCTTGATTCTTATTGATGAGGAGCACGACCATTCTTACAAACAACAAGAGGGCATGCGCTATAGCGCCAGGGATTTAGCAATCTGGAGGGCGCAGCAATCCGGAGCAACTCTGGTTTTAGGGAGCGCCACACCCAGCGTTGAGACCTGGGCCCAGATCGACCGCAAGCGTTATCAATATCTACAACTACCTACTCGCGCAACCGGTGAACCGGCTGCGCCAATTCGCCTAATTGATACCCTGAAGGATCCTGCGCGCGAGGGGCTATCTTCGGAAAGTCGTGCGGCTTTAGGCCGAGTGTTAGCGGAGGGTGGGCAGGCTCTGGTCTTTCTGAATCGACGGGGGTATGCCCCCGTATTGGCCTGTTCGAGTTGTGGTTGGTCATCAGCCTGTAGCGGGTGCGCGGTGCCTACGGTCTTACACCGGCTTGGCGCTGAAAACACAAAGGGTTCTTGGCGGCTGCAGTGCCATCACTGCGGCCTAGCCAGCGCAGTACCCCCGCGATGTCCCGACTGCGGAGATACAGATCTTCAGCCCATCGGTCGGGGAGTGCAGCGGCTTGAGCAGACACTAGAGCAGGAATTTCCAAAGGCGAGGATCAGCCGGATTGATCGCGACACAGTCAAACAGGGCAGGGCACTCGAAGCAGAGCTTGCACGCATAGAACGGGGTGAGGTTGACATTGTTGTTGGAACCCAGATGCTCGCCAAGGGACATGATTTTGCGAGGATGCGGCTTGTCGTTGTTGCAGATGCTGACGCACAACTCTTGAACCCAGATTTCCGCGCGCCCGAGCGATTGTTTGCAACATTGATGCAGGTCGCTGGCCGGGCAGGTCGTCACGAGCAATTAGGAAGCCCAGCCGAGGTCTTGATTCAAACCCGTTATCCGCAGCATCGTCTCTATCGTGCACTGATTGCCCAAGACGTGGAAGGATTTGCCCGTGCGGAAATGCAAGATCGCGAGTCCTCACAGATGCCACCATTTTCGTTTATGGCGGCCCTGCGTGTCGCCCATAGAGATATGACAACGGCAACCGCTGCCCTTCGTGGGCTGCGGGATCAGATGCAGACTGTTGCGAAGGAAAATAACTGGTCTGCTTCCATCTATGGCCCCGTAGCCCGCTACCCAGAGGTACAGGCCGGACGATGGCGAGGGCAGATCATGCTGGAGTCTCAGTCCCGTCAGGTCTTGCATCAACTGCTCTCCTACGCTGAACGGTGGTTATTAGAAAACCGAACGGTAGAGGCACAGATCGATGTCGATCCCTACGAGATTTAGTCTACGCTGCAGCCTCTTTTTCCAAGAGTTCTTCCCAGCGACGCATGAGCAGGGCCAATTCCCTTTCAAGGGTTTTGAGTTCTTCAGTCAGCGCCGCAACGCGTGCTGGCTCGTCTTTGTAAACTAAAGGGTCAGCAAGCTGAAGATGGATGTTCTGCTCTTCTTTTTCGAGCCGCTCGATTCGGTCTGGAATTTCTGTCAGCTCTTGGCGCTCTTTACCCGAGAGTTTTTTTACTGACTGGGACTTCAAGACTGGGGCTGCAGGCCTGGCTTCTCGGGCACTCATGGGTTTTGTGGTGCGCTGGGATCTGGCTGCCTCGTCATGGCGCACATTTTTAGTCCGTTGGCTTTGGATTACCCAATCCTCGTAGCCACCGATATTCTCTCGCCAGTTGCCGCCGCCTTCATAGGCAACGACGCTTGTAACAACCCGATCTAGAAAGTAGCGATCGTGGCTTACCAGAAATACAGTACCGCTATAGTCTTGTAAGAGCTGCTCTAGCAGGTCGAGGGTCTCAACATCAAGGTCGTTGGTGGGCTCATCAAGAACTAAGACATTAGCGGGTTTCGCAAAGAGCCGCGCTAACAAGAGCCGATTGCGCTCCCCGCCTGATAAGGTTTTTACGGGCGCGCTTGCGCGCTGCGGGGGAAACAGAAAATCTCCCAAATAGCTTTTCACATGTTTGCGCTCCCCGTTGATCTCAACCCACTCACTGCCTGGACTAATAAAGTCTTCAAGACTTGCGTCAAGATCAAGGTTGTTGCGCATCTGATCGAAGTAAGCAACCTCGATTTTGGTGCCGAGTTTTATGTCGCCACAATCAGGCGCGATCTCGCCCAGAATAAGTTTTAAAAGTGTGGTCTTACCCGCACCATTTGGGCCAATTAGGCCTACTTTGTCACCACGCAGAATTGTGCAGGAGAAGTTTCTAACGATTGGGCGATCGTAGGATTTCGAAACATCATCGAGTTGCGCAACAATCTTGCCGCTACGTTCACCAGAGGCGACAGCAAGCTTTATTTTTCCGAGTACCTCCCGGCGTTCTGCTCGCATGGAGCGCAGCGTCTCGAGACGGCTGATTCGGCTGACACTGCGTGTGCGCCGGGCCTCTACACCCTTTCGGATCCAGACCTCCTCCTGCGCGAGGAGTTTATCGGTTCGTGCGTTTGCAAGAGCCTCGGCTGCGAGTTCGAGTTCTTTCTGGGACTGATAGGCGGTGAAGTTGCCAGGATAACGTTGTAGGCTTCCGCGATCAAGCTCGATAATGGAAGTACAGACTGCATCAAGAAATGCTCGATCATGGGTGACAAAGATCACCGCACCCCGCCAGCTCTTTAGGAGATTTTCAAGCCAGACGATCGAGTCGATATCGAGGTGGTTTGTTGGCTCGTCGAGCAGCAAGACATCGGGCGATGTCACGAGGGCTTCAGCAAGTGCGACACGCTTCTTATTGCCCCCCGAGAGGGTTGAAATTCGCGCGCTAGGATCAAGATCAAGACGATCAAGA
>DBCQ01000024.1:19838-31068 GCA_002293155.1 Burkholderiales bacterium UBA954 | reverse complement strand
CCTCGGATAGGCTGATCGCCTCATAGGATTGGCGAAGCCCGATGATTTCCGATAGGCCGCTTGAGACCTGCTCGAATATTGTTAACCCCTGATCTAGGATGGGTTCTTGAGCGACAGATGCAATTCGTAGGCCCTGCTGATATTGAAGGGTTCCATCATCAGGCAGTTGCTGCCCCGACAACACTTTTAAAAGGGATGATTTACCTGTGCCATTACGGCCAATTAGCCCAAGGCGCTCGTTAGTCTCGAGCGAGACGCTTGCGCGCGACAGGAGTGGGACATGACCAAAGGCTAGTCCTGCGTTAGACAGTACGATCAGTGCCATTATTTTCCTAGCAGCATTAGGGCGTGCTCTGCGGCAATGATTCCCTCATCAGTCGGGACTAGCCAGACCTCGACCGGGCTGTTATCTCGATGAAGCGCAATGATTTCTTTAGAGTGCCCGCGGTTCTTTTCGGCATCAATCTCAATGCCAAGGAACGATAAGGCATTACAGACTTTTTCGCGTAGCTGGAAATCATTTTCCCCAATACCGCCCGCAAAAGCGATCGCCGATATTCCGCCCATGGTCGCGATCAGGCCGCCTGCTTCGCGAATAATCCGGTGTTCAAAGAGTGCCACCGCAAACTGTGCCGTCGCCGAGGGATCGGCTCGTAATGCACGCATATCGGCCGAGAGGCCTGAGACACCCCTAAGGCCAGAGTCTCGATAGATGAGATTCTCAATTGCCTGGGCATCGAATCCTTCTTGAATGAGGTGGAGCAGGACTCCCGGATCAATATCGCCACAGCGGGTGCCCATCATCAATCCACCCGCCGCTGAGAATCCCATAGTCGTTGCGAAGCTCTTTCCGCTAATGCTTGCGCATAGGCTTGCGCCGTTTCCCAGGTGCGCCATCAGTAATCGGCCCCGAGCGGCTTGTGATCTTTCGGCCAGTCGGGTGGAGATGTACTCGTAGGACAAGCCGTGGAATCCGTAGCGATGGATACCCTTTTTTGCGATTACCTGGTTTAACGGGAATGTCTTTTCAAGTGCAGACAGGCTGGTGTGAAAGGCTGTGTCAAAGCAGGCAATCTGAGTGATCTCTGGGAAAATCCTGGCGAACGCTTCAATGCCGTGGAGATTGTGCGGCTGATGAAGTGGCGCCAGCGGTTCGAGAGCCTTTAACTTCTGCATGATAGCGGGCGTGATCTGAATGCTCGAGGTAAAGGTGTCGCCGCCATGCACCACTCGGTGAACAACGGCGCGAAGATGTAGGTTTGAGAGTGCCCTCTGAAATAGAGATTTTAAAAACCCAATGGCAGCTTGGAATGCATCCAAGGTCTCTGACAGTGCCTCTTCCCGTGGAACGCCGTTTTCAGACCAGCGAATGACTGGGGTGCCACCGGGCTCCAGGCCCTGAATGCTTCCGCCAAACACCGAGGCAGTTACCCTCTTGCCGTTTTCGCCGGCGCTGGTCTGCGCAACGATTAAGTGGGTTGAGAACTTAATCGATGATGAGCCGATGTTGACGGCGAGGATCCCCTCTGTTGAGGTCGACAGATCCCCGAACGCAGAATCACTCAAGGCATCACTCCATTGTCAAAAAAGAAAGAGGTCATCGTGTTGACGCCTAGAGGGCGTTTTTTCGACTTCAGTTTACTGCATCGCAACATTGTCTGGTAATCTCAGGACCCCAGGGCTTAATCGCCTGTGCCCGTTCGATTCTAAACAAGCGTCAGGGGTTAGAATCAGGGGCTTTTGCAACGCTGGGACCCCATTTCCGGCGCAAAGATGCGTCTGTAGCTCAGTGGATAGAGTATTGGCCTCCGAAGCCAAGGGTCGCAGGTTCAATTCCTGCCAGACGCGCCAAATTTTTTATAAATCCCTATGCTCGCTTCTCAACGATCCCAACTTGCCCAATCATTGCTTGCCGCCTGCGCTGCGCTTGCGGATCGTCAGGGAAAATCTCTGGGAGAACTTAACTGCTCAGGCGTCGAGGGTTCTCTTGAGAAGCCAAAGCAGCCTGAGCATGGCGATATCGCCAGCAATATTGCATTGCGGCTTGCCAAGCCCCTTGCAATGTCGCCGCCGCAGATTGCTGCACAGCTCGTTACGACACTCAAAACTCTACCCATTAGCAGTGAGTGTCTGCAGTCCATTGAAGTGGCAGGCCCAGGGTTTATTAATTTCCGTCTCTTGCCGAAGGCTCGGGCCTCAGTTCTCGTAGAGGTTGCTCGTGCACCCGACCAGTTCGGGATTACGCCTATGGCGGCAGATGCACCGGAGGTCTTAGTTGAGTTTGTATCGGCCAATCCAACCGGCCCACTCCATGTCGGCCATGGCCGACAGGCGGCCTTAGGCGATAGTCTTGCGGCAATCTTGACTGCAACTGGCCTAAAGGTGTCCCGAGAGTTTTATTACAACGACGCCGGAGCACAGATTCAGAACCTTGCAATGTCTGTGCAGGCTCGTGCGAAGGGAATACTCCCCGATGATTCTGCGTTTCCGGCCGACGGGTATCGGGGTGACTACATCAATGATATTGCCTTAGCGTATTGCGCGAAAGCCACGACCGAGGCAGCCGATTCTGGCGCAGTTACCTCGTCCGGGGACTTAGAGGATCTTGAGGCGATTCGAAAATTTTCGGTTGGTTATTTGCGTCATGAGCAAGATCTCGATCTGCGCGCCTTTGGCGTAGCCTTTGATCGCTACTATCTCGAGTCATCACTCTACGAGGATGGGCGGGTTGAGGATACAGTCCAACAGTTGATTCAAGCCGGTTATGCCTATGAGAACGAGGGCGCTCTGTGGCTGCGGACAACGGATTTTGGTGATGACAAAGACCGGGTCATGCGCAAATCTGATGGCGGCTATACCTACTTTGTTCCTGATGTTGCCTACCATGTAACGAAGTGGGAGCGCGGATTTACGAGGGCCATCAATATCCAGGGTTCTGACCATCACGGAACGATTGCCCGAGTTCGCGCCGGGCTGCAGGCCCTCAATATCGGCGTTGCTCCGAGTTTCCCGGACTATGTACTGCACAAAATGGTTACGGTTATGCGGGGCGGCGAAGAGGTAAAGATCTCTAAACGCGCAGGTAGTTATGTCACTTTAAGGGATTTGATTACCTGGTCAGGTGAGGGCGATCCGGTATCGGGCCAGGCACTTGCCACCGATGAGCAGCGAGGGCGCGATGCGGTTAGATTTTTTCTTGTATCGCGTAGGGCGGATAGCGAATTTGTTTTTGATGTCGATCTTGCATTATCAAAGAGCGAAGACAATCCCGTCTATTACGTCCAGTATGCCCATGCCAGAATCTGCAGCGTGCTGGCTCAGGCTCTAGAAACCCGGGAGTCCGTATTTGTTGCCTTTCGAGACCGGCCTGGCGATTCTCTTGAAACCCTGATCGCCCCCCGTGAGCAGGCCCTGTTAAACCGACTATCGGAGTTTCCGGATGTTATCAACAATGCAGCGTCCGAGCTGTCTCCGCACCTTTTGGCATTTTATTTGAGGGAATTGGCTGCAGACTTCCATGGCTTTTATAACAGCGAACGTGTTTTAGTCGACGATCCAAGTCTGCGCAGCGCCAGGCTGTTGCTACTTGCAGCCACAGGGCAGACCTTAGGAAATGGGCTTTCCTTGCTTGGCGTGTCTGCACCAAACCGAATGTAATGGTAGAGTTTTCTAAGTCCTTTTTCGAATTGAATTTCTATGCGACAAAGCGCGGTCCCTAATGCCAGATTAAAGTCTTCGAAGCCGAATTTATTTCGGACGAATCCCTTTATGGCGGGATTAGCAAGTGGGCTTTTGGCTGCTGCACTCATCGCTCTCTACATTACGCAGTCCCCCCTGCCATTCGTAGACCGGGTCGGCACGAAGAGTTCCTCGGGTAAAGGCCAGCCCGCGACCCAGCGACCTGAGTCTGAAGAAGCGCCCGACCCCAATAAAGGCCTGTTGGCTAAAGATGCAGGTCAGACAGAGACCCCTGCCGAGGCGGGTCTTGAAACAAAAGTAATCTCGCCGACAGGGATGAGTTATTTAATTCAGGTCGGTGCGTTTAAGGCGGTCGAAGATGCAGAGCAGATGCGTGCGCGAATGGCGATATTGGGTTTTGAAGCGCGCGTCAGCGAGACGGAGCGCGAGGGGAGCGTTTTTCACCGTGTTCGGCTTGGGCCTTACGGATCAATTGAAGAGTTGAACAAAGCAAAGGCACGCGTGTCTGAAAACGGAATCGAGTCGGCGGTGATTCGAGTCAATGTCCGATAGTGGCTGTATTGCATTAGCTTTTGGTGCGGCTTTTTAAATGCTTTTCCTAAGAAAGGGTTGTGAGATATGTCGATTAATCGACGTCAGTTTTCGATTCGCCTAGCAGCACTGACTGCGCCGGTTATGGCGGGGCTTGCTGGGCCAGAATTGGGTTTTATGCGCCCTGCATTTGCGCAGGCAAACGTCGATGAAGGAATTGATTACAAGGTCTTGCGGGAGCCTGTTGCTACCTCAAGCCCCGGCAAGATCGAGATTCTAGAGTTCTTTTGGTATGCCTGCCCCCACTGTTTTCATCTTGAGCCCCATCTCAACAAATGGAAGGCGAAACTGCCAAGCGATGTGGTGTTTAAGAAGGTTCATGTTGCGTTTCGTGGTGATGTCCATCAGAAAATCTTCTACACCCTAGAAGCTCTTGGCAAAGCAGACAGCCTAGGCGGCAAGGTCTTTGAGCAGATTCATCAGCGTGGCAACGCGATGGGAATGCTCTTGGAAGTCTCCGAATGGGCAAAGACACAAGGCATTGATATTGCGAAGTTTGAGAGCCTCTGGAATTCGTTTGGTGTGCAGACTCAGCAAAAGCGCGCAAATGCCTTGGTTGAGAGCTATAAGGTTGAGGGTGTTCCAACCTTTGGGGTGAACGGTCGATTCGTAACATCACCGGCCATGGTGGGCGGAAGTCATACACGGGCCCTGCAGGTCGTTGATTATCTAATCGCCCAAGAGAGGAAACGTCGCAAGTAATTGATTTTCGGCTCTCGTCAATTTCAAGTGCTGCGCTCTTTAAGGTTCGCGGCTGTTAGGACCGCGTTGTAGGCATCTTCTCGGGAGACGCCAAGCATCTTGACCATACATTTTGCGGCGGCTGCGGCAGGCATTTCAGGCGCTAGAACAGATGCCCATTGCTCAAGTTGTTGGCGGGCTGCGCCCGCCTCTTGGGTCTCTGCTGTTTTCTCGCCCAGATCAAATACCCAGACCATCTCGCCTTTGGTCGAGCCCGGATCAATCTGATTTTGCGTTTGGACTCTTAATTGAATCTCTGCAATCGTTGATCGGAAAATAGTTTCGTGTTGTTTTGTCAGTTCTCGACCGAATAGCATTGGAGTCTGTGGGCCAAATAGTTCTGCGCAGTCCGTTAACGACTCCTCAGCCCGGTGTGGCGCTTCGAAAATTACTGCAAGGCCTGTGGAGGCCTTAATGCGTCTTAGCCATTGACGACGTGCTGAGGCCTTGCTTGGTGCAAAGCCCCAGAAACTCATGGGCCAGCGGGCAAAGCCGCAGACACTGAGTGCCGCAATAACCGCGCTCGGCCCGGGGAGCGGGTGGACGGCGAAACCTTGTTTCCAGGCTGCATCCACAACCTGAAAACCAGGATCAGAAATTGCAGGCGTTCCTGCATCAGAAATTAATATGACGGATTGCTTGCTCTCAAGCGCGGCGAGCACCTGACCGGTCATCACCGACTCGTTATGGTCATGAAGCGAATAGATACTTGATTTTGGGCGCGACAGGCCCAGAGCGCTTAAGAGCTGTTGGGCTCGTCGGGTATCTTCGGCGTAGAGCTGATCACAGGCAGCCAGGCCTTCGCGGACCCGCTCGGTGATATCCGACAAATGGCCGAGAGGCGTCGCTGCCACATACAATCCTGGCCCAAATGTGTTCTTTCCCATCCCCCAATTCTCCCCCAAGTTGGCGTCGGCGTCTGACACCAGCCCAACAACGCGGGTTCGAGGCCGAACAGCAGGCTGCCGACTACCTATGCGCTCGAGGTCTTATCGTGATCGCAAGAAATATCCGCTTTAAGGTGGGCGAACTTGATCTAATCATGCACGATGGCTTAACAACTGTATTTGTGGAAGTTCGATCCCGCAGGGCAGCTTCAGACAGGCAGGGGGGTGTCATCCGCGGCCGATTTGGTGGCGCCGCAGAGACCATTAGCCGTCAAAAGCAACGTCGGCTGATCCTTGCCGCCGAGTGTTGGCTGATTCAGCGTCGCAGCCATCCACGCCCGCCGTGTAGGTTTGACGTTATTGCAATTGATGGCGCCGTTATTCAGTGGATCCCCAATGCTTTTGGGCTCGATGGCGCTCTATAATCGTGGCTTCTGTCGAGACACAACCAAGGGATTCACTATGCTGGCTAGCCCAACCAACTTGTCGCGATTTCAGACACAAGGTCTGCGATATCTCTGCCAAAAGGCGTTGGTCATCAGTGTTTTAGGCATAACGGCTATTGGGCTCGCCGGATGTTTTCCGGTAGTGGCAACTGGCGTAGTGACCGGAGCCCTATCGGTATCTGACCGCCGAACAACGGGCGCGCAGGCAGAAGACCAGGCCATCGAGATCAAGGCGTTTAATCGGTTTCGTGAGCGATTCAAGTCGAGCCAGATCTCGCTATCTGTTGTGAGTTTTAACCGGATTGCTCTTGTTACCGGATATGTTCCAGACGAGGCTACAAAAGCCGAGGCAGCTCGATTAGTCAGCAGTATTGAGAATGTGAGAAATTCTCTAAATGAAGTTGTGGTGGGCCTGCCTCCTTCGATCAGGACCTATGGTTCAGATACCATCCTGACAACCCGCGTGAAGGCCTCTATGTTGGAGGCAAAAGATCTGCAGGCTCAAGTGATTAAGGTCTACACTGAATCGAGTACCGTATTTCTGATGGGAATCGTCACAGAGCGGGAGGCCAATCGTGCTGCGGATATTGCCTCTCGCGTATCCGGAGTTCGACGAGTTGTTCGTGCCTTTGAGACAATCTCTGAAGCGGACTTGTCGCGGATGCAGTTGCAAACCGGAGGCAATAACCCGGCAGCTGGGCCACCGAAATCAACTCCGCCCTCATCCGGGTCTGTGCCGAATCCGCCATCGGCAGGTGGGGCAGCGGCTATTCCCACTAATGATGGTAACGCGGTAGTCACCCCGATTCGCTAGCGGCCTGATCTTCTAGGGTCTCACAACTGAGATTTCGGCAGCCTGGTTTTAGCGCTCGAGGGTTCTTCTTAAATTATTCGGGGCCGCCAGTTCAGAATTCTCGCGGCATTGGCCATGACCAGTCCAGAGCTGAGCGCCATGATGGTGCCCGCGATAACGGGCGAGAGGCCGCCAAAGGCAGCAACTGGAATCGCAAGTGCGTTAAACCCAAAGGCGAATACTAAATTTTCTTTCACCCGACGCATCACCGCTTTGGCAAGCAAGAGACTCTGAGTGACTGCCAGAATTGGAGACGGGTTGGAGATTGTGAGGTCAGCAGTTTCTAGTGCGAGACTTGAACCAGAGGCCATCGCAACTCCGAGATGGGCATGGGCCATGGCTGATGCATCATTAATGCCGTCACCCACCATTGCTACATTGGCCCCATCTGATTTTAGTGCGTCGAGATAATTCGCCTTATCTTCAGGTGTCTGGCTACTCAACGCATTCGTAATACCAAGAATGGTTGCGACTCGTGAGACCGCAGAGGCCCTGTCGCCACTTAGCAGAGTTACCGGAATTTTCAGGCGAGCCAGCTCACGAATAGCGGCAACAGCATCGAGACGCAGAGTATCGGCAACCCAGATCCGACCACGCCAGTGCCCATTGACTGCGACATCAATTGCAGTCGCATCTGCGAGATAGTGTTCTTGTTGTGCCCAGGAAAAAGATTCTTTGGTGGGCAGCGATTGGGTTCTGAGTTCAGATGCAATCCAGTCAGGTTTTCCAACGGCGACATCCTGGGTACCGGATTGAGCACTGACCCCCTTGCCGGGGTGGTTGAGCCCTTTGCCACAATCAGTAATTTCTCGGCCTGCAGCGTAGGCAAGCAGCGCACCTGCCAGCGGGTGTTCGATACCCCGCTCAGCACCTGCTGCAAGGGCTAACCAGTCAGGCCACGGGGTTGATAGGCTTGCTGGGCCTTGTATTGAATCAAGATCAATGATGTTGAGATCGTGGTCTGTAATTGCAACGAGTCTTGGCCTGCCGGAGGTCAAGGTTCCGGTCTTATCAAAAACAATGTGATTAATCTGCGCGGTGCGCTCAAGAGCCTGAGCACTGCGGAAGAGAAGCCCGCGGCTTGAGGCTTTGGCGAGGCCAGCGGCGATTGCCGCGGGAGTGGCAAGGCCAAGTGCACAAGGGCAGGCGACAACCAGTACGGCGATTGCATGACCGACTGCAACCGAAAGGATCTCACCGGCAAGCCAGTGACCAAGCAGTGATAGAAGTGCGATGACAAGGACAACTGGAACAAACACTGCAGCGACTCGATCGGCGAGGGCCGCAATCGGCGCCCGAGTTGTGAGTGCTACGAGAATTCTTTCCCCGATCAAGGCCTGACGGGATTCTTCAGCGGGCTTAGTGATCGTGACCTTGATGACACCCGAGAGGTTTAGCGATCCTGCATAAACGTAATCCCCTGGCGCCTTGGCATTTGGATCGCTCTCCCCAGTCAGCGCGCTCTCATCGATCTCTGACTGACCGGATTGAATCATGCCATCACCTGGAATCACCTGGTTTTCTTGGATTCGGATCTGATCGTCTATTCGCAGTTCTCGTGCGGTAACGGGCAGCCATTTTGCGAGCGTTGGATCCCATCGATCAACCGGCTGATCATCATCGCGAAAGAGATGGCTTAGCGCGTCAAGGGCCTGACCCCTCGCCCGGTACTCCAGGTGGCGGCCAATTTTTATCATCGCAATAACAACAATAGATGTCTCAAAGTAGAAGGTTGGATTTGGATTAATTAGATTAATCACAGACCAACCATAGGCCGAGAGCGTGCCGAGACTCACAAGGCTTTCCATATTGGCGCTTCGTACTCTGAGCGCACGCCATGCGCTGAGATAAAAAGGCCAGGCGACGAAAGTCTGTAATAGCGTCGCAAGCGCCCATTGAGCAGCGATAGGAATGATGCCGTGGTGGCCCGTCAGCATGCCCACCATTTCAATTAACATCGGAATCATCGCGGCAACCGCAATCCAGAGCCGATAGCGCTCAATGGGGCTTGCGGCCTGTCCCACAAACTGTCGCCGGTCTCTTTCGATAATGGGCCAGGCGTTGTAGCCTGCTCGACGGACTGCTGCAATCGCATCATCAACCGCTAGGCCCTCAATGCGCGCCCGATGTTCTAGAAGACTCACATTAGCCTTCACGCCAGGAATCTTATTGAGGACATTTTCAATGCGGCTTGAGCAAGCCGCGCAGGTCATTCCTTCAATCCGAAGGTCAAGCAAGGCCATAGGCGCAGCGTCTCCTGTTGGCGGGCCCAGCTCCCACCGCCGCCCTAGTTATGGGGATTGAAAACTCCAGCATGATGGGCTTGCTGATCTGCGTGATAAGACGAGCGAACAAGTGCGCCAACTGCAGCATGGGAAAAGCCCATGGTCTTAGCTTTTTGTTCGAATAGCGCAAAGGTATCCGGGTGTACATAGCGCCGCACCGGCAGATGGCTAGTCGACGGAGCTAAATACTGTCCAATCGTGAGCATGTCGATATCATGATTGCGCATGTCTTCCATTGTTTGAAGAATTTCTTCATCTGTTTCGCCCAGGCCAACCATGATCCCGCTCTTGGTTGGTACGCCAGGAACCTCTGTTTTGAATTGCTTTAGCAATAAAAGAGAGTGTTGGTAGTCACTACCCGGGCGCGCCTCTCTGTAAAGACGGGGCACAGTCTCTAAGTTGTGATTCATGATATCGGGAGGGGCCGCCTTGAGAATCGCCAACGCACGATCGAGGCGTCCACGGAAATCAGGCACCAAGACTTCAATCTGGGTCGAAGGCGACTGCTGGCGTACCTGTGTAATGCAGTCGACAAAATGCTGAGCACCACCATCGCGAAGATCATCTCGATCAACACTCGTGATCACGACATACTTCAGCTGGAGTGCAGCGATAGTTTTAGCGAGGTTGACAGGCTCATTAGAGTCAAGTGGATCGGGACGTCCGTGGCCTACATCGCAGAATGGACAGCGACGTGTGCACTTATCACCCATGATCATGAAGGTCGCCGTACCTTTTCCAAAACATTCTCCAATGTTCGGGCAGGAGGCCTCTTCGCAGACCGTGAAGAGCTGGTGCTCACGTAGTATTTTCTTTATCTCGAGGAAGCGGGAGGAGGTTGCTGCCGCTTTGACACGAATCCAATCGGGTTTAGGCAGGGTCTCAGCCGCGACTACCTTGATGGGTATGCGCGCGGTCTTCTCGGCACCTTTCTGTTTTTTTAAAGGATCGTACACCCGTGTGTTACTCCAAAAATTAAGCGCTACTTCGTCAGCTGTTCATTGACTCGATGACAGAGTCGATCGGCGACCTGCTGCCAATCCTGAGCTCTTCCCATTGTAGCCATATCTACCGTCCGAAGACCGGGATAGCCACATGGGTTGATGCGCGAAAAGGGCTCGAGATTCATTTGAAGATTCAGTGCGACACCGTGATAGGTTTTTCCACGAGACACTTTTAGGCCAAGCGCAGCAATTTTTGCGAGCTCGCCCTGATATGCAACATAGACACCGGGCGCATTTGACTTTCGTTGGGCCTGCGTAATCCCATAGTCTGACAAGGTATCGATTAAGGCCTGCTCGAGGCGGCATACAAAGTCTTTCACAAAGAGGCCACGTCTACGAATATCGATCAGTGTGTAGACCACTACCTGACCGGGGCCATGATAGGTGACCTGGCCCCCTCGCTCTGTTCGGACGATGGGGATATCACCCGCATCTAAAATATGTCTTTCTTGTCCGGCCTGTCCAAGAGTAAACACTGGGCAGTGCTCAACCTGCCATAGGGCATCCGGGGTGGCGGCTCCTCGAGATTCAGAGAACTGCCGCATCCGTTGCAGAATCTCAAGATAGTCTGCAGGCCGCAGGGTTTTGCATTCGATCATTGATCGCTAGAGAACAACTTTTACCAAAGGATGTTTTGTCAGCGCCTGATAGAGATGGTCAAGCTGAGTCTGGGATTGCGCGTCGATTGTGACAGTTAATCCGAGATAGTTGCCGTTTCGGCTTG
>DBCQ01000024.1:19468-19749 GCA_002293155.1 Burkholderiales bacterium UBA954 | reverse complement strand
AGATCTGTTCAGCGAATCCATCAGTACATTCGCCCATAATTTTGATGGGGAAACTGCACGGAAACTGCAGAAGGCTGGTTGCGCCAGAACTAACTCTGTCGGGTGGCATTAATCGCCTCGTCGTAGGCCTGACGGAGTTTTTTGTAAATCGGGCCCGGCTTGCCAGCGTGGGAGGCATGGCCCACTAAACGGCTATCCATTTTCACGACGGGAAGTACCTCTTTGGTGGCTGAGCTAATCATTAACTCATCGGCCCCTGCGACCTCAGCCTGACGGATTCT
>DBCQ01000024.1:0-19443 GCA_002293155.1 Burkholderiales bacterium UBA954 | reverse complement strand
CGAATCTGCAGCGGGATGCCAAGTTTGGCTGCAAGCTCTTCAAAGAGTCCATAGCGTATTCCCTCCAACACGAGGTGGTTTTTTATTGGAGCGCAGAGTACTCCATCTTTGACCATCCAGACATTTGACGATGATCCCTCCGTTAGAAATCCGTCTCGGAACATCACACCTTCCATTACACCGCGGTCTGCTGCTGACTGCCGGGCCAATACGTTGCCGAGCAGGGCAGTTGATTTGATATCACAATGAAGCCAGCGTTCGTCGGGCAGGGTTACTACTGCCACTCCTTCCTCTCGGATCTTCTGGCTCGGCTGATGGAAGGCCGTTGACATTGCAAAGACTGTGGGCGTCACTTCTGGATTAGGAAATGCATGGTCGCGTTTAGCAACACCTCGGGTGACCTGAATATAGACAAATTGATCATCGCCCGCGTTTCTTGTAACGACCTCGTGAAATAGGGCGGCCCACTGCTCTTTGTCATAGGGCGAACGAATACGTATCGCGGTAAGACTCCTCATCAGCCGATTGAGGTGAGACTCAATTCGGAACGGGCGTTTACTGTAGGCTGGAACAACCTCATAGATTCCGTCGCCGAAGATAAATCCCCGGTCAAGTACCGAGACCTTTGCCTCAGACAGGGGCTGCCATTGGCCATTTAAAAATACAGTCGGGTTACCTTCGATACCTTGAATCATGTCGCTCTCAATCACTAGAAATTAAATTTTAAAACTCGACTTTTTATTGACCTATAACGTTTTCCACCATAAACGCAGAGAGTCGATTGCCCTGCCGAGCAGGCCCGCAGACTTTACGGACTCTGCCGCAGTAACGGGCACCTGATGAATCTCTGTTCCTGATAGCCAAACCCTTAGCTGCCCTACCGGTTGGCCGAAGGCGACTGGCGCAAGCAAGGCATTTGGCCGCTCTAGCTGTGTGCGTATCGTATCGGATCGGCCACGGGGCACCGCCACTAGAACATCTCTCGGAAAGTGCAAACGCGCGCTTCCCATATTGCCTTTAAATACGGGAACCGTTTCGCTGGCTTCATCTGCACGGAATAACCGCACAACATCAAACTGCTGGAAGCCATAGTTGAGCAGTTTTAAACCCTCTTGGGCTCGGGCTTCTTCGGTGGTGGCCCCTACGATGACAGCAATTAGTCGGCGTTGGATTCGTTCTCGCGTGCCAATCGGTTGAGGCCGGTGGGCGCTAATGGCGATTGCGAAGCCCTCCGTTTCAGTGCGCCCGGTCATTAGTCCATCTACGGAGTTGTCAAGCCAGAGGAGACGGTTTCGATTGACCTGTCGTATGCCGTTATAGGTAAATTCCCGACGGCCAAACTCTCGTAACTGTTCCGGAAATTCATTGACCAATGCAATTGTGAGCTTAACTAGATCCGCCACCGTTGTACGATGCTCCGGATGGGTGACACCAGTGGAATTCATAAAGCGCGTCTGTTGCAATCCGAGACGCTGGGCGGTCTTATTCATAGACTCTACAAAAGCAGCCTCGGAGCCTGCAATCGCATTCGCGAGAGCGATTGCAGCATCGTGAGCACCGAGCGTGATCATGCCCTGCAAGAGCTCGCTTATGGATACTGATTTGCCGGGCAGCAGAAACATCCGGGCCCCTTGCGGTATTTCTGCCTCTGGGGGTGAGGCGACTGTCTGATCAAATCGAATTCGACGTTCTCGTAATGCTGAGAATGTTAAATAGGCGGTCATCAGTTTAGTCAGCGATGCTGGTGAGACCGGTTTATCTGCGTTGGCCAGCGCCAAGGTCTGGCCTGTTGTTGCATCGACAAGCATCCAGCTCGGTGCTGCGAGCTTCGGAGGCACAGGCCAGGATTGGGCAAGACCGGCACGAGACCAGGCGCCAACGCATAGAACCAAAAAACAGGCCCATAAAAGCCTTAAAGGGCCCCCCGTGGGATTGGCGGAGTTATCTTCTGCGTTCAAATTAGGCCAGTAGGGTTCGCTTCACACACTCTTTTAATAGAGGGAGTTTTGCGTGGAAGAAGTGACTAGCCCCCGGTATGACTAAAACTGGATGGAGTTGTGGGGTAGCCCAGTCAAAGATAGTTTTTAGCGCGACGATTTCATCCTCTTCCCCATGAATAAGACGTGCCTGCGGTGTGAGCGCACTCGGTTCACGACGATCTTCTGCCATTCCAAGGCCCACCAAAATAACGCGGTCAAGGGGCGGCGAGCCCTGACTGATGGCGTGGCTTGGCCATTGCTGGGCCAGATGTGTGGCAACCACGGCACCGAAAGAGAACCCACCAATCCAACGGTGGCCGCCTACGGCCCGAAATTCTCGGTTTAACCAGGCCCACGCGGCCCAGAGGTCATCGACCTCGCCATAGCCGTGATCATGGGAGGACTCACTCTGCCCAACACCGCGGAAGTTGGGACGCAGACAGATGACATCTTGGCTAACAAAGGCCCGCGCAATTGTTTGTGCAACCTTGTTGTCAAGGGTGCCGCCAAATAAGGGATGTGGATGGGCGACCACTGCGAGACCGGCGGGCGGGGCATCGACGCTTGGGCGATCCAAGGCGACTTCGAGTTGACCCGCAGGCCCAGGAATTAAGAAGCGTTCGGTTGCCGAATTCAAATCTTGAGTCGCTCAACCGGACGGTTATGGATCAAATGCTCATTGATGATTTCGTCAATGTCGGTTTGGTCAACATAGCGATACCAAGTAGCCTCGGGATAGATCACCATGACGGGACCATCATCACAACGATCGAGGCAGCCTGCGCGGTTAATCCGAATCTTTCCTGGCCCGCTTTTTTTCAGGGCTTTTATTTTTTCCTTCGCGTAGGCCTGCATCTCGTTGGCGCCGCATCCTGCGCAGCAGGTGGCGCCATTTTCTCTTTCGTTTACGCAGAAAAAGACATGCTTTTCAAAGTAGCTCATGTCCACATTTTAGCCCTCTCGAATTAATTGGCGGGCTTGCGACTGATGAAGAGGTCACGCTCTAAGGCTCGGGTCGACCGATGGGTGAGTGCAATAAAAAACCAGCCAAGGGCAAGAAAGGGCCAGGCGCTGGCTGCAAGGTTGGCGAGCCCACGAAGATTGAGCCAGGCACCCTTTGACCAACCCGTGAAGGCCTCATTGGCGAAGTCATTCTGAGGGAGGCTGTTTGAGAGCAGCAACATCACCACAATTCCCATTAGCGCTGCAGTCCGCTGTAGGGTGGGCCTTGCGCCTGCCAACCCGTAGGCGCTTAGCAGGGCTAGAACAATCCCTGCCTGAGCTCCTGCACCAAGCCAGGCCAGTAGGGCCTCGGGGCTATGCAGCAGCAAGATCCATGAGGCTCGCGCCCCGATGGTAATAACCACAACTAGAATCAGGGTATAGAGCCAGTGCCGGGGCTGGTAACGAGAGAACCAGCGCGGAGATTCCAGCATTGAGAGGTGGCATAACAATGCACAACTCAGTATTGCAGTGGCAACACAGAGGGCTTCAGCAAGAATTCTCTGGGCAGCGAAAATTTCCTGGACAACCGCTGGGCTCTGATCAACACCCGTAAATGAGGTAAGTCCCTGACGCCACTCAGAGGTCTGGGTCATGATGTCGCCCAGGGCTAACCAGATGGGCTGTGGGGCAGCCTGGGCGAGAAGCCAAAGCCCAAAGAGCATCAGGCCACCGACTTCAATGGGTCTGGCGTCGGTGACTTGGAGCCGAGACTTGTTCTGGGCGTAGGCACTGGCAATAAAAGCACCAATGCTGGCCCCGGCGCCATTGGTGAGCACATCCAATACCGAAGACCGTCGGCTCGGCAGATAGGTTTGTACAGCCTCAAGCAGAATCGATAAGAGAACGCTTGCACACACTGTGAAAACGAAGGCCTGAAGAGGCCCCCAGGCCATGGGGCTTAGGCGATGGCTTACGGCCCGGCCGATCAGCAGGCCCAAGGGAATATAGGCGAGAACATTCAACAGAACATCGAGACTGGTCCAGTATTTTGGCCAGCCCCTGAGCAGATATTCCCAAGGCATTTCAGGAATGAAGCGCCACTCTGTAATTGGTGAGACCGAGATGACAACGAGACCGCCGGCATAGAGCAAGCCTGCGAACAACAAGGAATTTGCGCGATTTAGCCGCATGAGCAATCTCGATTCATGCGGCTATGATGCCAAGAATGTTGGTCTGTGAGCACATTGAGACTGTCGATTCGACTCAGAAAGAGTCCCTGAGGCGTATTCTGCAAGGGGCAGATACCGATCTATCGCAAGAGCCCATCAAGCCTTTCGCCCTGTGGACCTTGCAACAAACCCAGGGGCTAGCGAGCCATGGCCGCCGTTGGCAAGACAGTATTGGGGGTGGGCTGGCCTTGTCGATCGCCTGGCCGGAGTCGATTGAGCGGACAGCACTCCCAGCACTGCCGGCCCGTCTGAGTATTCTGGTTCTATCCGTCTTGGAGCGTACTTATCCGACACTGCATCAGAGGCTAAGTGTGAAATGGCCCAATGACATTATCTCTGCCGATGCAAAACTCGCCGGTGTATTGGTCTCTCGGCATCAGGCCAAGGGCCTCGTTTGGTTGATCGCAGGCATCGGAGTAAACCTGTTGTGGAAAGAGCCGCCGCAACTTGAACGGCCAGTGACTGATTTGAAAACCTTGGGCGTGATGGACCCTGATCCTTCAATGCTTGTGGCGGAGATTTTTTCAGAGCTGCAACGCCTCTGGCGGGGCGAAATTCTTACCCACGGCTGGGAGCAGGAGTTCATGAAACGTGACACTTTATCGGGCTGTACGGTTGATGTCGTGCATCCGCTTACAGGAAAGGTACTGCAGCGGGGAGAAAATAACGGCGTATCTGCGGCAGGTGATTTGTTGCTTCAGGTAGGCCGGGAAACGGTCCCGGTTAAGATTGGCGAACTCTCGTTAAGGCGGATTTTGCAGTGAGTGGGCAGATATTGCATCAGACATTGTTGTTGGTGGATTGCGGAAATTCTGCACTGAAATATCAACGCCTGGAAATTCCTTTGCAGGCTGATGATGAGCCGGGCAGACTCTTTTCGCAGTTGCAGCGGGCAACGATTACAAGAATTCAGAATTCAGAAGCGAGTACAGCTCGGCTCGTCTCCCAATGGCAGGGTGGAACCAACTACCGACTCTCTTGGCTTTCTGTTGGACCGCAGAGTGTTCATCAGGCAGTCTGCAGTGCATTTGAGCGACTCACCGGGGCTCAGCCGCCAGAGGCCTGGCGGCCCTGTGAAACGGTAGGATTTCATAAAATTCAGCTACGACACTTTCACAACGATTACCGAGAGCCTGCGCGTCTTGGGGCAGATCGATGGGTTGCAGGACTGGGAGTTGCTTGCCAAGATATGATTAGACCCAATGAGATTCATATGGTGGTTAGCGCTGGAACCGCTACTACGATTGATCTTTTGCAGGGCAGTCAAGACCGGCAGGCGAGATTCCTTGGCGGCTGGATCTTGCCCGGACTCCAAACAATGGACGAGAGCCTGCGTCGAGGAACCCGAGACTTAGATGGTCTGATGGGGCGCCCCCGGACCGCGCAGGCTATTGACATGCAGTCGGACGTGGGGCGGGCAGCCGTCCATCGTGAGATTCCCCGTGATTCATCGTTAGCGATTTCGCAGGGTATTGGGCTTGCGCAGACCGGCTTTATTTATCAGGTTGCACAAACGCATCAGGTCAGTCGAATCTGGATCCACGGTGGGCATGCTGCAGCGTGGCATGCAAGGCTTATCGAACTCGAAAAAGATCGGCCTAATTTCTGCGCAATCGTGCAGGAGATCCCTTCAGTCTGTTTTGCTGGGCTATTGGCGCTTGCCCAGTATCGCATCTAGCCCCTTACCTCTGACGAATTCTTTCTAACATGCGGGTCGTTGATCGCTCATGGGTGAAGGCGATGGATAGAACCTGTCCGCCGTGCTGTTGAACCCAGTCACCACCCACAATCTCATGAATTGGCCAGTCACCACCTTTGACCAATACCTGAGGTGTGATGGCCTGAATTAACTTAATGGGTGTGTCTTCTGAGAACCATGTAACGAGGGATACGCACTCGAGAGCAGCCACCACGGCAAGCCGATCGGAAAGTGCATTGATTGGTCGATCTGAGCCTTTTCCGAGACGCTGGGTTGATGCATCGTCGTTTAGGGCAACGATTAGCGAGGCGCCGTGAGCGCGGGCCTGGGCGAGGTAGGTGACATGACCGCGGTGCAGAAGATCAAATACACCGTTTGTAAATACGATCGGTTGCGCTAAAGATCCGATGCGCGATGCGAGCTGATCTGGGGGCGCAATCTTTTTTTCAAAGACAGGGGGCATTGCTAGCCGATGTGTTGCCTGTGAAGGTTTTTCTAAAGCGGTTAAGCTCCTGTACGGTCGTAAACGATTGCTCAAACAGCAGCGAGACATTGTGCAGAATACGTTCTGCAACCTTGGCCTCCCATGTCATATCAAACTGTATCTGCTGGTCAAGCCAGTGCTCAAGCCAGCCGGGTTTTGGCGTGCGGCTCTGGACCGTATCATTTGGAAACAGGGATTGATTGACATGTAAATTGGTCGGGTGCAATGCCTGAGTGGTTCGGCGTGCGCTTGCCATCAGTACGCCGATCTTTGCGAAGGCTGACCTTGCCGCGTCTCCGGTTGTGATGAGGGCTTTTTTCATGTAGCGCAAATAGGCGCCACCGTGACGGGCCTCATCCTTAGCGATGGTTTCGTAGATATGCTTAATCACAGGCTCTGTGTGCCATTGGGCTGCACAACGGTACCAATGGTTTAAGCGAATCTCCCCACAAAAGTGCAGCATCAGGGTTTCGAGTGCTGGCGCGGGATCAAACTCAAAACGCACCGCGTGGAGCTCTTGTTCGGTGGGAAGAAGATCCGGCCGAAAACGCCGCAGATACTCCATCAGAACCAAGGAATGTTTCTGCTCTTCATAAAACCAGATCGACATGAAGGCCGAAAAATCACTGTCATGCCGGTTATCTCTTAGAAACATTTCAGTCGCAGGAAGGGCTGCCCACTCTGTGATGGCATTCATTTTTATAGTCTGCGCCTGTTCTTCTGTTAGGCGCGAAGCATCAAATTCTTGCCAGTTAATATCTTTATCCAAATCCCAACGAACCCGTTCGAACGCCCTGAAGAGTTCTGGGTACAGCATTTCATCAGCTTTGGGTGCTCGCATTGCAGGGTTCCGGTGAGAGTGAGCCTGCATTGTAAGGTCAAGCCCGGGGGCTGTGCCCGATTCTGCCTCTGAGCCAACGGATAATCCCGCCTAGGATCGGAAGGGCTTGGAAGACTCGCGAGGCATCCCAGAAATCCGTGTGCCGAGCGATCAGACCCTGAGCGTTAAGTTCAAGCATGCTACATCCGGCGATGCACTGCCGCGGCTTATGCGGGCTAAGCGCAAACTCAAAGTCCCAGCCCACGATGACCTCTCGCGCATGTTCGGACAATGGCCCACCAAGGGGCCGAACATTGCGAAATCTTGGCTGATCAAGGCTTTTGAACATGTCGGTATAGACTTGTTGGATCGCAAGACGGCCACGAACGGTCTGAAACGGATCTGTAAAGATTGCGTCATCTGCGTAGAAATTAATGAGTTCGCCAACTGATTCAGGGCTGAGCGATTCGGCCGCCTGTTGAAAAAGTGCAATGTTCATCTGAGTTTCCTGCCGATTGGATTAGTGTTGATCTTGTGACGGCAACGCATGACGCATTATTCGGAAATAGAGCCAATCCGGTAAGAGCCCTAAGAACTTTAGCCAGAGAGTGAAGCGTTTGGGGTAATGGATCTCAAAGGCTCCTCTGGCCAGCCCCGACAGCGTTTCAAGCGCTGCCTGGTGAGGCGTCAGGATAGCGGGCATTTTGAAACTATTTTTCTGAGTTAGTCGTGTCGCGACAAAGCCCGGACAAACCAATGAAACAGCGATCTGGCGCTGCTTTAATTCTAGATAACTTACCTCGGCGAAATAGCTGAGCGCGGCCTTGCTCGCCCCATATGCGGCGGCCTGTGGAAGGCCCCGGTAGCCCGCGACGCTTGAAATCCAAGACCAGTGCCGAGGATGGTTCGGCGTTTTATCCCAGAGACTGATGACCTCTGCTAGACCGCTATAGGCCGCAATGGTGTTGATGTTAAACGTCTCGCGAACCTGCTCAAGATTTAAGCGATCGGACCCCATCGGGTGATAGACGCCGGCCACCCAGAAGACGACATCAGGCGTTAGCGATTCCTGCTCAAGTGTACGCACAGCATCACGCACCATCTCGGGGACACTAATATCAAGCGCAAGCGTACGACGAGGCGCGGGCGAGAGCTCCTGAAGGTTTTCAAGGCTGCGCGCACTTGCAATGACAATGGCTTGTCGGCGAACTAACTCTTGCGCGAGTGCTTTTCCGATTCCGTTTGAGGCGCCCACAATCCATACGACTTTGTTGTGCCAGTCACGAATTGGGGGGTTGAGGCTAAAGGACATATGATTTGATGAAGGATTACTTCTTAAATGACAGTGTGACTTCACCCATTCGAATTCCCCACTTACTAAAAACCGCCCGATTCAGCATAACTTTGTCATCAATAAGCAACATCCAGTCATCGAAATCCAGCCCGATCTGTCTTCCGCGAAAGGGAACATTGAGCGTGTAGCGCCAACGTAGTGCATTGCCATAGACCTCACCAATCGCTTCGCCCTCTACATCATCGGCAGTACCGATGTAACGGTTAGGGCCGGCTACCCGAATGCGCCACACCCGGCGCTGCTTTTCTCCGTCGGACCAGTCAAACTGTTCGTCCAGTATCCCTTCATCTCCTTTCCAGCTCGCTTTAATTGTGACCACAAAGCGGCGGTCGACCTGGCCGCTTCGATTTTGAACCATGCCCCAGCCGGTGAGTTCGCCGTTGAAATATTGTCTGAGGTCTAAGGCGGGTTTTTGACTCTGATACTGGGTGGGGTCAGGGCCAGCACAACCAGTCAGGGCCAGCACAGTGAGCAGGCTAAGTCCAATAGCGACGAGGCGATTAGAACAAATGCTGACTGCTGCACTTGAAAATAAACGACGAGGGGGGTTGGATGCCGAGATAGACGTCATAGCGCTTCCTTTTTAAATTTTTTCAGGTGATTTGAGTTTTCCAAGAAAAACGATAGCGATGCATTTGAGGAGACAAGGAACCCCTGCGTAAGCCCACTGTAGCGCGATGAGACTACTCTGTTGGGCATCGCTCTGCCCCGGAATATAGTTCAGCAGCGCAAGCGCAGGCAACGCGAATCCTGCCGCTGCAGCGAGCGCGAGCTTGATCACTAAATTCCAGACACCGAAGTAGCTTGCTTCGAGTCGGCCGCGATGGCCTGCCCGATCAATAATTAGACCCAATAACGCCGGCGGGCAGACCAGTTCGGCTCCGAGGGCAAAACCCGTGGCGAAACAGACTAGAGCAAAGCCTGCGGTATCGCCAGGGCCCAGAGATAGTGTCCAGATAAAAGCAGCGACGGCAATGGTCATCGCAATTCTCCAGGACTTAATTATTCCGAGGACTTGGCTTGCCCAAGACCAGAAGGCCACACTCAGTGCTGCAGCAACGAAGTAGCCACCGAGCAGTAGGCTTGAGTGGTCATGGCTGGCCCCAAGCAGGTCTCTCATAAAGAACAGAACCAGTGTTGCCGGAATTGCGTTGGCAAGCGCATTGATGCTGTAGGCAAATAATAGACGTCGAAACTCCTGAACCTCGAGCAGAGATCGCCAGGACTGCTGCTGAGCGTCAGGATGATGAGGAGTGGCTTTGCTCTTGGGGCGCGCGCCAAAATGGCGGATGCCAAAGGTGAGCAGAATTCCGATTAATCCGGCTATCGTGACGACGATCGCCATCCATTTCCCAGACTGCTGCGCAGCGATCATGGCCGCTGTGATAACACCGATTAGGGCCCAGGTCTCACGACCAGCGATGAGTCGGGATTGCGCCTTCGCCTGCGCGGTCCAGCCCACCGCCCAGCTCTGATGGGCGAGAGTTGCAACACTATTGGACAGTGACAAGACTAATGCGGTGAGGCCCATCCAGAGTAGACCCAGAGTTGCAGAAGATTGATGCTCTTTTAACCAGGCAACGGGGGGATTCACGAGTAGCGCAAGGCTCAAGACCATCACTGCCAAACCGGCAGCGAGCCAAGGCCATAGACCACTGCGGCTCTGGTCAATCTGCCGGCCAATTAAGGGGTCTGCAATCGCATCAATGAGCCGTGTCGACATCAGCACAAGGCCTACCAATCCAAGGTTTAGCCCAAGCTGCTCTGCGTATAAGGAGGGTGTGAGCAGGTAAAGGGGCAGGGCAGAAAATGCGAGTGCAAACCCTGGGAGACCATAGCGAATACTCTGGGATAGAGAAATCATTCAGCCGGCGTTGCCGAGGCCGCTCCTAGCAATGCATTGCGCAGGCCCGGCTCTGCAGTTTTTGGATCTAGCCATATTGAAAAAAAGGCTCGCGAGAACTCTGTGTTCTGAATGCGCCCAAGGGGCTTGCCGTTGAAAAAAAAGTCTGCTCCTTGGGTCGGGTGATACACCCCCCTGAGTCTGTCACCCGCCTTAACGTTCGGAAAGAGTCGGCGCATCTCATTGAGCCACTCTTGATGCTGCTCAGGCGAGCCTATTCTGAGTTTTTGTATTTCTTCTAGGCTTCTTTGTGCGATCTTGTTACCCATAAACTCCCGTGCATAGATGAGTTCAAGGGCAAAAGAGCTTGCAAATAGCTTCTGGGACGTAACGGACTCTGGTGTGTAGAGCTTCGCATCGTAGATCTTTAGGCCAAACCAACGCAGAGACCCCTCTCCCCGCACGCTCAATCCCTCTGTGTTGGCTAGAGCCGCAGAGGTTGCGAGCATCATCAAGAGGGCTACAAGCGTTGCAATTGCGATCGGTCTAGGCCGTCTCATGGCGTAATGTGAACTGAACAACATCAAGATTTTTCTCGGCGAAACCGGCCTCGCAATAAGAGAGATAAAAACGCCACATCCGCTGGAAATTTTCGTCAAAGCCAAGACGTTCGATCTCGCTGCGTTGGCTATCGAATTTTCTGGCCCACTCAGAAAGGGTTCTTGCGTAGTCTTGGCCAAAGGCGAATCGGTCTTCGATCTGCAGCCCATGGTGTTTTGCATACTTTTCGAATTCGGCCGAACTTGGCAGCATTCCCCCGGGGAAGATGTAGCGTTGAATAAAATCAGTTCCACGACGGTAGCGGCCAAAGAGCCTCTCATCAATCGTGATCGTCTGGATGACAGCCCGACCCTTTGGTTTTAGGCACCGTGCAAGGGTTTGGAAATAGGCATCCCAATAACGTTCCCCAACCGCTTCAAACATTTCGATCGATACAATGCCGTCGAACTGGCTTTGAACATCGCGGTAGTCTTGCAGGCGGCAGGTATGGCGATAGCTCGCATGACGTGCGAAAAGTCTACTGGCCCAGGCTTGCTGGGCAGCCGATAGGGTTAGGCCCAGGTAGTGGCCTGAGAACTGGTCGAGCAGCCGATCGGCTAACCCACCCCAGCCGCAGCCGATCTCGAGCACTTGGCAGTTGGGATCCGTTGGATCGAGCCGCATCTGCTGGATCGCCCGATCAATTTTCTGATGTTGGCCGTTTTGCAGATCGACGGAACTCTCCCAGCAGCCAGTACCATCAAAAAGAGCGCTGGAATACGACATGCTGGGATCGAGCCAGCAGGCATAAAACTCATTACCCAGATCGTAATGGGCTGAGATGTTTCTCTTCGCCTGCTGTTTGTGGTTTGAACGAAATAGGTGTCGAATCTGGTCGGCGATAATCGCCCACCATTGACCATAGATGACACGCTCGATTGCATCTCGGTTAATGATCAAGAGTCTTAATAAGGCAGTCAGATTTGTGGTGGACCAGAGACCCTGCATATAGGCCTCACCAAATCCGATATCACCGCGGGATACCGTTAGGGACAAGGCGCGCAAATCGTGAACCGTGATCTGGGCACGGTGGGCAGCCTGGGTGGGCGCTGACGCGGTATTTTTACCGCGAAACCATCGGGTTGATCCATCAGGAAGGGTGAGTTCAAGCTCACCGAAGGCCATCGATTCCAAAAGCCTAAGCACGAGTCGTGCGCGCATGTTGGGCAGGCAAGCCGGCACCGGTTTCTGGTCGAGCGAGGCAGAGGAGGCGTTGTTGTTCATGTCGTGTTGTGCAAGCCCAGAGTCAAGGGATTCCTTCGTTCGGGCTTAGTGTAAGGGAGATGCGGAGGGGGCTTTCGGGCGAGAGACAAATTTTGCCCCTTTACGCCACAGGAGTAATGCCTGGAGGTGAATTCGTGCAATGACACCAAGCGAGAATAGGGGCGCACTTATCCAGGCGCGATATGCCGAGGCCTGGGTGAGCGCCGACGACAGACCACTGATCGAGGTTAGTAAAAGACCGCCGGTGTCATCATGGTAGGCAATTCGGGAGAGCTCATGGCCGCCAAGTGTTGATCGAAAAAAACGAAACTGATACCGGCCTTTTACTTCAAAAAAAGGTGATACATAAAATGCCTTGTCTACAGTGACAGTCTGGCCATTACAAATCTCGCCTCGGGGTCCGGCCAGTGGTGTCAAGACATAGACATGACGACCGCCAAACGTATTGTTGACCTCTGTGATGACCGCACGGCAGCTTCCGTCTTGTCGCTCGCAAAACCAAAAACTCACGGGTTTAAAAACGTAGCCCAATAGTTTCGGAAAGGTCTGGAGCCAGATCTCACCGTCGGCATCCTCGATGCCGTGCTGGCGAAGAATATCTTCCGCCCACTCAAGCAGGGGGCGACCGTCACCGTGATCTTGGTTGGAGACGCTTAGTAATGCAGCGCGATTGATGCTCCAGCCGAGCGAGCGCCAGCGGGACACCGGCGCCTCACGTGCCATGGACCGTAAGGGCAGTTGCAAATAGAAGGCTCGGTACCGAAAAGCATGTTGAAATGGCTTTAGTCGCGAGTGCCAGACTTGCCCCGTGACAAGTCTGGGCTTATGCGGCTTTGGATAAGGTGTCGACATGGCCAGATGCGTGCAGGGCTTGGCGGACTAATTGCGCTGCATGTTGCCCTGACTGAAAACCATCCTCATGAAATCCGTAGCGAGTCCATGCGCCCGCGAGCCAGATGGACCCCTCGCCCTGCGCTTTCGGAAGGAGTCGCTGGGCCTCAATGGCTGGCCCGTCGAATACCGGGTGGGCGTAGTGCATCTGGTTCAGAACCTGACTCGGGTCTGGCGAACGATTTGGATTTAGGGTGACGAGAATTGGACGCTCAACAGGTATCGGTTGGAGTTGATTCATCCAGTAGGTCACGCTGACAGGGTTTGAATCATGGTCTTCTCGGGTGTTATGTAGATAGTTCCAAGAGGCCCAGGCGCTTTTCCGCTTTGGCATCAGCGCTAGATCAGTGTGCAACACCGCGAGATTATCCTGGTAGCGAACCTGATTTGCGATTGACTGGAGCGTCATTGTCTTGGGCAGTAGTTCTGCTGCTTGATCCGAGTGACAGGCAAGGATAACCGCATCAAACACCTCATTAAACTCGCAACCTTTATCCGTGCCCTGAAGCCCAACACGCATCTGGCCCTGCGGGCTGATTTCGGGCGTGATGTGTTTTATCGGGCAGGATGTTCTCCATTGTACCTGCCGCTGTTGGCGGTCAAGCGTCGACTTTAATTTATGGAGATAGTTGATTGCGCCATTACGAACAGTGAACCATTGCGGCCGATTGGTTAGCGATAATAGGCCATGATTTTCACAGAATCTGGTGAAGGTCGTCATTGGAAATTCGCGCATTTGTCTCGGAGGACAGGACCAAATCGCACCTGCCATTGGTAACAAATAGGCCTCAAGAAACAAGCCCCGATAGCGACCCTGCTCAAGATATGCTCCGAGTGTCGGGCTAGGCGCAGAAGACTGTCGGAATCGTGCTGCATCGATCGGCGCCTCACGATTGAATCGCAGGATGTCGGCGAGCATGACCCAGAATTTTGGTGCCACGAGATTTTTTCTTTGCGCAAAGACTGAATTTAAATTAGTGCCGCACCATTCGAGCGCTCCGTCGTTAAGGCTTGCTGAAAACGACATATCGCTGGGCGCGCAGTCCACCCCGAGCTCCTCAAACCAGGCCTTTAGTCCAGGGTAGGTTCTGTGATTAAAAACAATAAAACCGGTATCGACTGCGAAAGTCTTCTCGTCAATGGATAGCGTCTGCGTGTGGGTGTGGCCACCGAGCCGATTATCAGACTCAAAGACGGTAACGTCGGCCCACTCAGAGAGGGACCAGGTAGCGGCGCAGCCGGATATGCCGCTGCCGATGACGGCGACTCTCATGCCTTGTACAAGCGGTCGATTTTTCCGTCAGCCGAAGGGTTGTGGTCTGCGAGACCGTTGAGCGCTGAGAGGTTATCCGGAGCATTCACTGTTCAGTCTCCTGGTGTTACGAGCGCTTCGAATTGAGCGCCCGCTCAATTTCCGAGATAAGCTGACGATCAGAGGGTGATACCTGGCTTGCGAAAGAGCGGGTGAGGCGGCCTTCACGATCAATCAGGTACTTATGAAAATTCCAGCCCGGGGCCTCAGCCTGCTGGGCGAGTTGCTTAAACAGGGGATTTGCCTTTGGTCCCTTCACTGAGGTCTTGGCCACCATTGGAAACTTCACGCCAAACGTGTTTGTGCAGAACTCGGCAATCTGAGCGTTATTGCCTGGCTCTTGGTTTCCGAAATCATTCGAAGGAAATCCAACCACCACCAGGCCCCGGTCTTTGAAACGGGCATAGAGCTTTTCCAAGCCGTCATATTGCTGGGTGAACCCGCAATAGCTTGCAGTGTTAACGACCAACACGACCTGACCGCGGTATTGACAGAGGTTTTGAGCGACATCATCTTGAAGCCTGGGAAAGCTGTGGTTCAGCAAGGCGGGGCAGGCCTCTTGTTTGGCCCAGACCTGCGGGGCGAAGGCGAGAGCGACTAGGCTCAGGACAATGGCGCTGCGCATCAGCCAAAGCCTGCTGGTCCGATTGGGGGTTATCGGGTCTGCCGTATTCACCCCTGGCGTAGTTGCCGGCCCTTGCAGAGACACCTTAGGAATAACCATAAATCTTTGTCCTAGTCATTGAGTGAATTTGAATCTATACTATGGCTAGCAGGATCATTCGTCAAATATTTGTCCATGACAAAAAAGGGTTTATGGAACTCCCTGATTCGACAGCCGTCCATCTAAGTATTTCCGCCGTTGAGCGAGACACAGGGCTCTCGAAAGACACCCTTCGTGTATGGGAGAGGCGTTACGGATTTCCAACGCCACTTCGGGACGCCTTTGGCGAGCGGATATACCCTTTAGAACAGGTCGACCGGCTTCGCGCAATTCGTAGATTGATGGATATTGGTCACCGTCCGGGGAAAATTATCGGCCTCGACATTCAAGAGCTCCAGGCCCTTTCGGACACCTCTACCGGCTCGGGTTCAACCAACCGATTGGATGCGGAACTCGATTTACACCCCGATATTGTTCAACTCGTTGCGATGGCGAAATCGCACGACGTGGAGGAGCTTCGGCGTCAATTGGGCCAGCGGCTTCTAAGGCTCGGTCTGGCTCGTTTTGTGACGGAAGTTGTAGCGCCCCTTACCCAACGAATTGGTGAGGCTTGGTCACGTGGGCAGATGGAGATTTTTGAAGAGCACCTGTTTACAGAGTCAATGCAGGTTGTCCTTCGAAACGCAATCAGCACCATCCCCCAGCCCGGGGATAGGCCAAGGGTTCTGCTGACTACGTTTCCCTCGGAGTCCCATGGGATGGGGCTTTTGATGGCGGAGGCCCTGCTTGCCCTCGAGGGCTGTCGGTGCATTTCCCTAGGAACCCAGACACCGATCTGGGACATCGTGTTGGCGGCTACCGCTCAGCAGATTGATATCGTTGCGCTATCCTTTTCCCCGGTGATGAACCCAAATCAGGTGTTGGATGGGCTCAATGAGTTAAGGGCAAAGCTGCCCCTAACGACCGAGATATGGGCCGGTGGCCGCTGCCCAATTCTGCAGCGCCGCCCGCCGCCTGCGATCCGAGTAATTACCGAACTTTCTGACCTCACGAAATCGCTGCTGGACTGGCGGCATCGGACAGGCCGTATTGCGGGCTAAGGCTGGGAACTGTCGTCGGCCCGTTTTTTGGCCGCCGGCTTTTTAGTGGTTTTGGCCTGCGGCTCAGCCATCGAAGCGGCGCTGGCCTGTGCGGCCTGCATCATCTGCCCAAACTGTTGCTGAATAGAATCCCACCAGACGGCGCTCTGGTCTCCCCCCTGGCTCGGTGGTGTCGAGAAAGTCGAAGGCCCCGTCTGGGCTGCGTCAGGGGCTTTCCCCCCAGGGGTGGGCTTACTCATCGAATCTGTAAATGACTGGATGGCGGCTAGGGTCCCACGCTGCACCTCGAGGCCTTGAATTGTTGTTTTTAGTAGGTTGTGATTGAAGGAGAGCCACTGCTCGACAGCCTTGAGCTCAGAGATTCTTTTATCGAGCTCTTGTAGGTCTGCCGGTGAGAAACCTGAGGTGCCCGAGAGCCCGCCGCCCAAGGGCAGCTTGCCCCATGGCGTCGTAAGAAATTCGAAAGGATTAAACGGTGGGTTTTGCATGGGGGGATTCACACTTATGTCTGATCGGTTTTTAGAATAGCCGAATGCGCCGACTTTCGCCCCCCCCTGCGGGGACTTTTCCGATCCATCGCAACCGCTGGTTGGGAATCGGCTTGGCAGTTTTGCTGGTTCACTGCCTGGTCCTCATTGGACTTGAACGACTTCTTGGCCTCTTTCAATTGACACAGCCGGTTCCGGAGGTGGCGCCTATCTCCTTTCAGATGATTCAGGAGGCTGGCCGCCCGGCTCCTCTTCCCAGGCCCTCGTCACCGTCAATCATCTCTCAAAGCGAGTCCGAGGGGCCACCCGACACAAAACCTGCGCAGGCTGAGCCCCTGACAGCCCGGGGTCCACAGCCCCAACAGCAAGAGCCTTCGGCAGCAACCCCGATACCTCTGGCCAATAGGACCCCAACTCTAAGTGAACTCCCACGGGTGGGAGGGGTGGCCCTGAACGCCTTCTGGGGTGATCACAGCTCTGGAAGCCTGATTGCAAAAGGCGCAATCGAGCTGAGTTTTCCGAGTGAGGGACGCTATGAGATTCGCCTGGTTACTGAGGCGGTCGGCTGGGCATCAGTGTTTGCCAGCAGTCCGCTTTACGCAAAAACTGTCGGTAGCCTAGGGCCAGGGGGTTTTCGCCCAGAACGCTATACCCACAAAACCCCGCGCGGCAGAGAAGAGCTATCCGAGTTCGACTATGAAAATAATAAAATACGTTATTCGTCTTTAAAAGAACCTCTTCAGATGCTAAATGGTATTCAAGATCGCTTAAGTTTCATGATGCAGTTAGCATGGATGATGAAGGTCGATCCTGACCGTTTCGGCTTGGGTCAGTTTGTAAGGATTCCGATGGCCGGAAGAAAGCAGGTGGAAGAGGTCGACTTTCTGGTCCTCTCCGACGCGGATCTTGTGCTGCCCGGGGGAATTCTAGTGCCAACCCTGCACCTCTCGAGTATGCGAAAGGGAGACCGGTTTAGCGGCCAAATCGATGTCTGGCTTGACAGGACAGACAGGCTTTTGCCGGTCCGAATTCGTTTTGAGGAGGTTCGGGGGCAGGTCCTCGATCTCCTCACGGTTAGGGCTCCCTAACTTGACGCTCTAGACCCTTCACGCCATAATTGCCGGTTCCTCGCGGAGGGGTGCCCGAGTGGCTAAAGGGGGCAGACTGTAAATCTGTTGGCGTACGCCTACGTTGGTTCGAATCCAACCTCCTCCACCCGTGTTCTGCGAGAGGGTTGGATGTTGAGTGGTACAGATGTTGTGACCGGTGTTGGTTCGGCGGTTGATTGCTTCAGAGGTTTTTGCTCCGGGCGGGTGTAGCTCAATGGTAGAGCAGAAGCCTTCCAAGCTTACGACGAGGGTTCGATTCCCTTCACCCGCTCCAGACCACTTGGGGGCAAAGAGTTGTACGTCAGAGTGTTGGCTGTAGATCCGTTGAGTCTTAGAGATCTATGGCCGAAGGTGACCGCTGGCGGGGTTTTAAGAGCAGTGAACATGTCGCCCATGTGGCTCAGTGGTAGAGCACTCCCTTGGTAAGGGAGAGGTCACGCGTTCGATCCGCGTCATGGGCACCAGATTTTTATTTTTAGTTTGACTGAATTGACTTTAAGGAGTCGGCGATGGCCAAGGGTAAGTTTGAGCGTACGAAACCGCACGTAAACGTAGGGACGATTGGTCACGTTGACCATGGTAAGACGACGTTAACGGCGGCGATCACGACGGTGTTGTCTGCGAAGTTTGGTGGTGAGGCCAAGAACTATGCGGACATTGATGCGGCGCCGGAGGAGAAGGCCCGTGGTATCACGATCAACACGGCGCACGTAGAGTATGAGACGACGAATCGTCACTATGCGCACGTGGATTGCCCGGGGCACGCAGACTATGTCAAGAACATGATTACGGGTGCTGCGCAGATGGATGGAGCGATTTTGGTGGTGAGTGCGGCCGATGGTCCGATGCCCCAGACGCGAGAGCACATTTTGTTGGCCCGCCAGGTGGGTGTGCCGTACATCATTGTGTTTATGAACAAGTGCGACATGGTTGATGATGCTGAGTTGCTGGAGTTGGTAGAGATGGAGGTGCGTGAGTTGCTCTCCAAGTACGATTTCCCTGGCGATGACACGCCGATTGTGAAGGGTTCGGCAAAGCTGGCGCTCGAGGGCGATAAGGGTGAGTTGGGTGAGGGCGCGATCATGAAGTTGGCCGAGGCGCTTGACACGTATATTCCTGAGCCTAAGCGTGCCATTGATGGTGCGTTTTTGATGCCGATTGAGGATGTGTTTTCGATTTCAGGCCGCGGCACGGTGGTCACGGGCCGTATTGAGCGTGGTGTGGTGAAGGTTGGCGAAGAGATTGAGATCGTTGGCATCAAGCCCACGGTTAAGACGATCTGCACGGGTGTTGAGATGTTCCGCAAGCTCTTGGATCAGGGCCAGGCTGGTGACAACGTGGGTATTTTGTTGCGTGGCACGAAGCGTGAAGAGGTTGAGCGTGGTCAGGTCTTGGCCAAGCCCGGTTCGATCACGCCGCACACGAAGTTTGAGGCCGAAGTCTATGTGCTCTCGAAGGAAGAGGGCGGGCGTCACACGCCATTTTTTAACAACTACCGCCCCCAGTTTTACTTCCGAACCACCGACGTTACGGGTGCGGTGGAGTTGCCTGCGGGCACCGAGATGGTGATGCCTGGCGATAACGTGAAGATCAAGGTTGCCTTGATTGCGCCGATTGCGATGGAGCAGGGCTTGCGCTTTGCGATTCGTGAGGGTGGCCGAACCGTCGGCGCAGGCGTCGTCGCAAAAGTGATTGAGTAAAT
>DBCQ01000063.1 GCA_002293155.1 Burkholderiales bacterium UBA954 | reverse complement strand
TCCAGCGTTGCCTTGTGCTCGGTGCGAACGGTAATAAGGTGCCTGCCCTTTTCTTTATAGAAATGGGCAGCCCCTTTCACCGCCAAGTTAATCGACTCCGTAGCCCCTGAGGTCCAGATGATCTCTTTGGGATCGCACTGGACGAGGTCGGCCACATGCGCCCGGGCCGCCTCCACTGCCTCTTCCGCCTTCCAGCCATAGGCATGACTGCGGGAGGCAGGATTACCAAAATCCTCGCGCAGAAAAGGGATCATGGCATCAACAACGCGCGGATCGACTGGTGTCGTTGCTGAGTAATCGAGATAGACAGGTTTTCTCATCGCCAGGTCTGCCGTCGCCATCATGCAGCCGTCGTATCGGGAATCGAACGTGGTTCTTGGAACATGACATGACGGCGAACCGCTACCGAATCTGCCGCAAGCCCTTGGCCCCTCTTAGTTTTCTGCTCTTCGACGAGATCGTTTAGGGTAACTGAGTCGAGAAAGTCGACCATGTGACGATTCAAGCTCGCCCAGAGTTCATGCGTCATGCACTGCTGGTCTTCGTGACAATTCTGCTTTCCGCCGCACTGTGTTGCGTCAAGCGGCTCATCCACGGCATAGATAATGTCGGCCACGGTAATGTCCTTACCACCCCGCGCAAGCTTGTAACCCCCACCTGGACCGCGCATAGACTCCACCAGTTCATGACGACGAAGACGGCCAAATAGCTGCTCGAGGTAGGACAGAGAAATCTTCTGCCGCTGGCTGATCGCGGCCAGAGTGACTGGCCCTTTATCCTGGCGCAGGCCAAGATCAATCATCGCGGTGACTGCGAAACGCCCTTTGGTCGTTAGTCTCATGCTGGACTCCGAATAATTGAGTTATTTGATCAACATCTTATTGATGCAGAGCAAATTAGTCAACTATTCAGGGAATTTCCAAAGGGGAATTCCCTGCTGGTCGCGACGAGGGAAAGCCTCGCGAACCGGGGTTAACGGGGTTACCGGGGCTGGGTCAGGCGGCAGCCACCATCGTTGCGCGACGGCGAACAACTTCCATCAGTCCATTACAGGCATCTTCAATGTAATCGAGGGCCTGTTCAAACCCCTGGGGGCCCCCATGATAGGGATCATTAATCGTGGCGGCCTCGAATTCGGTCGCAAACCGCATCAGCAGTTGGAGCTTGTGCTGCAGACCCCGCGGGCACAACCGCTGCAGCAGGGCAAGGTTCTCCCAATCCATCGCCAAGATGTAGTCATAGTCGGAGAAATCCGCGAGCTCAATCTTTCGCGCCACGGAGGCTGAAAGCTCATAGCCCCGCTTGGCTGCGGCATTGATCGCACGCTGATCGGGAGCCTCACCTGCATGAAAGTCGTGGGTACCCGCCGAATCACTCACCACAAAATCCTGCAGATTACCTGCCTTAACGAGCGACTGAAATACGCCCTGGGCCGTGGGCGAGCGGCAGATGTTCCCCATGCACACGAACAGGATTTTTGTCTTCATGCCAATCGGGACCTCGCTCTTTTTAGAGGGGCGAGCAACCTTTGGCTTACCGACCGCCAATGCGGAATCAAAGGGAGTCGCCTCGCCGATTTCTTTTTCAATGGTTGTGTCTAGTGTCGTCATACAAACGCCTTTTCAATTGAGTCATGCAACTTTTCTACGCCAAATACTTCTTTCTTTAATTTCGACAACTGATCACGCAGCTGTGCCGCCTTTTCAAACTCGAGGTTTCTTGCGTGCTCAAGCATTAGCTTCTCGAGCCGCGCAAGTTCACGGGAGTTATCCTTGGGCGAGCGCTCCTGCGCCTCACTCGAATCAAAATCCTGCCCGCGCAAGAGCTCTGAGGTTCTCGGATCCACCACGCCATCAATGAGATCTCGAATCTGCTTGGTCACACCGCGTGGCGTGATCCCCCGCTCCAAATTAAAGGCCACCTGCTTCGTACGTCTGCGGTCTGTCTCATCGATCGCCCGGCGCATCGAATCCGTGATTCGATCGGCATACAGAATTGCCTGCCCGTTGAGGTGTCGGGCAGCGCGGCCAATGGTCTGAATGAGACTGCGCTCCGAGCGAAGAAAACCCTCTTTGTCTGCATCCAAGATCGCGACCAAGGAGACCTCCGGAATATCAAGGCCCTCACGCAGTAAGTTGATTCCAACCAGCACATCAAAAGCACCCAGACGGAGATCCCGAAGAATTTCAACCCGCTCAACCGTATCGATATCGGAGTGCAAATAGCGAACCTTGACGCCGTTATCGGCAAGGTAGTCGGTTAGGTCTTCCGCCATGCGTTTCGTCAAAGTCGTCACCAAGACCCGATCATTTTTCTCGACCCGGATCTTGATCTCCCCCAACAGATCATCAACCTGAGACAAGGCTGGTCGGACCTCAATCACGGGATCCACTAGGCCGGTCGGACGAACCAACTGTTCGACGACCGCACTGCCTGAATGCTCAAGTTCATAGGCCGATGGCGTGGCCGACACGAACACGGCTTGACGCATCTTGGGCTCGAATTCCTCGAACTTTAACGGCCGGTTATCCAGGGCTGATGGCAGCCGAAATCCAAAGTCCACCAGGGTCTGCTTGCGCGATCGATCGCCCCGATACATTCCGCCGAGTTGGCCTACGGTGACGTGGCTCTCATCGATAAAAATAAGCGCATCGCTGGGCAGGTAGTCAACCAGTGTGGGCGGCGGCTCTCCGGGTTGCGCGCCCGAGAGGTGCCGGGTGTAGTTCTCAATCCCCTTGCAAAAGCCCAACTCCGCCAGCATCTCCAGATCAAACCGCGTGCGCTGCTCAATACGCTGCGCTTCAACGAGCTTTCCCTCGTCGAGGAAAAATTTCGAACGCTCGCGTAACTCCTCTTTGATGGTCTCCACCGCACGCAGCACAACCTCTCGTGGTGTGACGTAGTGCGACGATGGATAGACTGCGAAACGCGGAATCTTTTGACGAATTCTTCCCGTTAGCGGGTCAAATAACTGTAATGACTCAATCTCATCATCGAACAGCTCGATTCGAAGGGCGAGCTCAGCGTGCTCGGCCGGGAAGACATCGATCGTATCCCCGCGCACTCGAAATACGCCCCTTGAGAACTCAATGTCGTTGCGCTGATACTGCATCCGGACCAGCTGCCCGATCAAATCCCGCTGGCTAAGCTTATCGCCCTGACGAACGATAAGAACCATCTGGTGATAGTCCGAGGGGTTTCCAATACCGTAGATGCATGAGACCGAGCCCACAATGATCGTGTCACGACGCTCGAGAAGCGATTTTGTTGCCGATAACCGCATCTGTTCAATGTGCTCATTGATGGCTGAATCTTTTTCAATGAACAGATCCCGATGCGGCACATAGGCCTCCGGCTGGTAGTAGTCGTAATAGGACACAAAGTACTCCACCGCATTTCTGGGGAAGAACTCCCGCATCTCGGAGTACAACTGGGCCGCCAGGGTCTTGTTGGGCGCCAG
>DBCQ01000016.1:12703-16387 GCA_002293155.1 Burkholderiales bacterium UBA954 | reverse complement strand
TTCTGAATCATTGCTTGAACGTCTGGTCGCATTACAACCTCATCGGTGAACTCTGATAGGCCCGCGCGACGATCGAGTAAAAGAATCGCCATGCAAAACTCCATTGAGAATTTCGCCTGGAGTTCATTGGTTGGACGATGATGAATTAGCGCATTTGGCATGTTGTGATTCGTGCCTACTTTCACACTGACCACCTGTTCTGGCTTGATGTCGTGAGCTTTGATCAGTCGAATCATTTCCGTCATACCGGGATGCGTTAGCGAGCCTGAGGGGTGAGGCTTGATCGAGACCCCTGGTGATGAAAATGTCCAAGGCTTACCCAAAACACCGTCAATCGCTTTGGGGTCGTAGCCCCCGCCTGCTGCGCTAAAAAATCCCCGAGGTGCTTCGAGAATCGTTGGTGCGGCAGTCCAGCCAATCTCAGCAAATTCTGCTGCGACAACACCGCTTTCAGACGATCGGCCCGCATGAAAGGGCTTTGTCATGGTGCCAAAATTCTCACGCAGACCGGCTGATTGACTGCCCGCAATCGAGAGCGCACGGCGCATCGTTTCGCGGTTAAGGCCCATCAGTTTTCCGGCGGCACTTGCACTTGCGAAGGTGCCGCAGGTTGCTGTGGAATGAAATCCTGTTTGATAGTGCCTTGGGTTGATCGCCTCAGAAATTTTGCACTCTACCTCTACGCCGAGCTGATAGGCTAGAAATACATCCGCACCGGACGCGTTGAGTGCTTCCCCCTTTGCGATGGCTGAGGGAAGCGCGGGTGCCGTGGGGTGGGTCAGCAGGCCATAGACCCGGTCTTTGGCGACTGCGAGTTGTGTGTCGTCGTAGTCATCAGCGTGGATACCCACGCCATTAGCGAAGGCCGCGAACCGAGCTGCGGTTTTGATATTGGAGCCAAACACCGTAGCGGGACCCTGCGAGAGCCCTAGAGATTTTAAGTGCTGACGCACGAGTTCACCGGATTTTGCGACAGATCCCGAGATTGCGAGGCCAATGCCATCAAGCATAGATTTCTTACCAAGCTCAATGACGTCGTTGGGAAGCTCTTTTAGGGTGGTGTTGCAGACAAATCCGGCAACGTAATCGGTAAGGCCTGAGGGTTGTGCATCTGACATACTGCTGCTCCTTTAATAAATAAACACGAGAAAATTAACAATACGGCTAGGGTTTTAGCGTAGCTTTTTAGGCCTTTTTTGAGCGGTTCGCACCCGACGATAGGCCTCGGCGTGCGGGTAGACCCATATACGAGCGGACGAGTTTTTCGAGTTGGCGCATTACAGGATCAAGCGTCTGGTCGAATCGATAGAACAAACAGATTCCTACGGGCTCGAGTTGGCGGCTGGTCTTCACCCTGCGAATCTGGCCCAGTGCCTCATAACGAATGGCGACGGGCTCCGGCACAAGGGTTACGCAGGGGGAGCCCTGAAGAAGTGCAAGGCTCGACTCAAACGATTTCGTTTCGATAACGGGCACGGGTGGCGTGAGTTGCTCATTGAGAACCAGCCGCTCAAATGCACGCCGTGTCGAGGTTGTATAAGCGGGCAGAATAAAGGGCTGCTCAAGCAAGGTTTCAATATCGACCGACGACTTCACCTGGCGGTTATTCGCATCGACTACAAATACGGTCACCTCCTCATAGAGGTGCAGGCTGACCAGGCCCTCTTGGTTTGCAAAATCTGTCAGCTGGCCAATCACTGCATCGAGCTTTCCACGCAACAGATCTTCAAAGAGTTCACTGGATGACAATTCGATGGCCTGAAGTCGAATCGGAGCCTCTGCCTGCGCAGCGGCCTGCATGAAACCCGGAAAGAGCGTGTGCATCACCCGCGGTATGCAGCCCAGCCGGATTCGTTTCGGACCGCTCTCATCGGGCCTCTCGAGGCCCCGCAGCTCACGAAGAATCCGGGCGGCCCGGCCGATAACATTCTTTGCCTCCGGTCTCGGGGTGCATCCTGCACGCGAGCGGATGAACAACCCCATTCCAAGGATCTGCTCCGCTTCGGCAAGGCGCTTGGAGAGCAAGGGCTGGTGTTCGTTAAACCGCAGCGCCGCGCTGTGGATTGAGCGGGCCTCCGAGACCCAGACAATGGCCTCGAGATGGCCGCGGGTGAGTCTCGCGCCAGTGCCGCGGCCGCCGAGATCCTGTTGGGACGACACCAGCGGGTCTTCACGCTCATCATAGGGCCAAGGGGTGCTCACGACGCTCTCAAGAAAGGTTTTTAAGATCTTAAATGATTATTACATGATATTTAAAAATACTGTTTTATTATCCTTTAGAGGCGCGTAGAGTTCGCTCTAGCAGTTGGAATTCAGAAGAAATCAATGAGAGCAAGGAGATCGAGATGTTCGTCATCGAAACAAGAAAAATTAGTGATTCGGTTGGTGCCGATGTACTCAATATCGATATTCGCGCGCCACTCACGTCCGAGATGCGAGAGGCGCTGATGCAGGCGTGGGCCCAGTTCTTGGTCTTACGCTTTCGGGGCCAGCCGTTGAGCGATCCCGAGCTCATTGCGTTTTCAAAGAATCTAGGGGAGCTTGAGCCCCCGGGCCCGAACCCACAAGGCAAGCCCTACCTGCCGGAATTTCCGGAACTCAATGTGATTTCAAATATCAAGCAAGGGGGCCAAGCCTTGGGTGGCCTTGGTGATGGTGAGGCGATTTGGCACTCCGATATGACCTATGCCTCGTCGGTACCCATGGGGGCTGTATTGCATGCCATTGAGATTCCCCCGAGCGGCGGCAATACCTATTGGTCTAACTTGTATAGGGCTCACGACACGCTGCCCTTGGCGCTCAAGAACGCAATTCGTGGCCGCAAGAGTATCCATGACTCAACCTACAACAGTGCCGGCATCATGCGCATCGGCATGCAGCCGGTGACGGATGTGCGCCAGGCGCCAGGGGCCCATCATCCCCTGATCGTTCAGCATCCGCGAAATGGCAAGCATCTGCTGTTTCTGGGCCGCAGGCGTAATAGTTACATCTTGGATATGCCAGTCGATGAGAGCGAGGCCCTGCTAGACCAACTCTGGGCGCATGCGACACAGCCCGAGTTCACTATGGTGCAGGAGTGGCAAGCCCAAGACACTATTCTATGGGATAACTTTGCCACGCTACACCGCCGCGACTCCTTCGACCCGAATAGCCGGCGCATGATGCATCGGGCGCAGATCAAGGGCTTCACGCCTGGTGAAGCGATGGCGGTCGCAGCATGACAACACGAATTGTAAGAGTCGAAGTAGTGGGCGTTGAGGTTCCGCTCGTGGGTGCAGGGTTTAAGAATGCCTACATTACGAAAACGAAACAGCGCAGTGCTGTTGTTCGCATTACGGATCAAGACGGCAAGGTGGGGTTAGGCAACATCGATCCCTCGCCCGGGTATTCCGTTGAGACGATTGAGCAATCGCTTAATGCGCTTGCCGATACACTCGGGCCCGCAGCGCTCGGTCAGGAGGCCGGCAACATTCACTGCCTTACCGCCCACCTCGATCAACAGCTTGATCATTTTCTCGACGCCAAGGCGGCGATCGAAATGGCTGCGACCGATTTGATCGGAAGGCGTCATGGATTATGTGTCAGCGACATGTTAGGGGGCTCAGTGATTAAGGAGGCCTCATTTAATGGCTGGATAGGAATTGTCTCGCCAGAGGAGGCGGCCGCAGAGGTTACGCGTTGGTA
>DBCQ01000016.1:6870-12605 GCA_002293155.1 Burkholderiales bacterium UBA954 | reverse complement strand
GTTGCTGCGGTTCGTCGTGCGACCGACCCGAACTTTAAAATTCGGGTGGATGCGAATGCGGGTTACACCGTGGATCAGGCGATCGCGCTTGGAAAAATGCTTGAGCCTTACAACCTCGAACTGATGGAGCAGCCAGTTGCTGCTGATGATTTTGAGGGACTTCGGCAAGTCCGCAAGGCAGTCAACATTCCCATTATGGCGGATGAATCCATCACTGATTTTGCGAGCCTTATTAAGATTATTCAGATGGGATCGGCCGATATCGTCAAGCTGAAGGTCATGAAGCAGGGCGGTTTTCTCAGGACATCGCGGATGTTGGCAACCGCAGAGGCGGCGGGCCTTGGCGTTGTCATTGGCCATGGTTTCGGATTGGGCATCAATACGATGGCAGAAATACTTCTTGCCAGCACAAGTCGGGCGGTTTTATCAGGTTTGGAGTGCGTTGGCCCGATCAAAACCAGCGACGACATCGTGACCCATAAGCTTGATCTAACGAGTGGGCGCTTAACAATCCCCCACGCGACAGGCCTCGGCGTTACGCTCGATGATGAAAAGCTAAAGCGCTATCAGTTCTTTGAGCGCATTTGTGCAGAGTAATAAGAAGCTGTCTTAACGGCTGGGCGACTACCCAGTCCGTTAGAGTTTGTGTTTATGCTTGGCCCAGAGGCTTGCTCCGACACTCAGGATAATGAGAGCCATCAGTATCATTGCTCCCGGACGGTCGAGGAAATACCAGGCGTTACCGTTACTCAGTTGATAGGTTTTTAGCGCTTCGTCTTCCATCATGCTGCCCAACAAGAGCCCAATCACCGCAGCGGGCGCTGGGTATTTGTATCGGGCGAGTATCCATCCAATCACACTAAATATCGCAAGCGTTACTGGCCCGGCCATCGTTCCATCGATTGCAAAGGCACCAAACGTTGCGAGTACGAAGATGACGGGAATGAGGTAACTCAGGGGCACCCGAACAATACTGCTTGCTAGGTAGATAAACCCGAATCCCACCGGGATCAGAATAATGCATTGGGCGATGTTATTGACGATGATGGCGTAGACCATATCCATCCGCGTGTCGATAAATGTCGGGCCAACCACAACGTTATGCATCGCAAAGGCTGCGAGAAGAACAGCCGTAGCCCCGCCGCCGGGAATGCCGAGTGCAAGCATGGTGGCCATTGAGCCGCCTTCTCCGCTGTTGTTGGCGGATTCAGCTGCGATTACACCTTCGACATTACCTGTTCCGAATGAATCCGGATCTTTCGATTTTCGTTTAGCTTCTGCATACGACAATAAATTAGATACCGAAGAGCCTACCCCGGGGGCCGCGCCGATAAAAATCCCAATCACTGTGCCCCGTGCAAGGACAACCTTATGCCGAAATACCTCCATAAACCCGCTGAGAATCGCTTTTCCGTTGAGAGCTCTCGTATCACCCTCACGAACGATGAACTTAGAATTTACCAGGCTAAATAATTGTGAGGCGGCCAAGAGGCCGAGCAGGGCGGGGACAGCGGGTACGCCATCAATCAGTTCCGGAATACCCATCGTGCCGCGAATGTAACCAGCGGTGTTCATACCAACGGTGCCAATGAGTACGCCGAAGGCGCCCGCCATTAATCCTCTCGCGACGCTTCCCTCGTTGAGCGACCCAATCATGAGTAGGCCCCATAGCGCAACGCAGAGCATTTCAAGGGGGCCCATCCGGATAACCAATTCCGATAAAGGAACGATCAGGAAAAACAGCACCACATAGGAGATCATTCCCGCGATCATCGCGGACCCTAGGGCTGCGCCTAGGGCCTCGTTATGGAGACCTTTGCGGGCCATGGGATAACCATCAAACGTCGTTGCAACCGCTGCTGTCGTGCCTGGAACGTTAATTAACACTGCCGGAATGGATCCCCCAAAACCGGCTCCAGAATAGACCGATGTGAGAAAGACCATGGCGGGAAAAAACTCCATGTAAAGCGATAGCGGAAGGCAAAGGGCCATCGCCATGGTGATCGATATCCCTGGAAGAGCCCCAAGGAGTAAGCCAATCAAAAGACCTGGAACGACCCAGAACCAGGCATCCATGCCGTTTGAGAGCAGAACCATGGATGCAGAAAGCGCTTCAAAATCGATGAACATTTACTCTGCTCCTAGAAGTTCGGCATAACAATAGCGGGGACATCGTAGGGTACAAGCAGCTGGAAAAGTGTCATCAGTATTCCCATTGAAACCAGAGGGAAGATGATGAGCATCCATGGTCTGCGCTCCCCAAAAAGTGCCATTGAGACACAGATGTAGATAGCACCCGCTCCATCAAAGCCGAGGGTTGGTAGCGAGAATACAAAAAGGACAAATGAGCCAATAAGCGTAACGACTCTCCCGAGCTCTCCCCGGGTAAGTCGCTCGGGTCTCAGTTGTTCCGGCAATCGACCGCTATATAAGCTCTGAAAAAGCGTGATGGTTCCGAGAATCAAGGTCAGTAGCGCCACTGGCCCCAAAATTAGCAGATTCTCAGTGTCCTTTGAGGTGGACCGTGCATCGAAGTAATACCAGATGGTCCAGCCCAGAATCAGTAAGATCGTCGCGAAATGACCCCAGTCGACACTTAATTTTTTTGATACGCGATGATTCGGAAGGGACATTTTGGAACCTATGTAGAGAAAATCGGGGCTGTCGAGTGAGGTAAAAAACCACAGCGAGCGGGGTGGCCCCGTTCGCTGTGGTTTTGAGCTGATGGTTTAACTAGTCTTTCTTAATCAGATCCATGTGCTTATCAAGAATCCGCGACGCCTTGAGATACGCTGCCTGGGATTTCTCAGGCCCTAGCCAGGGGTTGGGGTACTTCAATTCATTTGCGCTAGCGACCCACTGTGGGTCGTTCATAGCCTTTTGAATTGCCTCAATCCATCGCGCTCTCACGGCAGGGTTTTTCTTACCCACTTCTGCGGAGAGCGTCCAGCCCCGCTGGGAGCCCGGCACCCATTCGATCGCTATCTTGTTTGCCTTAGCAAACTCTTCAATGATCGGCGTGTCTTTGAAGTCGGGCTCGCGCTCGTCAGAGAAGATCATTAAGGCGTTAATTCTTGGCTTCAGTGCAACCCAGCCTTCTGCCCCAACGACTCCAACATCAACTGTTTTACCGATTACAGCGTTACGGGTTGGGCCACCGCCTGCAAAGGTGACAATTCGGACTTGCTTCGGATCAATCCCGTACGCTCTGAGCAGTAAGGTGACGTTGATCAGGTCTGCTGAGCCGGGCTGAACCCCAATCGAGACGCTCTTTGGGTCTTTCTTCAGGGCATCGAGAACCTGCTTCATGCTCTTCCAGTTGGACTCGGAGGCCGTTGCCAACAGAGAGTAATCACTGGATGGGAGATTCAGAACATCGAAATCCTCGAGTTTAAACTTTGCCTTTCCGATACCAATATTGGTTGAGACGTAATTGACCGAGGACATTGCAATCGTGTACCCATCGGGCGGCTGCTGCAAGAGGAAGGTATGGCCGAGTAGGGCGCCCGAGCCACCTCGGTTGATCACCGTTACGGGCTGACCGAGCTGTTTCTGTAAGTAGGGTGCAAAGGCGCGGGCTATACGGTCGTTAAAACCACCAGTATCGAAGGGCACTAAGATCGTGACGGGCTTCGTTGGGAAGCTCTGCGCCACGCCAATTGAGGCGGTGCCTAGACCCGTTGCTGCGATACCCACTGCGACTGCGAGTCGGGTGAGGGTCTGTCTCTTCTGGGGATTTCTCATGCTGCTCTCCTTGTGGTGGGACAATAAAAGAATGTATACGAATTCGATGTCGGAACTTACGATACTCCTTGCGGAAGGTTTTTACCCTAGGGAGAATACCGAATGCGTTAGGCTTCCCATCTTAGTCGAAGCCTGCTTAATCATTAAAAACTAAGATTGGATAAGCTTTTGTGATCACAAATCCTCCGGGAGTCTCCGAACTCTATTGGGCCTTTACCAAAATGGCGGCGCAGGCCTTTGGCGGGGTACTGCCAATTGCCGAGCGCGTGGTTGTTGTTGATAAGAAGTGGCTCAGCCAGAAAGATTTTGTCGAGATGCTGGCCGTAGCCCAGGCCATACCGGGGCCGAATATTGTGAACCTCTCCTTGATGCTGGGTGACCGATTCCAGGGCTGGCGGGGCGCTTTTGCGTCGGCGATGGGCTGCCTCTCGATCCCGATTGTTTTAGTGTCGATACTGACCTTATTGTTTCAGTCGTTTTCCGAGCACCCTGTAACGAAGGGTGCATTATTGGGTATGGGCGCTGTGTCGATCGGCCTGGTTGTCGCGATGGGTTTGCGTCTAATTGGTTCGCAGTCCGGTTACAGGATTGGCTGGATTGCGCTGGTAGGAACAGTCTTGGCCGTTGGCATCGGGGGGATGTCCTTGCCGATGACAATGTTGGTGTTTGGCGTTCCGGCGATTGCGATTCGGCTTTGGCAGATTCGTGGTCAGGGCGCAGGCGAAGCGGTAAAAACGCAGGTCTCAGAAAAAGAGTAGATATGTTGAGTGCGATAACGCCTGATGTTGGCTGGCCATTGATTATCGATTTATTTCTTCGATTTCTTCTGCTCTCACTCCTCGCTACTGGCGGGGCTCTCTCCCTAGCACCCGCAATGCACAAATATCTAGTTGCGGATAAAGGACTTCTGACCGATGCCCAGTTTATGGGTTCGATTGCCCTGGCTCAATCGGCCCCCGGGCCCAATGTCTTATTCGTGACGGTGCTGGGTTGGCAGGCCGCCGGATTCTGGGGGGCTGTTGCCATGACGGTCGGCTGCCTAATGCCCTCCGCAATTCTCGCTGTTTATGCAGGCCGAAAAATTGTCTCGAATCCGAATTCGTATTGGATGAGGGGCTTGCGCGAGGGCTTGGCACCGATTGCTATCGGCTTGATTTTTGCAACGGGTATCGTGCTACTCAAACCTTGGATTAATGAGTGGCGCGTGGGATTGGTGACGGTGGTCGCTATCGCGATCGCTTATTTCTCCCGCCTTGCCCCGGTCTACCTCATCGCCGCTGGGGCTGTCCTTGGGGGCTTTGGGTTGTTGCAGCCCGGCTCTTAGATACCCATCGTGAGGCGGATTTGAAGAGATCTCTCGATATGAAGTCGGGCAAGAGCTTCGGCCTGCTCTTCTTGGCCAGCAGCGATCGCCTCGAATACGGATTTGTGTTCGTTGTAGGCGGTCTCTGAGCGGCCTTTAAACGAGAAGGTCGTGCCATTGAGTAGCCAAAGCGACTCATTGAGCTGAGATGCCTGCTGCTGTAGGTAGCGGTTGTGGGTTGCCTGAACAATCGCCTCGTGGAAATCGGTATTGAGTTTCGCCATATCGTTTGGCTTATGTTTAACACTACCCTTGACTGGCTTTGTTTTCTCTAGGATCTGTTCAAGGGAGAAAATCTCTGCCTTTGACGCATGCTTGGCCGCAAGCCGTGCGGCTGCGCCCTCGAGTATCTGCCGCATCTCATAGAGCTCAATCACCTGTGTTCGTTCAAGTCTGCGCACGGCAAGGGTACGGCCAAACGAGATCTCGGCGAGACCACGGCTTACGAGGCGGCCGAGAGCCTCCCGCACTGGTGTGCGGCTCATTCCAAGTTCGGCGGCGATTCGATCCTCGGTGAGTGGATCGCCCTGACGAAGCTCGGCGTTACGAATTCGTTTAAGGATCTGCTCGTAGGCTTGATCGGCGTAGGTCATGACATGAGTGTAACGACGATTTGCCAGGCGCGCTC
>DBCQ01000016.1:0-6785 GCA_002293155.1 Burkholderiales bacterium UBA954 | reverse complement strand
ACGAAGGGGGGCGTGATGGATCTTCAACTCATCGGCAAGACGGGAATTGTGACGGGTGCAAGCTCGGGTATCGGTCGAGCGATTGCCAAAGGGCTCGCCAGGGAGGGCGTACACCTGGCAATTACGGGCCGTCGCCAGCAGCATCTCGAAGAACTCTCAAAGGAAATCACCGCCGAGGGAGGAAAGCCACCGGTGGTGATTGTGCAGGATGCGATGGCAGAGGATGCGCCGGAGCATGTTGCCCGTGCGGCATTGTCGGGCTTAGGGCGTGTCGATATTCTGATCAATAACGCAGGCGGCTCGCGGCCCTTCAAACTGCATACCGCTGAGGAGACTTGGCACGAGGCCATGACACTAAACTTCACCCGGCATCGTCAACTCACAGATCGCTTAATTGATCAGATGATGAATAACGGCTGGGGTCGTATCATCAACATCACCGGTAAATCAGAGCCCGACGGAATTAATGGCGCATTCTGTGCAAAGGCCGCAATCCACTCCTGGTCTAAGGGATTGTCTCGCGAGGTTGGAAAAAAAGGAGTCACGGTCAACAGTATTCCGCCTGGCCGAATCATGAGTGACCAGATCCTCAGGAATTACACCCCAGAGTACCGGGCCTGGCAGTCCGAACATGAGATCCCGATGGGCCGCTATGGCGAGCCCGAGGATCTCGCGGCGCTTGCGATTTTTCTTTGCTCGCCCCTCGCCCAATACATTACCGGAACAGTGATCCCGGTCGATGGTGGCCTGCGTCGTTATCAGTTCTGATTAGCATGCGCGTTGAATGATTGATGTCTTGGTTATTGGCGGAGGTAATGCCGCCCTCTGTGCGGCCTTGTCGGCTGTTGAGCATGGTGCCCGGCGGGTTGTGGTGTTGGAGTCTGCCTCTCGCGCTGAGCGGGGTGGCAATAGCATTCACACCCGAAATATCCGCGTCATGCATGACAGTCCAATGGGCTATCTGACCGAAGCGTATGGCGAGGACGAGTTTTTTGATGATTTGATTCGAGTTACCGGTGGCAAGACCACTGAGGAGCTTGCCCGTCAAGTGATTCGCGCATCGTCAGAGTGCCCCCAGTGGATGCAGCGATACGGCGTTCGATTCCAGGCCTGCCTTGGCGGCACACTCCATCTCTCGAGAACCAACAATTTCTTCCTGGGTGGTGGTAAAGCCTTAATGAACGCCTATTACCGGTCGGCCGAGTCATTGGGAATCCAGATTCAGTACGACAGCCCAGTCGAGCGACTTGAGATCGACCGCAAGGGATTTCAGGCGGCCTGGGTGTCCGATAAGGCTGGCGGGGCACACCGACTTCCCGCTAAGGCGGTGGTTGTAGCGAGTGGCGGATTTGAATCTAATCGAGAGTGGCTTCGCGAAGCCTGGGGGCCTGCGGCAGATCAATTCCTAATCCGCGGATGCCGTTTTAATCAAGGGGTGTTGCTCAGAGATCTGATTGCCCAGGGCGCGCAATCGATTGGTGATGTAACCCAGGGCCATTGTGTCGCAATTGATGCACGGGCCCCGATGTATGACGGCGGAATCGTGACCCGGATTGATTGCGTCTCTCTTGGAATTGTTGTCAACAAAGAGGGTCAACGGTTTTATGACGAAGGCGAGGATTTCTGGCCAAAGCGTTATGCGATCTGGGGTCGCCTTGTTGCCCAGCAACCGGATCAGATTGGCTACTCAATTATTGATGCGAAGGCGCAGGGCCGCTTTATGCCGCCTGTTTTTCCCGGTGAGAGTGCTCAAACGATTGAGGCGCTTGCAGTAAAAATTGGATTACACCCTGATGCTCTGAGCAAAACGGTAAGCGCCTATAACGCAGCCGTAGTTACCGGACGGTTTAACCATGCGGTGCTAGATGATTGTCATACCGAGGGGCTGACACCACCCAAAACCCACTGGGCCCAGAGACTCGATACCCCTCCGTTTACAGCCTATCCCCTGCGCCCCGGAATTACATTTACCTACCTTGGCGTGAAAATCAATAACAAGTGTCAGGTGTTGTTCGATGATTATTCGGAGAACCTTTTCGCCGCAGGAGAGATTGTTGCGGGCAATGTATTGGGCCAAGGTTATGTCGCCGGTGTGGGGATGACGATTGGGTCCGTTTTCGGGCGATTGGCTGGTCAGCAGGCGGCTCTCGCAGCGATGCGCCGCCCTCAAGAAGAGCTATGTATATGAGCGGGGCGTTTATTCCGATTGTCCGCCACACCGATGCAACCCTGGAGGCTGCGCGCGCGATGGGCATTTGTAACTCCTGCCGCTACTGCGAGGGTTTCTGTGCTGTATTTCCGGCAATGGAGCGTCGACTTGAATTTACAGCAGAGTCGATGCACTTTCTGGCTAATCTCTGCCATAACTGCGGGGCCTGTTATCACGCCTGCCAGTACGCACCCCCGCATGAATTTGCAATCGAAGTGCCAAAAGCAATGGCGGCGGTCCGTAAAGAAACCTACGCCAAGTTTGCGACCCCGGGCTGGCTCGGCAGGCTTTACCAACAGCAGGGTGTTGCACTTGTGGCGGGCAGCATCATTGGGTTTGTTGTGATTTTTCTTCTGGCATTTATTCTTGCCGGCAAAGATGCAGAAAAACTATTTCTGGCTGCGAGTACTGAGCAATTGTTTTACGACATCACACCGCACAATGTCTTGGTGGGGCTATTTGGGCCTATCTTTTTATTCTCGATTGGCGCGATGGCCATGAGTGGGTATCGATACTGGCGACTGCTCAATGGGCTTGCAAACGAAGAGGCCTACCCCCTGGCAGAGGCCCGGCAGACCTTATCGGATATTGTTCAACTACGATATCTCGATGGCGGCGGTCAGGGCTGTGCGCAGGATAATGACCAGCCTACCCAGCAGCGACGAATCGCACATCAGATGGTATTTCTTGGTTTTATGTTGTGTTTTGCATCGACCAGTGTTGCAACCTTCTATCACTATGGTCTGGGCCTTTCTGCGCCCTATGCGATGACCAGTCTGCCCAAGCTCTTGGGAATAACCGGCGGGCTGCTGATGGTAATCGGTTGCGTGGCGGCATTAGTTCAGAGGCGCCGCCGCCACGAGGCGCTGACAGACCCAACGCAGACCACCATGGATGTCGGGTTTGTGACACTTCTCTTGGTAGTTGCTGCGAGCGGGCTGCTGTCTATGGCGCTCAGATCCACGGCAGCAATGCCGCTTTTGCACCTTGTGCACCTCTCGACGGTGCTCACATTTTTCTTATTGATGCCCTACTGTAAGTTTGTGCACGGGCTCTACCGGGGGCTTGCCCTCTGGTGGCATAACCGGGAGCAGAAAAATCCTTCCCGGTTGCAGTTATCAGACGGCTAAGCGCCTTCTAGTTTGTATGGCTCCTCGACCTGGGCTCGAACCAGGGACCTACGGATTAACAGTCCGGTGCTCTACCAACTGAGCTATCGAGGAAAGAGCCCGGATTTTACAATATCTCCAACCCTCTTGCTGAGCTCCACTGCACAGCTGGGCGCCTCGACCGCCGAAGCGTTCTCCCGGCGAGCGCGCTTCGATAGAATGGGCGTCCAATCAACGCCATTGCGAGGCGGTTATGACCCCAACACCCTCACCAATCATTCCTTATGTCGCGCATGATCTTTCAGATCCGGCTGACGTGGTGGGTGCGATTCGTAAACGACGCGGCGGCCAGCTAATTAATCTCGACCGAATGCTCTTACATAGCATTCCGTATGCCCGCGGCTGGAATGCCTTTATTGGGGAGGTTCGCCGGAATTTGTCGATCTCGGCAAAGCATCGAGAAATTGCAATGTGTGGTGTTGCAGTGCTCAACGGGGCGGAGTATGAGTTTTTTCACCATTCACCCGAATTACTGGCAGCAGGCGGAACCCAGGCACAGGTCGATGCACTGCGTCTCATCGACAATGAGACTGCGGATTTCTCGATGTTCGACTCCACCGAACAGCAGGTGATTCGATTAACGTTTCAAATGACACGCCAGATCCAGGTCGCCCCAGAGGTTCTTGGTGAGTTACAAAAGCAGCTCGGCAATACAAAAGTTGTGGAGTTGGTTGGCGTAATCGCGGCCTACAACATGGTCTCTCGTTTTCTAATCGCCTTGGGTGTGGGCCCAGAGGAGCATCCGCCAACACCGGCAAGCGCGTAAGACAATCAGCGCGGCTCTCGTTCTTCAACCCATTTTGAGAGATCGTTCACGATCGTTTTGTAAAACATCTCGTAGACACGCGTTGATACAAAACCAAGGTGTGGTGTGAGAGTTACCGCGGAGTGTCCAAGTATCGGATGATCCTTTGGCAGTGGTTCGATGGTGAAGACATCAAGTGCTGCATGAGACGGCCTTCCTGAATCGAGTGCCTCAATTAATGCGGTCTCATCGATGAGACCGGCGCGGGAGGTGTTCACCAATACTGAATCACGGCGCATCAATGAGAATTCGGTGGGCCCAATCAGACCCCGTGTACGGTCTGATAGAACGAGGTGTAGTGAAATAATCTTCGAGGTTGCGAGTAACTCGTTTTTCTCAACGCGGCGCACGCCATGTTCGGCTGCTTTTTCATCGGTGAGGTTCTGACTCCAGGCAACGACCTCCATGCCGATGGCCTGTCCAATTCGAGCGACCCGTGCACCGATGCCGCCCAGTCCGAGAATACCTAAGCGATCACCCTCAAGGGTGTCGGGAAGCGCATAGGGTTCGCCGGTGGGGTCTCCTCTCCAGTACCCTGCGAGCAGGCCTGTCATTGCGGGAACAGTCCGTCGCGTTGCGCCGAGGATCATTGACCAGGTATGTTCTGCAGTTGATGCCTTGTTAGGCCCCCCGGGAGTGCCCGAGACAGTGATGCCCTGACTACGTGCAAATTCTGAATCAACCGAGAGATTACGCTCACCGGTATAGAGGAGTCGTCTTAGCCTGGGGAGCTTGGCAATAACTTCTTTTGGAAAGGGTGTGCGTTCCCGCATTAAGCAGATGGCATCAAAATCTTTCAGTATTGCGATTGCCTCGTCTCGAGAGGGAAATGCAGATGTAAAGATCTGAACGTCGGCGCGTTGCTGCAGAGTGCTCCAGTCGGCGCACTCTAGCGCGCAGTGTTCCCAGTCGTCGCAGACGGCAATTCGAATTGTTGAGGTCATGGCAGGTCAGTTCCCTGCCTTATAAAGGCACAGCATGTCCGCTCCCCGGTCAGCCCAGACCCTATGACAACAGATCTGTCCCCCGAAGTCACTTCGGGGAACTCCTTAGGGTGAAATGCTAGGCGCTTGTCAGGCCTAACAGACCAGAGGACTGAGGGCGAATCGCGAGTTTATGCAATTGCGGTTACAGGACCGCTGCGACCGATTTGACAACGCGATCGATATTGCCTGAGTTCATTGCGGCGACACAGATTCGTCCCGATTGTATTGCGTAGATTGCAAACTCTTCGCGAAGCCGGTCCACCTGTTGGGGGTTGAGGCCTGAAAAACTGAACATTCCGCGTTGACGAGCCACGAAAGAAAAGTCCTGTTTCACATTGAGCGCTTTTAAGCGCGCGACAAACTCCATGCGCATCTCGCGGATACGATTGCGCATCTCGGCGAGCTCGTCTTCCCAGAGTTTTCGTAGCTCCGGGGTGGTGAGAACATCGGTGACGATGGCGCCCCCATGGGTTGGGGGGTTGGAGTAGTTGGTGCGGATGATCCGCTTGGCCTGGCTGAGAACTCGGGTGGCCTCATTGGCGTCGGCCGTGACGATCGTTAGTGCACCAACGCGTTCGCCGTAAAGAGAAAATGATTTTGAAAATGAGCTTGCGACCAGAAACGGAAGTCCAGACTTTGAGAAGAGTTCCACCGCGAGGGCGTCTTGCGCAATCCCATCGCCAAACCCTTGGTAGGCAAGGTCAAGGAAGGGGACAAAGTTCTTAACCCTGCACAGGGTGACGACCTCCTCCCACTGCTGGGGGGTAAGGTCTACGCCGGTCGGGTTATGGCAGCAGGCGTGGAGCAAGACGATGCTTCGGTCCGGCATACCTTTAAGGCTTTTGACCATTCCGCCGAAATCAAGTCCGTGGGTCTTCGCGTCGTAGTAGGTATAGGTTCCAACTTGGAAGCCCGCATTTTCGAACACCCCCCGGTGGTTTTCCCAGGTGGGGTCACTGATGAGGACATTGCTGCTCGGGATCAGCCGGCGTAGGTAATCTGCGCCTACTTTAAGCCCGCCCGTGCCGCCTAGGGTATCCATGGTGACCACCCGGCCGGAGGTGAGCTCCGGGCTGGATTCCCCGAACAAGAGGGCCTGGACCGCCTTGTTATAGGCGGCGGGACCATCGATTGGCTGATAACCACGAGCCAATCCTTTTGCTATTCTGGACTCTTCTGCTTTCTTTACGGCCCTAAGTAACGGTAACTTGCCGTTATCGTCGTAGTAGACCCCAACCCCTAGATTGACCTTATTCGGCCGGCTGTCAGCCAAGTAGGTTTCAGTTAGACCAAGAATTGGGTCTTTAGGGGCCATCTCAACGGCTGCAAAAAGGGAGGTGTTTGGGCTGGTCATGGAAGGTTCAAATCCCTTTTGTCAAGGGCTCGGAGAGAGAAAAATATGTGGAAATTCAGGGCTCAACAGGCGAAAATGCGCGATTGCACAAATTTTTTTAACCGGAAAAACTCAGTCGAAAGTCTAGCATGGGAGTCCGTGAAAACCCCGGGGTGATCCAGTTCCCCGGAAGTCCCTTTGAGCTCGCGCTGCCGTTCGAGCCTGCCGGCGATCAGCCGGAGGCAATCGCACGCCTGGTCGAGGGCGTCGAGGACGGGCTCTC
>DBCQ01000019.1 GCA_002293155.1 Burkholderiales bacterium UBA954 | reverse complement strand
CCATCGGCGCCAATCTCGGATTGTTTGTAGAGCGGCAAGAAGTAAAGCCAGTGCCAAAGCGGCGGCAGCATAACGCCCTCTTGCGGCCGCGCTGAATCAAGGTCGAGTGTCGCTGAAAGGGCCGCCACAGGTGTTGGCGTTACCGTATCTTGGGCCAGCTCTTGGCGGCCAATCCAGTCGTTAAGGTTTAATGAGTCCACAGCACATTAAGATATTGGTCGGGGCGAGATGATTCGAACATCCGACCCCTTGCACCCCATGCAAGTGCGCTACCAGGCTGCGCTACGCCCCGACCGAAGCCCTCGATTATAGCCGACCCGATGACCCTTTTAAGAGCATCAAGACCTCTTGCAAGGTATGACGAACGCTCTTTACATCCACTTGGGCTGAGGCCTCGGAATTCAATTCCACCTCGTCAGAAACTGGGGCAACACGGGCTTCCGTGATCCCCACTCCAACACCATTAATTCGTGCATCCATCAGTTGATTGCGTGCACCACTGATGGTGAAGCCCTGGTCGTAGAGTAACTCTCTAATCTTGCGGATCAGCAAGACCTCATGATGCTGGTAGTAGCGACGATTGCCGCGCCGTTTCATTGGGCGAAGCTGTGTAAATTCCTGCTCCCAATAGCGCAACACATGGGGTTTAACCGCACACAAATCGCTTACTTCGCCGATTGTGAAATACCGTTTAGCCGGAATCGGCGGCAGGGTAATTGAGGAGGTCCGGGCGTCCATCGTCAGGATTCATCATCTGCGTAAGCATCGAGCGGCTTACGGGTTGGGTCCTGTACGTAGGACTTCAGCTTCTGGCTCGCATGAAAAGTGACTACCCTGCGGGCGGCGATCGGGATCTCTTCGCCTGTTTTTGGGTTTCTGCCCGGGCGCTGGGGCTTGTCGCGTAATTGAAAGTTTCCAAAGCCGGAGAGCTTCACGCTTCGGCCAGCCACCAAGGTCTCTCGGATTTCTTCAAAAAAGATATCTACGACCTCTTTGGCTTCCCGCTTGTTGAGCCCCACCACCTCGAAAAGCAGGTCAGCCAGTTCAGCCTTGGTCAGGGTGTCGTCCTGGCTCTTTAATCCCACGTGATCTAACAATACCGTGAGGCTCTCGTTGAGATTGGGGGCAGAAAACGGCAAAGTTCCGTCCACGGACTTTGGATCAAATTGCACGATGGGTCGTTCTAGCTGGCTTAGGTACGAAGGCGGGCTGAGAACTCGGACTGCATCAGTTTTACGATGTCATTCATCAACGCGTCGACCTCGGAATCTTGGAGAGTAGCTTCGGGACTCTGAAGTATAAACCTGAAAGCTAGACTTTTTTCCTTTTCGGACAGTCCTTTACCTCGATAATCATCAAAACACTTGATATGTTGTATCCAAGATCCTTGTTTTGATTGGGTTTTTACCCGGTTTAGGGTGGAAATCAGGTCCCCCATGGGGGTCTCAGAGCCCACGACAAGGGCCAGATCCCGGGTAACCGGGGGAAACTTGGAGACCTCGGTAACGGCTGGCATAGGAACCGTTAAGAGCGGCGCCAAGAGGAGTTCAAACACGACTGGCGGCTGTGTAAGGCCTGCGGCCTGAGCGATTCTAGGATGTAATTCGCCCAACACTCCCACCACCTGTCCATCAATGAGCACCTCTGCGCAACGCCCAGGGTGAAGCGCCATCAGACTGGGCTCGGCCTCTGGCCCAACAACGGTTTTCTCACCCGCGGGCTTACCCGCCTTGGGTAATCTTGTAGTGAGTATCAATGGCGCAACTAGGGCCTCGAGATCGGCCTTAACATCAAAAAAATCAACCTCTCGCGATGTCTGACCCCACTGCTCGTCAACGGCACCGCCCAGAGCGAGGCCGGCAATTCTGATGGGCTGATCAATCCCCTTGACTGTCCAATCCCCAGCAACAACGGCCGGGCAATCGTGAAAGGTTCTGCCGATCTCGAAAATACGAACCCGGGATTGTTTGCGTGACAGGTTGGACGTTAGACACTCCAACAAACCAGTCAGCAGGCTCGTACGCATGACTGACTGGTGAGAGGCCATGGGGTTGAGCAACGCTAGCGGCGTCTCAGCGCGAATCTGCGTCGCACCCGCCTCGCTTACAAAACTATAGGTAATCACTTCAACATAATCGTTATCGACCATACGATCTCGGCACTGCATCACAGAGCGCGATGACTCCTTAGGCGCCGACATCACGATTGGAGCAATAGGAGGCCGGGCTGGGATTCTGTCAAACCCATACACGCGCGCGACCTCTTCAATCAGATCCTCTTCGATCTCAATATCGAATCGTGCGCTGGGCGGCGTCACCGTAATGAGCGCCTGATCTCCTGAGAGCTCAGCCCCAAAACCCAAGCGCTTAAAAATCTCTAAACAGGTCTGCGCTGGAACGCTAATTCCTAAGACCTTGCTGCACCGAGCAATTCGCATGGTTACTGGGACGCGCTTCGGAACGGCCAGCGTCTGATCATCGAGAGGCCCTGCCTCGCCACCACAGATCGTTTGAATCAGATGAGTGATGTAATCAATATGCTCGATCGTGCGCGACCAATCCACACCGCGCTCGAATCGATGGCCCGCCTCGGTAGTGAAATTAAACGAACGGGCACGACCCCGAATTGCATCCGGCCACCAGAAGGCGGCTTCGATATAGATATTCTTCGTTGCGGTACTGACGGAAGTCGACTCGCCACCCATAATCCCTGCTAATGATTCGGCGGGCTGCTCTGGCTTACCGTTATCCGCAATGACACCGACTGAGGGCGTTAAGCGCACCGTCTGGCCATTGAGCAGGGTGAGTGTTTCGCCATCGCGGGCCCAACGGACCGTGAGGCCACCCTCGAGCTTATCGAGATCGAAAATGTGGGTGGGCTGGCCGAGTTCAAGCATCACGTAGTTTGAAATGTCGACCAAGGCGGTGATCGAGCGCTGACCCGACTGCTCGAGCCGCGCACGCATCCAATCGGGAGTTAATGCGGCGGCATTCACGCCCTTCATCACGCGCCCTGAGAATCGACCGCAGAGGTCTTTGGCCTCGACGGTGACCGCGACACGGTCTGAGACGGTGGGCGTAATCTGCGGCCACTGCGGCGGTGTAATCGGGCTTGAGGTTAACGCCGAGACCTCGCGGGCAACACCGAGAATCGATAAACAGTCAGCACGATTCGGGGTGAGCTTTAGAGTCAAGACCTGTGCATCAAGATCAAGCGCCTCGCGCAGATTGTTACCGAGGCGTGTCGCTAAGGCCGAGGGTAAAGACAGCAGACCCTCTGCATCTTCTGCAATGCCAAGCTCTTTAGCGGAACACAACATGCCTTGGCTCTCAATGCCCCGCATCTTTGCGCGCTTAATCTTGAATCCACCCGGTAAGACAGCACCCTCTGTGGCGCACGCGACCAGCATCTCGGGAACCACGTTCGGTGCGCCGCAGACAATCTGTAATGGCGAGCCAGAACCCGTATCCACCTGACATACGCGCAGGCGATCGGCATCGGGATGCTTTTCTGTCGCAAGCACCCGCGCGATAACAACGCCTGTGAAATGCGGTGCAAGTGGCTCAGCCTCCTCGACCTCTAACCCCGCCATGGTGAGTAACTCTGCGAGTGACTCGACACTCATGGCAGGATTAACCATGCTACGAAGCCATTTTTCAGGAACTCTCATAGTTAGACAAACTGCCGCAAGAAACGAAGATCATTTTCAAAAAACATCCGTAAATCAGCGATCCCATAGCGCAACATCGTCATGCGCTCAAGGCCACTTCCAAAAGCAAATCCAATATAACGCTCGGGATCAAGCCCGAAGTGTCGTATCACCTGCGGGTGGACCTGGCCGGATCCAGAAATTTCTAACCAGCGCCCCTTAAGCGGGCCAGATTCAAAGCGCATATCAATCTCGGCAGACGGCTCCGTAAATGGGAAAAATGACGGACGAAAACGAACCTGTAAATCAGTCGTCTCAAAGAATTGCTGTAAGAAATTTGTGTAGACGCCCTTTAGATCTGCAAACGAGACATCCTCGGCAATCCAAAGGCCCTCGACCTGATGGAACATCGGCGAGTGGGTCGCATCGCTATCGACCCGATAGGTGCGCCCAGGCGCAATCACCTTAATCGGTGGGGCATGGGTCTTGGCGTATCGCACCTGCATTGGGCTGGTATGCGTGCGCAACAATAAGGGCAGTCCCTGCTCATCTCGCTTTTGCAGATAGAAGGTGTCTTGCATTGAGCGGGCGGGATGATTCTCCGGATTGTTCAAGGCCGTGAAGTTCATCCAGTCGGTCTCGATCTCGGGGCCATCGGCAACATCGAAGCCAATCGAAGTAAAAATCTGTTCAACCCGCCGCCAGGAACGAATCACCGGATGGATCGCGCCGACACCACGGCCGCGTCCAGGCAAGGAGACATCGATCGATTCCGCTGCAAGGCGCTCGCCAAGTGCCGCATCGGCAATCTGCTGACGACGACGCTGCAAGAGCACTTCAATTTCGGTTTTTGCTGCGTTGATTTCTGCGCCGAGGGTTTTTCTCGCCTCAGCATCGACCTGACTGAGTGCCTTTAAGCGCTCAGTCAGTTGTCCGCTTTTACCTAGAAACCGTGCCTTGGCATTCTCAAGGGCTACGGAATCCGCAGCAGTCTCAAAGGCCTCTTGGGCATCGCAGATAAGCCGCGCCAGGTCGGTCATGGACTATCCCTCGGCAGCCAGACCGCTAACTACTTAGCGATCGCAGCTTTAACAGTCGCAACAATCGATGCGAACGCGGGCTTATCCATCACAGCGAGATCGGCCAATACTTTGCGATCAAGATCGATATTGGCCTTCTTTAACCCTGCAATAAACCGGCTGTAGTTAATATCGTGTTGACGGCAGGCAGCATTAATACGCGTGATCCATAGCGCACGAAATACACGCTTGCGATTGCGACGGTCGCGATAGGCATACTGCCCAGCACGCATTACCGCCTGCTTGGCGACCCGAAATACGTTATTACGACGGCCACGAAATCCTTTGGCCAGTGCAAGAATTTTCTTGTGACGAGCTCTTGCGGTTACTCCACGTTTTACGCGAGGCATGTTGAGTCTCCCTTATGCGTAAGGCATCATGGCGCGAACATGTTTGATGTCCGACTCATGTACCGTGAGAGTTCCACGCAACTGACGCTTATTTTTGGTCGAGCGCTTCGTTAGGATATGGCGCTTGGTTGCATGCGCACGCTTGATGGACCCACTGCCGCGGGCCTGAAAGCGCTTTGCAGCCGCCTTCTTGGTCTTCATTTTGGGCATTTATTGCTCCGTTTTAACGCCTGCTCAGGTGGTCTGCACTGGCTACGCCAACACATGCAGTCACTTAAACAACCTGGCAAAGCTTTTGATACTGCGGTACATCGGTTTGTTGCTACATCTTAATACTTTACTTCCTTACTTCCTTACTTCTTTTTCTTTGGCGAAATCACCATCACCATCTGGCGCCCTTCGAGCTTGGGCATCTGTTCAACCACCGCCTGCTCATCCAAATCTACCCGCAGACGCTCCAACATCCGGACTCCGTACTCTTGGTGGGCCATCTCACGGCCTCGAAAGCGCAGGGTGATCTTCACCTTGTCGCCCTCTTCCAAGAAACGCACTACATTCCTAACCTTCACTTGATAATCATTGTCATCAGTGCCGGGGCGAAACTTTACTTCCTTAACCTGTATAACCTTCTGCTTCAGTCTTGCATCGTGGGCACGCTTTTGTTCCTGATACTTGAACTTACCGTAATCCATCAGTTTGCAAACAGGCGGATCGGCCTGCGGCGCAATTTCTACTAAATCCACTTCGGCTTCATCAGCCATTTTGAGGGCCTCGGCAACCTGAACAATTCCGAGCGCTTCGTTATCTACCCCAACCAACCGGATCTGCGGTGCGTTGATTTCTGCGTTTATGCGATGCGAACGATCTGTAGCGATTATTGTGTTCCTTTTAAAATCCGAAAAAACTCGGACGCCTTATTGCCGGGACTGAACTTCCTGTTCAAGTCGTTGGCCGAAGGCGTCCGCTGCCATGGCGCCGAGATCTGTTCCACCCCGAGCGCGAACTGTTACCTGACCAGACGCCTTTTCTTTGTCTCCAACGACCAAGATATACGGCACTTTTTGCAGGCTTAACTCCCTGATTTTAAGGGAGATTTTCTCACTTCGCAAATCCGCCTGGACCCGAAAGCCCCGGTTTTGCAAGGTTTTCGCAACACTTTGGGCGTAATCCGCTTGAGAATCCGTGATCGAGGCGACCACAGCCTGCACGGGAGCCAGCCAGACGGGCATCGCCCCGGCGAAGTTTTCAATCAAGATTCCAATAAATCGCTCGAGAGAACCAACGATCGCCCGGTGCAGCATGACCGGGGATTTGCGGGTGTTATCGGAATCTACGAACTCAGCATGAAGTCGCACCGGCATATTGAAATCCACCTGGATCGTTCCACACTGCCAGATACGGCCAAGAGAGTCCTTTAGAGAATACTCAATTTTGGGTCCATAGAACGCGCCCTCGCCTTTGAGCTCCTGCCATTGAACGCCCACGTTATTTAAGGCCTCTGCCAGCGCACGCTCGGCCTTATCCCAGCTCTCATCGGATCCGACCCGATTGACAGGCCGCGTCGAGAGCCGGTAGATCACGCTCTCAAAACCAAAATCTCTATAGACCGCCAGCAACTTACGAGTGAAGGCATCCACCTCTGACTGAATCTGATCCTCGGTGCAAAAAATATGGCCATCGTCTTGGGTAAATCCGCGCACCCTAAGTAGGCCATGGAGACTGCCGGAGGACTCATTGCGATGACAAGAACCGAATTCGCCGTAACGCAGGGGGAGGTCCCGGTAGCTGCGCAGGCCGGAGTTAAAGACCTGGATGTGGCCGGGGCAGTTCATGGGTTTGACCGCGTAATCCCGGTTCTCTGAGGCCGTGGTGAACATATTGTCTTTGTAGTGCTCCCAGTGGCCAGAGGCCTCCCAGAGCGAGCGATCGAGAATCTGGGGGCAACGGACCTCCTGATAGCCACTCTCGACATAGACCTGCCGCAGATACTGCTCGACCTGCTGCCAGATCGACCAGCCCTTGGGGTGCCAAAACACCATACCCGGCGCGTTATCCTGCATGTGAAAAAGATCTAGGGCCTTGCCAAGTTTTCGGTGATCGCGTTTCTCGGCCTCTTCGAGCTGATGTAGATAGGTGTCGAGCTCATCTTTTTTTGCAAACGCTGTGCCGTACACACGCTGCAGCATTTCATTGCGATGATCACCGCGCCAATAGGCACCCGCAACCTTCATGAGCTTGAATACTTTTAACTTTCCTGTTGATGGAACATGAGGCCCTCGGCAGAGGTCCACAAAATCGCCTTCTCTGTACAGTGAGATGGGCTGGTCGGCCGGAATTGATCCAATAATTTCTGCTTTATATTTCTCGCCCATCTGCAGAAATAAATTCACTGCCTCGTCTCGATTCCATACCTCTCGCACGATGGGCTCATCCTTTGCGGCAAGTGCCCGCATGGTGGCCTCAATAGATTCAAGGTCTTCCGGGGTCAGTGGCCGCTCATAAGCGAAGTCGTAGTAAAAACCGTTCTCGATGACCGGACCAATCGTGACCTGAAGGCCAGGAAATAATTTCTGTGCAGCATAGGCCAGTAGATGGGCTGTGGAGTGTCGAATAATCTCTAGGCCATCCGCATCCCGTTCGGTCACGATCGACAACTGCGAATCATGCTCGATGAGAAAACTTGTATCGACCAGCGCACCGTTTAACCTGCCTGCAATTGCGGCCTTTGCGAGTCCTGCGCCGATACTTGCCGCAACATCAGCCACTTTTACGGGCTGAGGGAAGGATTTCACTGCGCCATCGGGCAGCGTGACATTCACCATCGGAACCTTTGTAACGGAGTGCCTCTAGGGGCTAAATCTATTAGGTCAAAGTGGTAGGCGCGATTGGACTCGAACCAACGACCCCCACCATGTCAAGGTGGTGCTCTAACCAGCTGAGCTACGCGCCTGCCGAGGACTGCCGCATTACCGCTTCGCCAGCCTGAACAGCCTTGAATTGTAGATCAAAACCCAGTTTCGCCCATTCAGCAGACTCCTGTTGAAGACCAAACTCGGTGAGCGGGTGGGCGGCGAGCCAATCGGCAGCAACCGAGACGCTAAATCCCTGCCCTAAGGTGCTCAACGTCACCTGCGGCAGATCCTCGGTAAACCGTCTGCGATAAAAGAGACAAGATAGACGGAAACACAGCAACGCCGCCCAACCAGGGCGGGACGCCATCAATGACTGCACCTTGTTGAGCTTACCCACCTGCCCGAGGACCAATGCGGCCACCGCCTGCTGCTCGCGCCGGGAGAATCCAGGCATATCGGCGTGGGTCAGTATGTAGGCAGAATGCTTATGAAAACTATTGTGGGAGATTGAGTGCCCGATCTCGTGCAAGCAGGCTGCCCAGAGTAGCTGCTGATCTAACTCGCTGCGTTCCTCCTCAGAGCCTATCTTTAAATTGCGCCACAGGCTCATTGCAAACTCACCGATTCGCCTCGCCTGCTCAACATCAACCGCGTAACGCCGCATCGCCTGCTCAACACTAATACGCCGCATATCCTCGTGTTGGGTTCGTCCAAGCAGGTCGTAGAGGACGCCTAGCCGCAG
>DBCQ01000054.1:57127-82090 GCA_002293155.1 Burkholderiales bacterium UBA954 | reverse complement strand
TTGCGATGTTGAGATCGATCATTCTGGCACTGAACAACGATTCCAGTCGGGATGTGGGTGAGGCGAACCGCAGAGTCGGTCTTGTTGATGTGCTGACCCCCGGCACCCGAGGCCCGGTAGGTATCGGTCCGCACATCTGCGGGATTGATATCAATCTCAAGTGAGTCATCAACCTCTGGATAGACAAATACCGATGCAAATGAGGTGTGTCGCCCCCCGCTGGAATCAAAAGGAGATTTGCGCACCAGCCGGTGTACACCGGTCTCGGTTCGAAGGAAACCGAAGGCGTAATCGCCGTTAACTTTAATCGTTGCAGACTTGATTCCTGCGACATCGCCTGCGGATTCCTCGAGTAGTTCGGCTTTAAATCCTTTACGCTCCGCATAACGGAGGTATTGCCGCAACAAGATTGAAGCCCAGTCACAGGCCTCTGTGCCACCGGCGCCCGCCTGAATATCGAGAAAACAATTTGAGGGATCGGCCGGGTTTGAAAACATTCTGCGAAACTCAAGCCCAGCTACCTTTTCTTCAATGGAGTGGGCATCCTGCTCGACCGCAAGAAGTGTTGCGTCATCGCCTTCTTCCCTTGCCATCTCTAATAATTCGATGCCTTCGGCGATATCTTTTGTTAATCCGCTGATCGCCCCAACAACGGTTTCGAGAGACTTTTTTTCGCGGCCGATCTCTTGTGCTCGTTTAGGATCGTCCCACAGGGCTGGATCCTCGACGAGTCGATCGACTTCGGCTAGGCGGGCAGACTTCGCATCGAAGTCAAAGAAACCCCCGGAGGTCATCCACGCGTTTACGCAGGGATTGAAGGGAGTAACTGGTCTGGTTGATGCGTTCGGCTTCCATTGGTTTTCCGTCGAAAAACCTCAATTTTACGCCACCGCCACCACTTCTAGCTGCAGTGAGGATCGGCCCTGCCAGTCATTAATCGAGAGCTGATAGGCCAGTGTGGCCTGGGTATCGAGGTCGCGTTCTGCGTTAAACCAGATGGCCTCAAGTTTGGGGCTTCCCGGCGCTAGGCGGACCGTGAATTTCAGGTGCCGCTCTTTAAGCCTACGTTGTGCAATAACCTCAAACCGGTTGATGAATACGGGGGGCGGAAAGCCCTGGCCCCAGACCTGAGCCGCCAATCGCTGGGCAAACTCAAGCTTTAGATACTGTGCGTCGAGCGGCCCGTCGGTATCGAGTTGCTGCAAAAACTGCTCAGGCCCCGCAAAGTCAGCCAGGGTTGATTCGAAAAGAGTGGAGAACTCATCAAGCCGGGCGCTCTCCAGAGCGAGACCCGCGGCCATAGCATGCCCGCCAAAGGCAAGAATAAGGCCCGGATACTGGGTATCGATTCGCTCAAGAATGTCGCGGATATGAACACCGGGAATTGAGCGGCACGAGCCCTTAATACGGCCCGGATCGTTATCGTCCGCAAAGACGATAGCAGGCCGGTAAAACTGCTCTTTAAGTCGTCCCGCAACTAGCCCAATAACGCCGGGGTGCCAGCGTGAATCATGCAACACTAGGCTTTTTCGATCGGCCTTCGATTGGGACTCGAGCAGGCTGAGTGCCTGCGATAACGCCTCGTCTCGGGCCTCTTGCTCAATCTCGCGGCGTTCATGGTTCATGGCGTCGAGCTGCTGGGCTAAGTCCAGTGCACGGTCGGGATCATCTTCAATCAAGCACTGGATTCCAATGCCCATGTCTCCGAGGCGGCCTGCTGCGTTGAGTCGAGGTCCGATTGCGAAACCGAAGTTACTGGCACTTGCATCCCGAACGTTAAGGTTGGCCACCTGAAAAAGGGCATTCAGACCCGCAAAGGAGTTTCCTCGGCGAAGACGTTCAAGCCCTTGTGCGACTAGACGACGGTTATTGGCGTCAAGCCTCACCATATCGGCCACGGTACCAAGGGCAACAATGGGCAGAAGGTCTGCCAGTTGCGGAATACGATCCGCAGGCCAAAGCAGCTCATCGCGGCACACACGACGCAAGGCGAGTAAGACATAAAACATGACGCCTACCCCAGCGAGATGTTTGCTCGGGAATTGGCACTGTCTGAGATTCGGATTCACGATTAGGGTGTCGGGCAGCATCTTACCTGGCAGGTGGTGGTCGGTGACCAGTACCTTGATGCCGAGTGCCTTCGCCCGTGCGACACCGGCAACGCTCGAAATACCGTTATCAACGGTGATGATCCAATCAATGGGTTTTTTTAAATTCTCTTGATCCCTGGCCACCGCATGGTCAACCAGGGCGGGCGTTAGACCATAACCAAAGATGAAACGATCGGGAACCAAGAAATCAACGAGAGCGCCAAATCGCCTCAGTCCCCGAACTGCGACGGCACATGCGGTTGCGCCATCGGCATCATAGTCCGCCACAATCAAGAGCCGCCCGCCCGCTTGAATCGCACGCGCAATCTCATGAGCTGCCGCATCAAGATTACTCATCGTGGTAGGGGGCGTAATCGCCTCGAGGCCGAGTTCAAGTTCCGATGGGCAGACCACGCCTCGGGCCGAAAAAATCCGGGCGAGTAGGGGATGGACACCGCCGGCTATTAGCGTTGCGACGGCAGTCTCATTGACCGAGCGTTCTTGGATACGTCTCATTGCCCCTAGTATGGCAAACTCCGGGCATGCTGCCTTATGAACTTCTAATTGGCCTGCGTTATACCCGCGCTGGCCGCTATGCCAAGACCGCTGCGGTTCAGCGCCTGACGGGTTCGGCGCATCGGCCGCTATCGCGAAATCGCTTCATCTCCTTTATTTCGGGCCTCGCCACCGTTGGAATCGCACTTGGTGTGGCTGCCTTAATTGTGGTGCTCTCGGTCATGAACGGATTTCAAAAAGAAGTCCGCGACCGAATGCTGGGTGTTTTATCCCACATTGAGGTGATTCAGCCTGGCCGAGACTTGGCCAGCGTTACCCTCGTCTTGCCGGAGCTGCTCAAGCACAACGAGGTCGTGGCCGCTGCCCCCTTTGTCGCCGCACAGGCCATGATCTCGAAGGACGGACAGATGAAGGGGGTGATGGTTCGCGGGATTGATCCGAACCGAGAGCCAACGGTGAGCCCATCGCTCGCCAAGCTCGTTAACGGCCAACTCGCTAGCCTATCGGCCCGACAGTTTAATGTCGTGCTCGGCCGCGCCCTAGCAGGACAGCTCGGCGTCTCGGTTGGAGATACTGTGGTGATGATCTCTGCAGATGGCGTTGTGAGCCCTGCTGGAATTACACCAAGACTGCGGCAGTTTACGGTATCGGGTCTTTTCTCCTCCGGGCATTTCGAATACGACAGTACGCTGGCGCTGGTGCATGGAGCCGATGCGGAGCTCTTCTTTCGGGATCAAGGAATTTCCGGTATCCGACTCATGCTGAAAGATATGCAACGGGCGCCCGATGTTGCAATTTCGTTGTCAGCGAGACTTCCCCGAGAGTTTGTGGTTCGTGATTGGGCACAGGAAAACCGGAATTGGTTTGCCGCTGTTCAGGTGGAAAAGCGAATGATGTTCATTATCCTAACGCTGATCATTGCAGTTGCTGCATTTAATTTGGTCTCTATGCTCGTGATGACCGTGACCGATAAGCGGTCTGATATCGCGATCTTGCGCACACTCGGCGCTCAGCGCAGAAGTATCATGGCAATTTTCATGGTGCAGGGTGCCTGGCTGGGGTTTCTCGGTGTCGTCTTGGGGGTCTTATTTGGTGTCGTGATTGCTGCCAATATCGATATCGTGATGGCGACACTAGAAGGCCTTTTTGGTTTTCAGGTATTGCCTCAGGGCATTTATTTCATCGACCGTCTGCCCTCCGATCTGCGTTGGCCCGATGTACTGCAGATCGGTGTTATTGCATTGTTCTTGTCGTTATTGGCAACAGTCTACCCAAGCTGGAGTGCATCACGGCTTGAGCCCGCAGAGGCCTTGCGCTATGAGTAAACAGGCGGTGATCGACGCCACGGGCCCGTTGTTGCGGGCCCAGGGGGTTCGGATGGTTTACGGCGACGGCCAGGGCGAGGTCGTCGCTCTACAGGGCGTCGATCTGACGCTATCGCTCGGTGAAACGATGGCGGTTGTTGGGGCCTCGGGGGCTGGTAAAAGTACGCTGCTCCATATTCTAGGTGGGCTGGATTTTCCGACCTCCGGAGAGGTCTGGTTTGAAGGGCGCACGCTGGCGAGGATGAGCGACAAAGAGCGGACGACGCTTCGTAATGAGCGAATTGGTTTTGTCTACCAGTTTCACCACCTGCTTCCTGAGTTTACGGCGCAAGAAAACGTTGCAATGCCACTTGTGATCCGTCGGATGTCGTGGGCATCTGCCCTTGAGGCGGCAGCGCAGATGTTAGATAAAGTGGGGCTCTCACAACGATTAAGCCACACACCGGCAATGTTGTCGGGGGGCGAGCGCCAGCGGGTTGCAATTGCCCGCGCATTGGTGACACAGCCGCACTGCCTATTGGCAGACGAACCCACAGGTAATCTTGACCGTGATACGGCAGCACGTGTTTTTGATGTCTTAATTGAGCGAGTTCGCGAATCGAAGTGTGGGCTCATTGTTGTGACACATGATCCCTTGCTTGCGGCGCGTTGCGATCGACAGTTACAGCTTTAACGAGAGTTGTTTATCGACCGCCTGCGTCTGCGCTGCGCAACCTCAATCCTTACCCAGATATTCCAGCCGATCCGGGTCACGATGTATCCGATGATTGCGAGTAAGGTCGCGAGTGTGAATACGCCAATCACCAGTGGCCATCCCATCCCGAGCCCCCATTGGCCCAGTGTAATAAAAGAATCGGCCGGAGTCGTCCAGTTAAAATCGGGCGGCGGTGGAAAGGCGGCTGCATGAATCTCGCCGTTACTGTGGGCTGCTGGCAGAACCGCATTGAGGAGGACAATCCCAATTTTCAAAGCGAGTAGGTAGAGCGGGATAAATGTAATGGGATTGGTGTAAAGCGTTGTGAAGACGGCCACAGGCAGATTCCAGTGGAAGAGAAATGAAGCGATTGCTGCGCCGAGCATCTGAAAAGGGGCCGGAAACAGTCCACAAAAAAGCCCCGCTGCTACCCCGCCCGCTACACTTCTGCGGTGTAGGGTCCAGACGGCAGGGTGCAGGACCCAAGGACCGAGACATCGCAGCAGCTTATTGCGCTCAAGGGTGGCCTGGTCGGGCAGAATTCGCTTTAAGTACTTTTTTGCCATAGGCCCACATTCTAGCCATGCTGATCGATAGCCATTGCCATCTGGATTACCTGGATATTCCAAGCGTCGCGGGGGGCATTGCTGGCGCGCTCGAACGGGGCCGGCAGGCCGGTGTTACCGCCATTATCGTTCCGGCTGTCGATCCCTCAAATTTTGATCGCGTGGCGATGCTCGCCAAAGCCTATCCTGAGGTCTACTTTGCCCTCGGTATCCACCCGATGTACGTCCAAGGTCTAGGCGACGACGCACTCATTGCCCTTCAAAATGCTCTCGACCGCTATCGGCATAACCCCAAACTTATCGCGGTCGGGGAGATTGGTCTTGATCACTATGTGCCGGGTTTGGATAGAGAGAAAATGGAAGCCTTCTATATTGCGCAATGTCAGATGGCCCGGGATTGGAATCTTCCGGTCATTTTGCATGTTAGAAAAGCGCAGGATCGTGTACTCAAGCATCTTCGTCAGTCGGGTATCACACGCGGAATCGCTCATGCGTTTAATGGGAGCCTGCAACAGGCTCAGGCGTTTATTGCCCAAGGGATTTGTTTAGGTTTTGGTGGTGCTATGACCTACCCGCGGGCTAATCAGATACGGCGTCTGGCAGCAGCCTTGCCCCTTGAGTCTATTGTTTTGGAAACAGATTCTCCAGACATTGCGCCGGCCTGGCGCGCACGAGGGCAGCCCAATGAGCCCCAAGAGATTGCGGCTATCGCAGAGGAGATGGCGCTGTTGCGTTTTGCTTGTGCAAAAGACATTGCAGATCAGACCTCTCAGAACTTGGCGAGACTCTTCCCCGTATTAACCCAGATGGGGTATGGGGCCCAAACACCCGAATCTCGTTAGTTAGCCAGGCAGTGATTTATATCCTCGCTGCGAGTATTCTCGCGGGCGTGAGCTGGGTTCAGTTGCAGGCGGAGTTACCGAGCCGCAGTGAGCTGGGCTTAGCAACCGCCGGTGCCGTTGGGCTGATGGTGTTGTGGTGGAGCTTAGGCAAATTTTCTAAGCGGGCTAGCCTAGCGACTCAGCACTTACGCATGTTTCTCCTAAGCCTCGCCGTAACGTTAATAGCCGCGGGTTTTACTGCGTATACAGCAGAGGACGCGCTACAGGAACGTCTTAAAAGCCATCTCGATCGCCGCTCCGTATGGCTTGATCTCACCGTTGTTGATCTTCCAACCCGAGACGATCGGAGTTGGCGTTTTGAGGTCGAGATCAACCACGCCTATGAGGATGCGACAGAACAGAGCCTAATTAGGGATTTTCCAACCCGTGGTGTCGTGCATTGGTACTTTAGTGATCGCTTTGCAGCACCGGATCAACTCGGCCCGGGTGAGCGTTGGAAGCTACAGGTGAGGCTAAGGCAGCCACAAGGATCGCGCAATCCCGCCGGATTTGATTACGAAGCCTGGATGTTAGAGAAGCGACTCTCCTTTGGCGGCACGGTGCAGCAGAGTCGATTGCTGCCTGCTCCGGAAAGGGTTGGGTCGAGTACAGGCGTTCAGATTCGGATTGACCAATGGCGTGATGCAATCCGAAAGCGAATCGATCACGAACTCGCAGACGAACCCTCGCGGCACGTGATCGCTGCACTCGTTGTGGGTGACCAACGTGCAATATCGACCGAGGAGTGGTCGATATTTCAACGCACCGGGGTCTCGCATCTTATGAGTATCTCCGGGCTACATGTCACGATGTTAGCGGCATTGGTGGGGTGGCTTGGCGGTCGTCTATGGCAGTTACTCTGCTCTACGCCTGCGCGGGTGGGATTAATTCTTCCTGTCCAATCCGTCACAGCGCTCTGCGCGATTCTTGGGGCCATTGGTTACGCACTCTTAGCGGGTTTTGCGATTCCTGCGCAGCGCACTGCACTGATGGTAACCGTGGTGTGCTTTGCACGATTATTTGGGGTTCGCGCAAATCCCTGGGCCAGCTTGTCGATTGCGTTAATGACTGTTGTGCTCTGGGATCCTTTGTCGGTATTGGCACCGGGGTTCTGGTTGTCGTTTCTCGCGGTTGCATTCTTATTCGTGAGGTGCTCGGATACTGTCGAGCAGGCTGATTCATCATGGCTGAGAAAAATCGTATCGGTATTACGTCAGGCAGGACAGGCCCAGCTCGCGATTACATTTGGGCTATTACCAATTACTGTTCTGTTTTTTCAGCAGGTTGTTTTGATTGGCCCCCTGGCAAACGCAGTCGCAATCCCAGTCGTGAGCTACCTGGTGACGCCACTGGCGATGTTAGGGGTGGTAATCGATGGGCTTTTTAGCGCCCCATTTTTTCTTAGAAGTGCAGCTGCAATTCAGAACTGGCTCTATGGGTGTCTAGTCTGGGCAGCTCAGCATTCCTTTGCAACAATCGATTGGCCCTCTCCGGGGCTCTGGCGCACCATCGGCGCCTCAGTGGGGATGGTTATTGCACTTGGAAACATTCTTCCGCAGGCGTTATCGCATTATCGTCATCTCGGCTGGTGCGCTTTGGGCCTGCTGATTGGGGTGGCGCCCGCACCCCCTGCGGTTGGCGATATGGAGGTCACGATAATCGATGTTGGGCAGGGATCGAGCGTATTAATCCGAACCCACTCCAAGAGTCTTCTCTATGACACAGGCCCGGTAATGGGACGCTCTGATGCAGGCGCGAGAATGGTTATGCCCACGCTTCGTCGCTTCAATATCCATGCACTTGATGAAGTGATGGTCTCGCACTTAGATCAGGATCATTCAGGAGGGCTAGCCTCAGTGCTTGCGCTCATGCCGGTGCACCGATTACGCACGAGTGATCCAGACAGCCTCCTGGTAACTTCCACACCGGTTAATCCTCAGCTTGAGCCTTCAGCCTGCGTTGCCGGTCAGCATTGGCAGTGGGATGGCGTACGGTTTGAGGTCTTGCATCCGAGCCCGCAATGGTTGGCGGGCGTCGTAAAAACCAAAAAGCCAGATCGAAATGCAGCCTCCTGCGTCCTTCGGGTTGCGGCACAAAACGGTGGCAGCCTGCTTCTCACCGGGGACATTACGGCGGTGGTAGAGGGCGGGCTGCACGATTATGGTGCGAGTCTTGCCTCAGAAGTGCTCGTAGCTGCCCATCATGGAAGCAAGACCTCCACAAGTTCTGGATTTCTCGCCCAGGTCGCACCAGCGCTTACCGTGATCCAGGCGGGCTATCGCAATCGCTATGGCCATCCCCACCCTGAGGTGCTGGAGAGGCTTCGGGAGGTCTCGGCACTTGCCCGAACTGATCTGCAAGGGGCTATTGAGCTGCGTTGGCGATCGGGCGCTCGGACAATCTCCGATTTCTGGTCAGCGCATCGCCGTTATTGGCACCTAGAGCGTTATTCCGAATGAGTTGGCACGGTCTCTGCTTATAGGAGGTATGGCAAAGACCCTAAAGTCAAACATCTGAACTTCCTGATCCGGATTGGAGCCAAATGCCGACCGTGTCTATTGCTCGAGCCTTCGATTGTTGAACACGGCCTCCTCATGGGCCCGTAGCACCATCTGTCGGTAATAGGGCTCTAGGCGATTGATCGAATCGTCTGCCATATGAGTGGTTTCGGCTAGTAGCGCACGGGCCTCAGATCGAAGAGCTTTTTCGTCGATCGTTGTGATCTTGCCGTTGTCGACCACCTGATTTCCGGCAACGAAGACATGAACAACAGAGCTTCCGGATTCAGCATAAATGAGTTGCCGGATAAGATCATTAAGCGGCGTAAAGGCATAACGATCTAAATCAAGCAAGATAAGATCTGCTTGATACCCTGGCTGGAGACTTCCGATTCGATTTTTCCAGCCAAGGGCGTCTGCGCCGCCGCGAATAGCGATCTCTAGAATTTCCTCAGCAGTGGGCCAGGTGTGCCAGTCTGGACTTCTCAGGGTGTGAACCATTCCGGCCGTTTTCATGATGTCCCACATATTAATCCGGTCGTCGGTATTAGCCTCATCGGACCCAAGGCATACCCGAAGGCCGGCATCTCGCCACTCTCGAAATGGCGCGATACCACTACCGAGCTTTAGGTTACAGATAGGATTATGTGCAATCATGACATTATGCTTTGCCAGCCGGTTGATGTCGGCTTGATCCACCCAGATTGCGTGAATAACGACAGAGTGTTCGTGCAGAATTCCATGGTCATCTGCATACGCTACCAACGACTTGCCAAGGCGCTCGGTGCCGTAGACGCGCTGCAGCTTTGTTTCAAGGATGTGCATATTAAAGGGCAGCGCATATTCCTGGGAGAGGTAGTTGAGTGCCTTGAGGTAGTCCGGTGTTACCCGATGGGGTGCTGAGCAGGATATTGCGGGTTGTATCAGACCCTGATCGGTCCCGTATTGAGTAATGAGATAGCGATAAAGCTCGATGAGTTCATCGCCTGTTTGACGGGGGGAGGACTCGAGTTGCGCACGTAGTGCAGGAGTTAGCAGATCTTTTAGAAAAGGGTATTTATCATACTCAACGATATTGGGCTGATCGATCGCCACGCGGGCACGTATTCCTATTTCAGAATAAGCGTTACAGATTGAATCGATGGCTGCAATCGACGCAATTGGAACATGATAGGCGTCGTCCATCACGCAGGTAATCCCACCGCGAAGCATCTCTGCGGCGCCTAGTAGTGTTCGGATCTTGATAAGACGCTCAGAGTTAGCCTCATTAGCAAGGGGAGGAACCTCGCGTAGCATGAATATCTCAAGCGGTAGGCAATCGAGCTGCCCTCGCATTAGGTTGCCTGGTGAGTGAAAATGGGCATTGATCAGACCCGGCATCGCCAGCATGCCCGCTGCTTCGATCACTTTGCAGCCTTCTGGTGCAGAGAGGCTCGGCCCGACGGCGGCAATTACTCCATTGGAGAGCAAAATATCAGCAGACGAGAATTCAGTATTTTGAGAGTCGAGCGTTAGTACACGGGCACCCCGAATAAGGGTAGCCGATATGTCGTGCGTCATAACAGGCATCGCCGGGCTAGTGCAGACCGAGGTAAGCCTGCCTCATGTGCGGGTTCTGAAGGAGAGCTTTTCCCGGTCCCTCAAGGGTAATCTTCCCGTTTTCTAGGACGTAGGCCCGATCAGCAATTTCAAGCGTCTGCAGAACATTCTGCTCAACGATAAGGATGGTGGTTCCAGTTTTTCGAATCGCCTCAATCGCTTGAAACATCTCTGACACCATAATGGGTGCCAGACCAAGCGAGGGCTCGTCCAGCAAGAGAAGCTTCGGGCCAGACATCATCGAGCGTCCAATCGCCACCATTTGTTGCTCGCCACCGGACATGGTGCTGACAATCTGCGATGCTCGTTGTTCGAGTTTTGGGAAGATCGAATAGACATCAGCAAGTCGTCGTTTCACCTCGGGCTTGTCGGTGCAGAGGTAAGCACCGATCTTTAAATTCTCTTCAACAGACATCTCGGGGAAAAGCTTACGTCCTTCAGGGCATTGAACGATTCCGAGTCCGACGCGACGCTCTGCAGGGTGTTGATTAATATTTTCGAGATGAAAGAGGATCTCGCCCCCTAACTGGTCGACAAGACCTGATAGGGTATTCATTAACGTGCTCTTTCCGGCTCCGTTAGGTCCGACGATGGCAACCAGTTCCCCGGGGTTCACAGTGATTGTTACTCCCCATAGAACTTGCAGATCGCCGTAACCTGCCGTGAGAGAATCCACCTTAAGCATCGAGAGTTGCCTTTCCAAAATACGCGTCTACGACCTCGGGGCGACCGAGGACTTCTCGTGGGTCGATCCCTTGCGCGAGCACTGCGCCGTGATGGATGACATATAGCTTTTCCGATAGGGCCAAGACCGCACGCATGAGATGCTCGACGACAACAATAGTCACGCCACGATCGCGTATCTTTTTAATGATTTCAACGGCTTGATCAACCTCGACAGGCCTTAGACCGGCCATTACCTCATCGAGTAGCAAGAGTTTGGGTCGGGTGGCGAGTGCTCTCGCGATTTCGAGTCGCTTACGACCCGGAATGCCGAGACTTCCGCTGAGCTTTCGAGCATCGGATGCGAGGCCTACAAGATCAATAATCTCAGCCGCCCGATTACGCGCCTCTGCAATAGAAATCGAGTGGTTCGCCTCGTCGGGTTTAAGGGCACCGAGCACAACATTGTCGAGAACTGTCAATTCTTCGAAAGACTGGACAATTTGGAATGTTCTTGATATGCCGAGCCGCGCTATTTGGTAGGGTTGAAGCCCCGTGATGTCTTTGCCCTGGAAAATCACACGGCCTTCTTCTGGGCGAAGAAAACCCGAGACACAGGCAAAAGTTGTTGTCTTTCCGGATCCGTTGGGCCCTACGATACCGACGATCTGGCCCTCGTCGACGGTCATATTGACGCGATCAACGGCAGTAAGCCCGCGAAATCTTTTGGTGACGCAATCGAGCTTGAGTAAAGGAGAGTTCATGGATTAGGAATTTCCGTAACGCTTGCGATGCCACTTTTCAATATAAAAGGCGATCCCTTTAGGTAGTGCCAGGCAACTCACGATGAGCAGCGCACCATAGAGAACCAGATAGAGGGCATCTGCCTCGCCGCCAAAGACTCCCCGTAGAACATCCTGCAGAGGCTTTAGAGTCGCTGCGCCGAGGATTGGACCGATCAATGTGAGGCGCCCCCCAAGAACGGCGCCGAGAAGCATTTCAAAGTTTGTGGCGAGGCTAAAGACTTGTTTAGGGTCGATAAAGGTTACAAACTGGGAATAAAATGCGCCGACAGACCCACCCAGAGCACCAGAAACGATGATCGCGTGTATCTTAGTTTTGACTGGATTGATTCCTAGCGCCTCTGCTGCCCGGCTGTTCTGACGAACCGCAGCCAAACGGAAACCAAAGGTGGAGCGCTGAATCCAATAGCTGGCTGCAATAATGACGACAAGAATCAATAACGCAATCAATAGATAGGGCTTTCGGCTAACAAACGACATCATCGCCCAGTCATCTTTCACGATCGTAATGTAGATCCCGGTCGCTCGGCCGAAGTACTCCGAATTAAGCAAGACTATCTTTAGCGCCTGCGACAGGCCTACCGTAAACATTGCAAAGTAGTCCTCAGAGAGTTCGTAGCGCAGAGTCACTGCTGCAATTAACCAGCCCAGTAGTCCCGCAAAACCTGCCGCTAGGACAATATTGATCCAGGGGCTGATACCGTACTTGGTAAACAAAATTCCGTTTGTATAGGCTCCAACACCGTAAAAACTAATGAATCCGAGCAGGAGTAATCCGCCTAGACCACCCGCGATGGACCAACTGAGCGCAACTGCTGCGTAAATTGTTGCCAGCACAAGAATTTGAACAACATAGTCCGAAGTCGTAGAGACGCCAATTGCTGCGACGGCCGCAATAAATATCCCGGAAACGATTAATTGCCAGTCAAGCCAGTTGGACATCTTCATGACATGCGCCCTCTAAATATTCCGCGCGGCAAGAAGAGGAGCACAATCACAAAGACACTGAGACTAACAAACTGCCGCATGGCTGCACCAAGGAAGAGCCCACCAAGGGCCTCTGCCATCCCGATGATTAGCCCGCCGACCAGTGCACCTACAAAATTACCCATAGTGCCAAGAACTACAATTACAAAAGCCGCAAGGATGAAGTAATCGGTTCCAAAGGTCGGGTTTACAAAAAACGCTGGAGAAATCAACGCGCCTGACAGTGCGGCTAGCCCTGTACCAAATCCAAACGTGAGCAGGTTGATTCTGCTGACATTGATCCCCATTAAACGCGCTGCGAGCGGATTCTGAGCAGCTGCTCGCATTGCATTTCCAGTACGAGTGTATTTTAGAATCCACCAGGCTAGCCCAGCGACTGCGACGGCCACCACGGCAGCGATTAGTCGCACATAGCTAAGGCTAACTTCGCCGCCCGCGATTTCAAAGTCAAATGTTGCTCGTGCCCAGGAGAGCTTTACAACTTGATTATTGGGGCCCCATAACAGCTGCATCATGCCCACTAGCAGGATTGATAAGCCAATGGTGATGAGCATTTGGTTGATCTGGGGATACCTCAGAGCGGGGCGAATAATGATCTGCTGCGCAATAGCGCCCAGGATAAAAACGATCGCAAAAATAAAAGGGGCGGCTGTGTAGGGGTTTAGGCCGAATAGCTGAAAGGCCGTGATTGCGAGAAACATTCCTAGCGTCAGGAATTCTGCATGAGCAAAATTCACTACCTTCATCACGCCATAGATCAGGGTGAGTCCACAGGCCACGAGGGCGTAAATACCCCCTTGTAAAAGTCCAAGCAGTAGGAGTTGAATTGCGAGCGCGGTTGTCATGAAATTCTTATGAAGTAGGGCACTGGGACGCCGATTGGCGCCCCAGTGGTGGGGCGGTGATTTAGCGTGGAGCAGGAACGGGCCAGACGCCCTCTGCAACCTTCAAGCTATTGGGCCAAACCACTCGGGCGCCACCCTTCTGAACCTGCGCACCGATAAGTAGCGAGTTAGGCATCATTCCCTTTGCGTCGAATGTGACCTGCTCGTACATGAAGGTCGCCGGCCCCGAGGTTATCCGGGTTGTGGCGAGCGCGTCGCGAATCTTGGCGCCATCTGGGGATCCTGCGCGCTGCAGAGCGTCGGCGAGAATATAAACAGCGGCGTAGGTGGTATTGGCGTTACCGAGGAGATCCTTTCCGCCCGTCCGCTTTTTGAACCGCTCGTTGAGCTCTTTGGAGCCAGGCCGGTTGATATCCGGGAACCAGTCATTGATGACCAGCATCCCTTCGGCGAGTGACCCAAGGTTCTGCACCACCGTTGGATTTGTGTAGCCGCCACCGCATCCGACCCAACCGAGTTTCGGCCAGTACTTGAGTTCTTTAAGCTGCTGGAATAGCAATGTGATGGAAGAGGGCTCGCCTGCGGCAAAGACGACATCAGGATTTTGACCCTTGAGCGCCACAATAATATCTTCAAATGAGGTGGGATTTGTTGGAAAGATATTATCTTTCACTAACTCTAGGCCCGCCTTGCCAAGATGCGCAGAAAAGGCTTTTCCAACGACATTTCCGAAAAAGTTATTTTCGCGAACGAGGCTTACAGTCTTAACAGGACGCTTTGCTTTGGCAGACAAATCCTTGACCATCTGGGCGCCATTAATTGCAAACTGCGAGAAATGTGGCACGGTTTTGAAGACAAACTTAAGTCCGCGCTCGGTAATCTCGTCTGCAAGTGCGTTCGGAACCAGGTAGGGGATTGACGCGCGCTCTGCAATTACGGTGGAGGAGATCGTTGCGCCAGATGAATATGCGCCAACGATTGCCGAGACTTTCTCTGTCGAGATCATCCGGTTAGTTTCTGTATTTGCTTCATCAGGTGATGAGGAGTTGCCATAGACAGGAACGATCCTGCCACCAATGCTTTTAATGCCGCCAGCTTTGTTGATTTCCTCAACGGCCATATCAACGGCTGATTTAATTAATTGACCTGCTTCGGCAAAGGCGCCAGTTAAGGGCAGCAAGAAGCCGACCTTGATATCTTTCGATTGGGCCGAAGCGGAAATGGGGAGGGTTGCCGCGGCGATTGCGGCCCCCATACCCGCTACTGTGGCTCGGCGAGTGCTATTAGGTGTTGAGACAGAACGAACCGCCGATTGCTTTGGTTTTCTCATGAGACGACTCCTTTTGGTTGGTGGGTTTGATGAATGCGGAAGTGCCTGAGGCTAAGTCTTCTGTGATTTCGACCGATCCTTGATGGGGGTTGAGAATTGATAGTCAATATCCCACGGGAAGTAGATCCATTTATTTTGTTTGAACTCCTTCACAAACGTATCGACAATTGGGCGTCCCGCCGGTTTCGCATAAAGGGTTGCAAAGTGGGCCTTGGGTAGCATCGCCCGAACTGCCTGAGCGGTTTTTCCGGTATCGACTAAATCATCCACCAAGAGAAATCCATCGCCATCCCCCGAGACCGATTTTAAGATTTTCAGGCTTCCTTGGGCTTGTTCGGCGCCGGAGACCTCACCCGTTCCGTAGCTTGTAATGCAAACAGTATCGATGAGCCGAATATCAAGCTCTCGGGCAATCAAGGCCGCGGGAACCATCCCACCGCGTGTAATTGCAATGATGCCCTTCCAGGCGCCGAGTTCGTGCAGCACCGAGGACAGGTATCGGGTGTCACGATGGAGTTCCGCCCACGAGATAACAATATCGTCTTCATACGGATTGCGTGTGGTCATGGGATCGTGATCACCTATTTTGTCCACGGAATGCCCAACCCGTGAATCGTTTTTCAATAATTGCGGTCGCTGCGTAGAGAACAATTCCCAGAAACGCCAGAACTAAAAGGCCAGCGAAAACAATCTGAACCTGGAAGGCTGCCTGGGCATCGAGCATCAGCTTGCCTATTCCTTTATTCGCACCCACTGTTTCAGAGACTACGGCGCCCACAAAAGCAAGGGTAATCGCGACCTTCAGCGAACCGAAGAAATAGGGCAGGGAGCCGGGTATTCCCACCTTACGCATGATATCGAGTTTAGATGCGCCCAGCGCGCGCATGACATCTTCGAGCTCTGGATTGGTGGTGGCAAGTCCGGTCGCAACATTGACGACAATTGGGAAAAACGAGATCAGAAACGCGGTGATGATGGCAGGAACCTCTCCCAGGCCAAACCAGAGAATCAGCACTGGAACCACTGCGACCTTGGGGACTGAGTTAAAGCCAACTAGAACTGGATAAATTGCGGAGTAGATATTCTTATGCCAGCCAACCGCGATACCAATTAATAAGCCGAAAATCGTGGCGAGCGCAAATCCAACGAGGGTTGTCCAGAGCGTGACCCATGAGTTATCAATGATTGGCACGCGATACTGCCAGAGGGCCGCAAAGATATCGGAGGGGGCAGGAAGAATCGTGAGGGGTACGTCAAAGAGCTTACAAATAATCTGCCAGAAGGCAAAGAGGGCAATCGTGAAGCCGAGAGGAGGAAGAACGGTCTGATAGAAATCTTCGCGTTTCATTTAGTGTTTCCCCCCAATCATGGAGCGCAGATCATGAACAATATCTTGAAATTCTGCGGTGTAGGTCACCTCAAGATCACGTGGACGAGGAATCGAGACCGAGCATTTTTTAACAATTCTTCCGGGGCGATTAGACATGACATAGACAGTATCGGCAAGAAAGACAGCCTCGCGAAGATCGTGAGTGACCAGCATGACTGTGACCTTGCGCTGAGCCTGAATATCCCGCAGCGTGCACCAGAGCTCTTCTCTTGTGAAGGCATCTAGCGCGCCGAAGGGTTCGTCAAGCATGAGAATCTCGGGCTCGTGGATGAGGGCGCGACAGATGGAGGCACGCTGTTGCATGCCCCCGGAGAGTTGCCATGGAAACTTCTCAGTAAAGCCTTGAAGGCCGACCGAGTGCAGAAGATTAACGGCCTTTTCTTTATATTGGGCCCGCTGGGAGCCGATACGGCTGCGATGGGGCTGAACAATTTCGAGTGGCAACAGGATATTGTCAACACAGGTTCGCCAAGGCAACAAGTTACTGGCTTGGAATGCCATACCGACTGATTTCAAAGGCCCATTCACAGGCTTGCCCTCCACGGCGAGCCGGCCTGAGAATGGGGGGTGCAGCCCCGAAATAAGCTTCATCAGAGAGCTCTTGCCGCAGCCCGACGGGCCTACGACAGCGATGAATTCCCCCTTATCGATTGATAGCGTGACGTCTTCAATTGCACGCACTGCGGCATCTCCTTTGCCGTAGGCCATGGAGATGTTATCGAGTTCAACCAAGGGTTCAGCCATTTTCTAGTCCTCTGAAATCACGTCCGGTTTACTTCGCTAAACGCTGATCGCGTGCTGGCAGGAACTGACTTGTGAAGATGTCGGCTGCCTTTGGCTTATTCGTGAACTTGAAGGTTAAACCAATCTGGTCGATCGATTTCTCAAGGCGTTTCATATCAACGTTGCCAAGGCCAGATTTCAAAACATCTGGGGTGACATAGTTTTTGTCGAGCGCCATCTTGAGCCGTTGGAGTTCTACATCACGGTTCGCTATTGCATTACGTTTCATGAGCGAATCGATAGCGGTATCGGGGCTCTTGATGGTGTCTTGAATGCCTTTAATGGTGGCCCGAATAAACCCGGCAACTGCCTTGGGGTTACTTTTTATAAAGTCGGGATTCGCAATAATTGCATTGCCATAGAGATCAACACCAAAGTCACGCATCAGCAACACCACGATGTCTTCGTCTTTAATGCCGTTGGCCTTTAGGTTCATGTAGGAGGAAAACCAAAAGCCTGTAATCGCGTCGACCTTGCCTTGGGCCAGCATAGGCTCACGAACGGGGAAGCCCACGTTCTCGATCCGAACCTTAGAGGCGTCGATCTTGTTGGCGTCAACGAAAATTGGCCACTGGGCATACGCACCATCGGGTGCTGGAGCGCCGAGGGTTTTTCCTTCAAGGTCTTTGGGCTTAGAGATTCCCTTGCCTTTGAGTGTGACAATTGAAAAGGCTGGGGTGTCATAGGCCATCATCACGGCACGCACTGGGCTGTTCTGAGGGTTGTCACGGAATTTAATGAGTGAGTTGATATCCGCAAAGCCCATCTGATACACACCCGAGGCTACCCGATTAATGGGCTCGACCGAACTTGCGCCCGGATCAATCGTTACATCGAGGCCCTCGGCCTTGTAGTACCCCTTATCGATTGCTACAAAGTAGGGCGTTGCGGGCCCTTCGAAGCGCCAATCTAGTGCAAAACGCACCGCGGTCTGCGCGAAAGCAGTGCTCGAAACCAGCGCGATCAATCCAGACAATAACAGACTAAAAATACGCATAACTTCCTCCGGTAATTAAGACAGGAACCCGATGTTCCTGGGTTAAACGAGTGCTCTAACTAGAAACTTCTAACCAAAACACCGCACAGCGATCAAGCAAAAATCAAGCCATTTCCATAGTCTGAGACGACACAACATATTGTGCACCCAAGGTGATTTCATCACAGTTGTTACCCGACCCTTGACGGTCGACAACGATGAAATCGGCATCCCGGTCCAGGCTAATTAAAGGGTGGTGCCAGACCCCTTTTCCGTAGGTGACCCCTTCAAACCCTCGGGCGATAAAGGCCCTCATTCCTGCCCCAATTGCCGGTTCATTGGCTGGGCATGGCGCGGCGACCACTACGAGATATCGGCTACCCGGCTGCGCATTTACGGGAATAAAGGTCTGGCTACCAAGGGGGTGGCGCTCCATCACGCGCAGCTGGAAGGGCAGGTGGAAGGCCTGGCCACGAAATAGGCTGATGATCGGCTGCCCACCCTGGTCGGTAACATCGACTTTGGAGAGGGCATGATAGCGCTCAGTGGTGCCGCTATTGATTGGGAAGTGTTCTGCGTCATCGAGAGTGAGCAACTCGCCGAAGGGGGCAAAGTTCTCACGGGTTAGTGGGTGTAACGGGATTGCAATCATACGATTTCACCCCAGAGTCGAATTCTTGAGACGCCCCCATCGGGAAAGATGTTCAGGCGTACATGGGTAACTCTGCCGATCGATTCAAGCTCAGAGGCAAAGTAGTGCTGCTTATCCATCTCGAGTTTCTGTTCAGCCATGAGGGTAGGCCAGAACATGCACTGGGTAACGATTGATTGGGCAGTGCCCCCTGTGACACGACTCGCTTGCAAGGAGCAGCGATCTGGATAATTGCCCTTGAAGTGTGCGGTGTCGATTTCAACTTTCTTGATGGTGGCCGAATGGGCCAAGGCAATCACACACCAATCATTACCTGGTTGGCGCAGCCTGCGGGTCTCCCAGCCGTCGCCCATATTGACTCCGCGCCCCGGCATCAGCATATTGCTTGCAAGACCAAAGTGCTCATTGTTTACAGCAACGATGGTCGCACCATTATCAGCAGCCGCGACATCGATGAGTTCTCCGGGCTTTACCTGCTCCCAATCAACGGCGGGACGGCCGAAGACGCGCAGCCGTGCAATGCCGCCGTCGGGGTAGATATTGATTCGCAGATGGCTGACTTTACGGTCGGATGTGATGTCGAGATAGTGATGGCTATTACCGTTGAGGGTGGTCGATTCCAAAATCGTGAACCACTTGGTGGTTGAATCTGGATCGCCCGAGAGGTCGCAGCCTTCAATGGATGCGGCCGGCGCATAGTTCCCGGTGAAGTGGCTGGTGTCGATATCAACGCCATAGATACGCCCTGGGCGGGCAAGCCGAATGATGCCCCAGTCTGAACCAGCGACTCTCTTGCGACGCGATTCCCAGCCATCCATCCACTTCCCGTGGGCGTCGTATTTACCAGGAATAAAGACAGCGGGCTCTGGATTCAGCATGCGCTGTAGTGGCGCGAAAAATTCATCTGAACACTCAAGGGCTTTTGCGCCAAGGCGCTCATCGGCCAGGTTGATAAATCGTTTCGTGAAGTAAGGTGCGTCTGGGTCGACCGGGGGGAGTGCCATTGCGAGGTGCTCTTCTTTAGGTTTTAATTATTGTGATTTAAACCAGAGATCGATCTTTAACCGTTCTTCTTCGGTAATCGCCGTTGAGTTATTGATTGGCATCAGTCGTGTGACCACGACCTGCTGGTGAATAAGCGGCAGCTGCGATTGAATGCGATCTGGTCCATCGAGACGTATATTTTTACTTGCCATCTGAGCGTTATGGCATGACACGCAGCGCTCGTTAATTATGGTTTCTACTTGCGCGAGGGTTGGCGTGGCCGTTGGTGAAGTGATACCGACGGGCGCAGGGGCCGCCTTCCATGCGGCAATGCCGATTAGGGTGACCCCAAGCGCCAAGGCGGTCAGGCTGGGCGCCTGTTTGTGGCGCGACACGAAGAAATGGCGGATCAGTGCACCACCGGCCATCACTAGAATTAAAACCAGCCAGTTGTCGGGCGCGTTATAAAGACCGCTGTAGTGATTTGACAGCATCGCAAATAGAACGGGTAGCGTGAAATAGGTGTTGTGAACGCTGCGTTGTTTACCGCGTTGGCCATGAATGGGGTCGGGTGACTCTCCCCGCTTCATGCTTGCGATCACTTTGCGTTGGCCGGGGATGATCCAGACCAACACATTGGCCGACATGATGGTGGCGATCATGGCGCCTGTCATGAGGAACGCGGCCCGGCCAGCAAAGAGATGGCAGGCAACCCATGCGGCAATCCCGACGTAGAGAATCAGGGAGACCGCTACTTTTTTGTCGGCATCGTCGCCAACGCCAAAGAGTCGGCAGATGGCATCGTAGACAAACCATCCTGCGACGAGATAACCGAGGGCAGCCAGGATCGCAACGGGCGCCGACATCTGAAAGACGTTCTTATCGACCAACATGATGCTTGGGCTCAGCAGGTAGGCGATACAGAACAGTGCAAACCCTGAGAGCCAGGTGCTGTAGGACTCCCAATAAAACCAGTGCAAATTCTGTGGCAACTCTGCGGGTGCAAGAAGGTATTTCTGGGGGTTATAAAAGCCGCCACCATGAACCGCCCACAATTCGCCGCTAACCCCGAGAGACTTGAGCTTTTCATCCTTGGGCGCCGTTAGGCTGTTGTCGAGCCAAACAAAATAAAACGATGATCCAATCCAGGCGATACCAACGATGAGGTGCAGCCAACGCAACAACATGTTGGCCCAATCGAGTAGGTAAGGAAGTAGGCTATCCATCGCGATTCACACCGTGCCTAGGAGCCTCGGTAGGTTGAGTAACTCCAGGGTGTGGCAACGAGTGGCACGTGATAATGCTGGACTGGATCGGCAATACCAAATCGAACCCAGACCTTATCGAGAAACTTCGGGTTTGGCAGTTGTGCCCCAAGTTTTGTGAAGTAGTCGCCCATGTGGAATACGAGCAGATATTCACCGGTGGTGAGTTGCTCGCCTTCGAGTAGGGGGCGATCGCAGCGACCGTCCTGATTGGTGGTGAACTGGCCGATCGTGTTCATGGAATTGTCGACAATTTTCTGGAGGACGATTTCGACCCCGCTGCCGGGTCTCCCGTTTGCGGTGTCCAGAACGTGGGTCGTCAGTTTTCCCATGGCTATCCCTAGATCTTTCTTAAACGTGCAGGTTCCATTGTGGTACCGATAGCTTTTTCTGACAAGTTGAGGCCCTCATTCTGACGAGATGAGGGTAAACCCTTGACCTGCGTCTTGGGTCGAAAAATTTGGTCAATCTAGAGATATATTGTCGACAATATGAACTTGGTACCCCACAAGGATCGGCATCCCAGCACAGCCCATCGCGCGCAGGCCTTGGCAGACCGTATGTACTCCGAGATCTACGACGCGATCATGGGCCTGAAGTTGGGCGCAGAGACGAAGCTCACCGAGCGGGATCTCTGTGAGATTTACCATCTGCCGCGTCATCAGGTTCGGCAAGTCTTGGCCAAGCTCGAGGCGGATGGTGTGGTCGATATAAAGGCTAACCGAGGGGCCTTTATTGCGAACCCCGACGAACGCGAAGCCCAGGAGATGTTCGAACTCAGAACCTTTCTGGAATGTGCCCTTTTAGAAAAAATCGCGCCCCATCTGGATGCGCAAGCCTGCCAACGCCTAGCCGACATGGTGCAAGAGGAGCGTCTTGCTTGGCGCACGGGTGATCGAGAGGGCTGGATTCGGCTGTCGGCCCAGTTTCATGTCGAGCTGGCCAAGTTGTCGGGCAATCAGACCCTGGTCTTGGCAGTTAAGAAATACGTCTCACGAACGACTTTAATGATTTCGGGCAATCACCCGATGGCCTCGGGGAGTTGCTCGTTTGATGAACACCAGGCCATTGTTGATGCATTGTCCAGTGGAGATTCTGAAGTTGCCGTAGAGCGTATGCGTGAGCATCTACAGCACTGCGCAACGCGTACCCCCCAGAAGGTTCATCGGGTTGATCTGCGCAATGTACTCGGAACAAAAAGGAGTTAATCGATGTCGAGATATCCCCGAGATTTAATTGGCTATCAAGGTAATCCGCCTCACGCGAACTGGCCAAACAAAGCGCGGATCGCCGTGCAGTTCGTTTTGAATTATGAAGAGGGCGCAGAGAATTGCGTGCTTCACGGGGATGAGGGGTCTGAGAGATTTCTATCCGAGATCGTTGGGGCCGAGAGTTATCCCGCCCGACATCTCTCAATGGAGTCGATCTACGAATATGGTTCCCGTGTGGGGGTCTGGCGGCTCTTGGAGGAATTCAAGCGTCGCGGCTGGCCACTTACGGTTTTTGGTGTTGCGATGGCACTCGAGCGTCATCCGGAATTGGTCAAGCAGATGGTGGCGCTCGGCCATGAGATTGCCAATCATGGCTGGCGTTGGATTCACTATCAGAATGTTCCCGTTGATGTTGAGCGTGAGCATATGCAACGCGCGACCGAGACCCTCACCGCCTTGACAGGGTCGGCCCCTCTGGGCTGGTATACGGGGCGTGATTCACCAAATACACGGCGGCTCTTGATCGAGCAGGGTGGCTACCTCTATGACTCCGATTACTATGGTGATGACCTACCGTTGTGGACCAAGGTTGAGATGCCAAACGGAGAGCATAAAGCGCATCTGATTGTGCCCTATACGTTAGACACGAATGATATGCGGTTCGCAACTCCGCAGGGGTTTAATACCGGGAATCATTTTTTTGATTATTTGAAAGATAGCTTTGATGTCCTGTACGAAGAGGGCGACCCCAGAGGCCAGAACAAGCCCAAAATGATGTCAATCGGATTACATTGTCGGCTCCTCGGGCGGCCTGGACGATTTCGAGGGCTACAACGTTTTCTTGATCACATCGAGCGACATCCCGATGTCTGGATTTGTCGGCGTATTGATATTGCAAAGCACTGGGTCTCAGAGTTTCCTGCCAAGGAATTCTTGCGATGAGTCTTAAGACCCTGTCGTTATCCGAGATCAATCAGTTAGACAACGCGCGATTTATTCATGAGTTAGGCGCAATTTTTGAGCATAGTCCGTGGGTCGCGCATGGGGTCGCAGACCAACGCCCGTTTCCGACCATTGCGGCATTGCATGCGGCAATGGTGGCATGCGTCGCCTCGGCGAATCACGATCAACAACTTGCGTTAATTCGCGCGCATCCAGAGCTTGCCGGTAAGGCGGCGATTCGGGGAGAGCTCACCCAGGACTCTACAAATGAACAAAGCGGGGCGGGCCTCAATGCGTGCTCCCCTGAGGAATATGAAACGCTTACCCGCTTAAATACTGCCTATAACGAGAAGTTTGGGTTTCCCTTTATTCTTGCCGTAACGGGGCATAACCGAGCGAGCATTATTGAGAACTTCACCAGTCGGCTCGGTAATACGCAGGCCGTTGAGTTTGAGATGTGCCTGCAGCAAATCTACCGCATCGCAGAGATTCGGTTGCGGGCTTTAATTCGCGATTCGTTACTCTGAATCAAGAGTTGTGCGGCCACTGAGGCGGCGATCACTTCGGGCTCTTTTCCGTCGATCGAAGTCAATCCAATCGGGCACTCAATCGTAGCGATTTCATCTTTGGAAAATCCGCGCTCTGTAAGACGATGACGGAATCGAGCCCATTTTGTCTCGCTGCCGATAAGGCCAATCCATGGGAAGGTGGAAGGCCCGCGTTGGCGACGGGCGAGAAGCGCGTGCATGACAAGATCAAAGTCTTCCGCATGACTAAAGCTCATAATGAGTAGGTAGGATTGTGGGTTGAGCTCAGCAACCGCGGATTCGATCGGTTCTCGATGATCAACATTGAGATTTTCCGCAGTCCACTCGGGAAAGATGGCGTCTCGGCTATCAATCCAGCTGATCGAAAATGGTAGGGGTAAGAGTGCACGCACAATGGCATGGCCGACATGTCCGCCGCCAAATAAGGCAACAGGAATCATCGATTCTGCGGTGTGGCCCGGCGTGAACCAGACGGTATTTTTCTGCAGAAGCTCAAAGCCCAGATGCATGACACCGCCACAACATTGACCCAGGGAGGGTCCAAGGGCAAAGCGGCGTTCAATTTGGCGCTCAGGGATTGATTCTGATACGGTCTGATTGCGTGACGCAAATCCCGTTAGCATCTGGCGGGCGGTTTGGATCGCTTGAAGCTCTACGTGCCCGCCACCGATGGTGTTGATTGCCGATGCCTCACCGACGAGCATCCACGCATCTTCATCGCGTGGTGTTGAGCCCTCGACCCGATTGACTCGAACGAGAACCGCATTGCCCTTGAGTAATAGATCGCGACAAGCCTGAGCTCGATTCGAGGGGAGCCACTGCATCGTGGATGACTCTTAGATTGCGCTAGCTGACAGCAATAGTCTGCACGGCACGCAGAATCTGTTCGGGAGTTGCGGGAGCGTTCATCTGGAGAGCGCCTCGGGGTGGGGGATGCGGGCCGCCGCTTTGTGACACTGCGTCACGGATAGCCTCCCAGACGCTAATGGCGAGCATCAACGGGGGCTCGCCCACTGCCTTAGATCCAAAGATGTTGTCTTCCCGGTTGGGCTCAGGCCAGAGGGCAATATTGATGATGTCCGGCGTGTCGCCTGCAGCCGGGATCTTATAGGTACTTGGGGCATGCGTCGTGAGTCTGCCCTTGGCATCCCAGACGAGCTCTTCAGTTGTAAGCCAGCCCATCCCTTGGATAAAGCCGCCCTCAATCTGTCCAATATCAATTGCTGGGTTAATACTGCTGCCAACATCATGAAGAATATCGACGCGGGTGACCCGGTTCTCGCCCGTTAGCGTGTCAATTATGACCTCAGTACATGCAGCACCGTAAGAAAAATAGAAGAAAGGGCGGCCTTTCAATGTCTGTTTATCGTAGTGAATTTTAGGGGTCTTATAGAAACCGTCGCTCCAGAGCTGGA
>DBCQ01000054.1:56678-57045 GCA_002293155.1 Burkholderiales bacterium UBA954 | reverse complement strand
AGGATTTGACCCTGCCCTCTTCGAACACAATTCGGTCCCGGGGGAGATTTTCTTTTGTGCTGAGTAAATCGATCAGCCGTTCTCGGATCTCAAGGGCGGCATGTTCTGCTGCCCGTGCATTCAAATCGGTACCACTTGAGGCGGCGGTAGCAGAAGCGTTTGCAACCTTAGCCGTGTCGCTTGCGCTAATTGAGACTTGCGAAAAGGCTAGCCCAAGAACATCGGCCACAATCTGACAGACCTTCGTATGCAGTCCCTGGCCCATCTCGGTGCCGCCGTGGTTGATTAATACACTTCCATCGGTGTAGACATGCACTAAGGCGCCAGCCTGGTTAAAGTGAGTTGCCGTAAATGAAATTCCGAACTT
>DBCQ01000054.1:51161-56583 GCA_002293155.1 Burkholderiales bacterium UBA954 | reverse complement strand
ACTGGAGGCTTCAAGTCGGGTGAGTAGCGGAAGAAGAATATTGTCTTCAATCAGCATGTCGTAATGTGTTCGATTGCGTTCGGTAATTCCGTAGAGGTTATTTTTTCTGACCGTTAGTGGATCGCAACCGAGCGCCCGAGCAATCTCGCCCATGATAGTTTCAATCAGAATCATCCCTTGGGGGCCGCCAAATCCACGAAATGCGGTGTGACTCTGTCGATTTGTTTTGCATCGATAGGAGGTGATGTGGAGATGCCCAAGGTAATACGCGTTATCACAATGGAAGATTGCCCGATCGGCAACAGGGCCGCTGAGGTCTGCGCTAAACCCACAGTCAGCAGCCATCATGAGGCGAAGACCAGCGATTCTGCCTTGCTCATCAAATCCTACGGTGTAGCGATAGAGAAACGGATGACGCTTTCCCGTGATCATAAAATCGTCATCACGATCGAGCCGCAGTTTTATTGGGCATGAAAGGGTCTGGGCCGCAACGGCAGCCCAGACCGCCATCTGGCCTGCCTGGGTCTCCTTGCCGCCAAAACCGCCGCCCATACGTCGACACTCGACACGGACCTTGCTCTGGTCAACACCCAAGGCATGGCTCACCCAATGTTGAACTTCTCCAGGATGTTGGGTGCTGGAATAGACGAGCCACTGGCGTTGCTCCTGCGGAATGACCAAGGCGACTTGGCCCTCGAGGTAGAAATGCTCTTGTCCGCCAACACTAAATTCCCCGCTTCGCTGATGGGGCGCCGATTGAATCTCGTGGTCCGCATTGCCGCGTTGAAGTACGACAGTCGGTAAAACAAAACTCTCAGCCCGAATTGCCTCATCGAGATCAAGGATCGGTGGTAGTGGGGTAATCTGCGCGATTACCTTGCGGGCTGCGCGGCGGGCGTTCATCACGGAGTCTGCAATCACGAGACCCAGGACCTGACCGACATGCGCAACATGATCGAGAGCGAAAATGGGTTCGTCGGCCAGATGGGTGGCAAGCATTTTGTCGCCCACAATGTCATTGGCTGTAATAATTCGAATTACCCCAGGCATTGCCAACGCGTTGTCGATCTCTAGGCCATGGAACTTGCCATGGGCAACCGTCGAGAGAATTGGCGCTGCAAATCGAGTGCCTTGTATTTCGGGGATATCGTCGATATATCGTGCCTCGCCCGTGACCTGGGCGATCGCGCTGTCGTGAGCGATCGACTGACCGGCAACCGAGACCATTAGTGGGAGACTCCTTTTTCAACCCTCAGTGCGGGCATCGTGATCTGCGAAGGGCGGTCTGAGTCGATGTTGGAGGTTGAAGTGTTGGAGGTTGAAGAGGTGTTGAGGGTTGAATATTGTCTTTGGGTCTGCAGCCAAAACCGACGTAACAGGTTTTTCATAACTGACTGTCGATAGCGCGCGGATGCCCGCATATCAGAAATTGGCGTGAACTCCGCCTCAAGCGCGGTTGCGGCCGCATCGATTGTGGGTTGTGTCCAGGGCTGGCCTCTGAGTGCAGCCTCCGTACGAGCGGCCTTTACGGGAGTTGCTGCAACACCACCAACACCGATTGAAACCTGACGCACTGAGCCGCCATGGAGTTCAATCCCGATTGCAAGACATACGGCCGAGATATCGTCATCGAACCGTTTCGATATTTTGAAGGCATCAAGAAAAAATCCGCGGGTTGCTTGGGATTCGGCCGCCGCATTACGTGCCTTCGAGTCCGGTGGCAGTGGAATACTGATGGCTGTTATGACCTCGTCGGGTCCGAGAAGTGTCTTTCGGTAACCCAGGAAAAACTCTTCTATGGGCATCACTCTGCTTCCGCGAACACTCTGGAGGTGTAGGCTCGCATTCATCGCAATCAAGAGGGGCATGGTGTCACCAATGGGGGAGCCATTGGCGATGTTGCCGCCGAGCGTTGCGGATTGGCGGATCGGGAGGCCTGCGAATCGATTCAGAAATGGCGCAAGCGCTGGCCAGTAGTTCGCGATCTCTCTGAAGGCGTCGCTTAAGGGAACCGCGGCCCCGATAAAGAGTTGTTCGGAGGATGCTTTAATCTGTCTTAGCTCATGAGTCTGCGAGACATCGATCACGCGCTCGGTACGGCGATGGAGTTTATTAATCCAGAGGCCGACATCGGTGGAGCCGGCAATTAACTGGGCATCAGGGTGTCGTGCACGCTGATTTAGCAGATCAGCTAATGACTCTGGTTGCAAATAAACAGAGTCTTCGGGTGTTCTCTGGGCCTTACAGGCGTTTAGTGCTCCAACAAGGGGTTCGGTGGCGATTAACTGTTTCGGGTAGTGATGGAGTTGTTGCGCAGCATCGAGGATTGGGCGATAGCCTGTGCAGCGGCAGAGATTACCCGCAAGCGCGGTCTCGGCCTGGGCGCGAGAAATTAACTGATCGTTTAGGGTCGTATTTTGGTACATGCCGAACAGACTCATGATGAATCCGGGCGTACAGAACCCACACTGTGTCGCATGCTGATCCACCATGGCCTGCTGCACGGGGTGGAGTTGTCCGTCGACCCCTTGCAGGTCCTCTACGGTAAAGAGTGCTTGGCCTTCAATTGAATGGGCGAACCGGATACAGCTATTGACTGCCCGAAAGCTGAGTTGGCCCTGCTCAAGATTTGCAAGCACCACGGTACAGGCGCCACAGTCGCCTTCGCCGCAGCCTTCTTTTGTTCCCGTACAGTGAAGATCCTCTCGGATAATTTCCAGCAGCATTCGATCTGCCGGTACGTTATCCAGTTGGACACACTGGCCGTTTTTGATGAATCTAAGAGTCTTGCCTGACATGGAGGATCAGTGTAGACCAAGGCAGCCTTTTTTCTCAATGAATTCAACAATTTCCCCAAGGCCCTGGCCGGTTTTCAGGTTCGTCATCACCCAGGGTCGATCGGGTCGCATCCGAGCCGTGTCATGCCGCATCACATCTAGATCTGCACCGACATAGGGGGCGAGGTCGGATTTGTTGATCACAAACAAGTCGCTGCGCGTAATGCCGGGGCCACCCTTGCGAGGGATTTTTTCCCCTCCGGCAACATCAATCACATAGATCGTAAGATCAGAGAGTTCTGGACTAAAGGTTGCGGCTAAATTATCCCCACCCGACTCAATAAAGATGACATCGAGATCGGGAAATCTCCTCTGCATCTGATCAATAGCCTCTAGATTAATCGATGCATCTTCACGTATCGCTGTATGGGGGCAGCCGCCGGTCTCGACTCCCATGATGCGATCCGCTGATAATGCCTGGGCAGCGACTAGGAGCCGCTCATCCTCTTTCGTAAAGATATCGTTGGTCACTACAGCGAGCTTATAGCGGTCACGCATTGCCTTACAGAGCATTTCAACCAGAGTGGTTTTGCCGGAGCCGACTGGTCCGCCGATACCAACGCGAAGAGCAGAGGAGGGTGGTTTCACAAATAAGACCTCAGATTGGATTAACTACGAAATAACCGGCTGTACTGATTCTCATGGCGCGCTGACGAGATGGCAAGCCCAATTGCAGCGGAGCCCAGTTCGTCTGCGGGCGTGTTGCAGGCGATCGCGATGGCCTCGGGGATAGACTTCTTTAGTTCGTGCAGGATTGCCTGGCCCGCACTCTGGCCAAGAGGAATCTGCTTGACGGCCGCCACGACTTGGTTCTCGGCCCAGCCCCAGAGATAGCTTGTGAGACCCAACTCCAACGGAATCTTTGAGGCCGCACAAATTGCGGCAAACGCAGCGGTGTAGGTCAAGGCAATTGTCTTGGGGTAGGCCTTGAGCTGTTGAATGAAGTGCTGCGCCTCGGGCCACTGAGGGAAGAGTTTTGCAAGCGATTGACCCATCTGCGTGGATTCGAGACGAAACTCTCGGGTCTCACGTAGCGATAGGATTTCCGTATTGATACGATCGAGTGCTTGAATATCGTCTGCGGACACGGCGTCGTGCGCCCCAATCCAAAGAACTAACTCTTGTTTTGCGAGGCTGAACATCAGAATATCGTGGATCCAGATCTGTGCGGTCTGGGCGTCGTGGACAAGACGATCTTCAATGGCTTGCTCAAGGCCTTGTGAGTAAGCAAAGCCGCCTATTGGTAGGGCAGGGCTCGCCAGGTGTAGCGCCGCGAGCGTGACAAGTGAATTATTTTGCATGTGCTTGTTTGGAGAGTTCCTCGCCGACGCGGCCGAGTCGTCGATCTGTTTCGTCAAGCTCACCATGATGATGGTGGCTTTCTGCAGCACTGTGTGAATGGATCTGCCCACCACTTGTTCCATGGTAGGCCCCTCTTTCTGGAGAGAAAGGCCGTCTGGAGAGTTGAACCCGCCCTCCGAGGTGGCGCACCAGATCGGCAAGAACCGGATCAGGTTCAATATAAAACGCTGTGGGAGTCAGCATCGCGCTGACGTGCCGATTGGCGAGGTGATAAATAAGTCTTGACAGGCCAAATGGTGTGGCCGCAGTGATCTCCATAAGCTCTTCAGGGGCAGCCTCGATATGGAGGGCTTCACCGCTATCCGATACGACCCAGTCGTTATGTTCGAGTGTCTCGCCTCGGGGCAGGACGATCGCTACTGCCTGCCCCGAGTCCAGCATAACGGCGATTCGGGATCGTTGCCGCTCGCGCCATGACAGCGACACACGTAGAGGTGTTGTCTGTCCGGGGTCGCGATGCTCTGGTGTAAGTCTGCGGCTGAACTGGATTGTCATGACGGGGCGCGCTAAAACAGGAAGTAGCGTTGGGCCATTGGGAGATCGTGGGCGGGCTCGCAATCGAGCAGGACACCATCGGCGTAGACCTTGTAGTTCTCAGGGCTGACCGTGATCTTCGGCGTTGCGCTATTGAGCTTCATGTCACGTTTTCTAACCTGGCGTACATTTTTCACAGGACTAATCACGCGATTGAGTTTTAACTCGCCCGGTATTCCGGCAGCAATTGCAGCCTGTGAGACAAAGGTCAGCGAGGTCGCTGCGATCGCGCAGTGGGCGGCGCCAAATTGCGGCCGGAAATGAACGGGCTGCGGTGTTGGAATCGAGGCATTCGGGTCGCCCATTGCCGCCATTGCAATCATTCCGCCCTTCAGAATGGTGAAGGGCTTTACGCCAAACATCGCAGGCTTCCAGATGACGAGATCGGCCCACTTGCCCACTTCGATCGAGCCGATGTCATGGGCAAGGCCGTGTGTAATTGCTGGATTGATGGTGTACTTGGCAACGTAGCGTTTGATTCGTGCGTTGTCGTGCTCGCGGGGGTCGCTGCCTGAGGCATCGCTCAGGGAACCGCGCTGAACCTTCATCTTGTGAGCGGTCTGCCAGGTACGAATCACGACCTCGCCTACCCGACCCATGGCTTGGCTATCAGAGCTAATCATTGAAAAGGCGCCGATGTCGTGAAGAATGTCCTCGGCGGCGATCGTTTCTTTTCGAATTCGACTCTC
>DBCQ01000054.1:760-51042 GCA_002293155.1 Burkholderiales bacterium UBA954 | reverse complement strand
CGGGTTGGATTTGTTGATGAGGGCAACACATTTTGCTCACTACACACCCGAATGATGTCGGGCGCGTGACCGCCGCCCGCACCCTCGGTGTGATAGGTGTGAATACCCCGGCCTTTAAAGGCGGCAATGGTCGCCTCGACAAAACCTGATTCATTCAGAGTGTCGGTATGAATTGCGACCTGGGTGTCGGTCTCATCAGCCACTGTAAGACAGGTGTCGATTGCAGCGGGTGTGGTGCCCCAGTCTTCATGCAACTTCAGACCGATTGCGCCCGCAATAATCTGCTCCCGCAGAGGGCCGGCCTGGGAGGCATTGCCTTTTCCAAGAAAACCGAGGTTCATTGGATAGGATTCTGCAGCCTGCAGCATGCGTGAGAGATGCCAGGGGCCTGGTGTTACGGTGGTGGCAAAGGTGCCGGTTGCGGGCCCGGTCCCTCCACCAAGCATTGTGGTGATGCCACTACTTAAAGCCTCATCAATTTGTTGTGGGCAGATAAAGTGAATATGGCTATCAATCCCGCCTGCTGTGACAATCATGCCCTCTGCGGCAATAATCTCAGTACCCGGGCCAATCACAATGGTAATCGCGGGTTGAATATCAGGGTTGCCCGCTTTTCCGATTCCGCTAATGCGGCCGTTCTTAATGCCGATGTCGGCTTTTACGATCCCCCACCAATCAATAATCAAGGCATTCGTAAGTACAGTATCGGCACAGTCTTTACTCATTCGTTGCGACTGACCCATACCATCGCGGATTACTTTGCCACCGCCGAACTTCACTTCCTCTCCGTAGACTGTAAAATCCTTCTCTACGCAGGCGAAGAGTTCAGTATCAGCGAGTCGGATCCGATCACCTACGGTTGGTCCAAACATTTCGGCATAGGCCTGACGAGAGATTTTCATGAGTCAAGCCTTCCCATAACTTTTGCATTAAAGCCGTAGATAATTCGGTCGCCAGCGAGCGCCACAAGCTCGACTTCACGGTCCTGGCCAGGCTCAAATCGCACAGCGGTACCTGCGGCGATATTAAGACGAAAGCCCCGACTGGCTGGTCGATCGAAACTAAGCGACTCGTTTGTCTCAAAAAAATGATAGTGCGACCCCACCTGAATCGGTCGATCCCCAGTATTGGTGACTAGAATGGTTTTGGTCTCGCGGCCCACATTGATTTCAATCTCGCCAGGAGTAATGCGCATCTCACCGGGAATCATGATGTTCTCCTGGGCGGCATGTTGATCGACAATGCTCTGATTTGGCTGCTCGATGTCGTTTGCGGGTATTCATGGCAAGTAAGGTAATAACGAGTAGAGCGCAGACCAACACGATTGCAAGCCCTATGAAGAGTCCGTCTTCGGAGAGGTGGATCACCGCATGAACAACTGTATCTCCATGACCCTCGTGCGCCTTGGCAGAATAAGGACCAATGAGGGCAATGAGAGGGCTAAAGGCCCAGGGGTTAGACGAGAGTGTCTTGAGTGGGGTCATTTTTATCCTTGAGAACAGGTAAACGAGGGATTGAAGCTATTGGATAGGCTGATGAACGGTTACGAGTTTTGTGCCATCGGGAAAGGTGGCCTCAACCTGGATATCGGGGATCATCTCGGGCACACCATCCATCACGTCGGATCGCCGAAGCAGGGTCTTACCAAAGTGCATTAACTGGGCGACCGTCTGCCCGTCACGCGCTCCCTCCATGATGGCTGCGGTAATGAAGGCGATTGACTCGGGCAGGTTGAGCTTGAGTCCACGCGCACGTCGTCGTTCGGCAAGAAGCGCCGCGGTAAAAATGAGTAGCTTGTCTTTTTCTCGGGGGGTTAGGTCCATAGTCAGGCTCTTTTAAGGTGAGTGAGATTCCTAAATGAAAGGCCAAATCCTATGTAGCCCATAGGCGAGGCGATACCGCAGGGCGCTGGGCAACGAGCGGTCGGAGCACATGCCATGCATTATGCAAGGCTGCCCGGAGCGCGAGCGGATCTCCAAGGGCGCGGCCGATGACGAGCCTCGGGCTAAGCTGTGTCCATGCGATAGATGAGCAATGCTCTCGCAGCTCTGAGATCGACTCTTCGCGCCAAGGCGATTGCCGAGGCTGTATCGCCCAGCAGGTAGAAAAAGAGTGATAACCGCGCAGACCAATTGGGGAGTGAAATAGGGGATCTGAGCCCTTAAGTTTGGTGCGCTCTTGCCAGATTAAGCTGTCATTGCTGCGACAACGAATTGATTGTTCAAAGCCCCCATCGCAGAAAGATTCGCCCGATGCTTTCCTTCCAAAAATCAGAGTCTCCCAGCCGATCATCCTTGCTTCATCTGAGATCGTAATGTCAATCACTGAGCGCGCTTGTGCGCGATTAAACACAATTGTTTCCTGAGGCAACCACTCAAGCGTGCCACCCACATCAAGTGTGATGTTCTGTTCGGCATACCTGCTTTGATCTTGAGCGCCATAGTGGTTGGACTCACCACTGCCGTACCACTTGGTAGCACCCGGCGTTGTGATCAGAGCCTGTGCATTAGCTTGGGTATGAATTTCTACTGTGAGGTGATCTCCTGCGGCAATGCCGCCTGGCGGGTGAATAATCACAGCGTGGCAGGGGTGATTGCCCTCGGGGTAGAGCGCCTTTTGGATACGAAGTGGGCCCAGGTGTTGTGAGTCCAACAGCGTTTTGTCGGGATTGTCGCTGTCAGGGGAAAACGACATCGTTAAGCGCGCTACCCAGGCGGGTGCCGCATAGTTGGTCGTTTTCGGTCTGGGCAGGTGCATTCTTACTGGGCAGCCCAGCCACCATCCATATTCCAGGCGACGCCGCGAACCTGGCTTGCTGCATCCGAGCATAGGAATACGGCGAGTTGACCTAACTGTTCTGGTGTTACGAATTCGCCCGACGGTTGCTTCTCAATGAGCAGATCGTGTTTGGCATCGGTATTCGATAGAGATTTCGCGGCAGCGCGAGCGTCGACCTGTTTCTGCACTAAGGGGGTCAACACCCAGCCCGGACAGATTGCATTGCAGGTGATCGGTGTCTGTGCGTTTTCCAGCGCAACTACTTTGGTGAGGCCCACGAGACCATGCTTGGCGGCAACGTAGGCGGATTTCTGGGCTGAGGCAACCAGTCCATGGACCGATGCGAGGTTAATAATGCGCCCGAAGCCCCGTTTCTTCATTCCAGGCAGGGCGCAGCGAATGCTGTGGAAGGCCGACGAGAGGTTGATTGCAATTACGGCGTCCCAACGGTCTACTGGAAAGGTCTCGATAGGTGCAACATGCTGGATGCCTGCATTATTGACGAGAACGTCAATGCGTCCGAGTTTTGATTCCGTGATTCGGATTAAGTCTTCGATTTCTTGTGGCCGGCTCATGTCAGCACCATGATGGAGAACGCGGACATGATGTTCTTCAGAGAGGGTTTTGATTAACTCTTGGATGACTGTGGGCTCACCAAAGCCATTGAGCATAATATCGGCACCCTGTGCAGCGAGTGCGTGGGCGATTCCTAAGCCGATGCCACTCGTTGAGCCAGTAATTAACGCCGCTTTATTTTTCAGGGTTTTGTGGTCGGTCATGGCGGGCCCTCCGTGGGTGATAGGATCAGTTTATGTCTGTAATTTCAAGCAATGATAATGGGTTCAACCCTTCTCCCTAACGAAGCCCGCCAGGCCTTCGTGCACTGTAGTGGCCCAGCCGGTGAACACCGTATGGCCTATCAAGAGTGGGGCGAACCCGAGAACCCAGAGGTTGTGGTGTGTGTTCACGGGCTAACCCGTGTGAGTGACGATTTTTCGGAGCTCGCTCGGGCGCTTCGAGATCGCTATCGGGTGGTCTGTCCCGACGTTGCGGGCCGCGGACGCTCCGACTGGCTAAAAAATCCGGCCTTCTATGGCGTTGCTCAGTACGCGGCCGATATGGCGGCCCTGATTGTCCAACTCAAGGTCGAGCGGGTTCGCTGGGTGGGCACCTCCATGGGTGGGCTTATCGGGATGAGTCTGGCGGCGCTGCAGGATGCCCCAATATCGAGGCTCGTACTGAATGACGTGGGCGCTGTACTTCCTGCGCAGGCGCTTGCGCGCATCGCACGTTATGTCGGACGCAAGCCCGAGTTTGAGAGTCGTCGGGAGGCAGACCTCGAACTACGAGCAATTTTTTCTGGTTTCGGGCCGCATTCAGAGGCTCAGTGGCGGCAGTTGATTGACACAGTCTTGGTCGAGGTTCCCGGCACTGGCAAGGTTCGTGTTCACTATGATCCTGCAATCGCTGAGCCGTTTCGTCTGGCCTACGGATCTGATGAGAACAATGAGGCAACGAATGATTCAGCCGATGGCTCGGCCAAGCACCCGACTGCAGACGTTGATCTATGGCCCATCTATGACGCTATCCGCTGCCCCACGCTTTTACTGCGAGGCGCGCTCAGTGATCTGTTCACATCGCAGGTGCTTGATGAGATGCGCACGCGGGGCCCAAGGCCTGAGGTAGCCGAGTTTGCCGGGGTGGGTCATGCGCCAACCCTGATGCACGCCGATCAGATAGCGGTGGTTGATGAGTTCCTGAGCCGACCATCATGGCATTGACTCGGCGTCGATTCTTGGGTGGTCTGGGTGCGGCATCGGCGTGGCGATTTTCGATCACGGCCTTGCCGCTTGCCGGGGCACTGAGCGCGTGTCAATCAACGCCGCCAGTGGCGCCGGGCAGGCGGCCCACGCTGGGATTGGCCTTAGGCGGGGGCGCAGCCAGGGGCTTTGCGCATATTGGAGTGCTCAAGGTATTTGAGGCTAATGGAATTATTCCAGACTGGATTGTGGGAACGAGCGCAGGTAGCCTAGTGGGTGCCTTGTACGCATCGGGGTTGAGCGCATTTGAGCTTCAGCGCCTGGGCCTTGCACTCGATGAGGCGACATTTTCAGACTGGACGCTAAGTAGTCGTGGTCTGCTAAGAGGCGAGGCGCTCGCAGCCTACGTTAATCAGCAGTTAAAAAATAGAACGATTGAGGCCTTGCCACGTCGCCTCGCAATTGTTGCCACGGATCTGCGAAGCGGCGAGCCAATAGTGTTTCAGCGCGGGGATACGGGCACTGCCGTTCGTGCGTCGAGCGCCGTTCCAGGAATATTTAGCCCCGTGAGGATTCAGGATCGAGATTATGTTGATGGGGGACTGACGCACCCTGTCCCCGCTGCAGTTGCGCGGGCGCTTGGCGCTGATATTGTTGTCGCAGTTGATATCTCGGCGAAGCCCAAGACACAAGAGATCACCAGCACGATCGATGTTCTCTTACAGACCTTCACGATTATGGGAAGCCGGATAACGGAGTACGAACTGACCAAAGCAGACTATGTGATTCGCCCGGCCATTGATCAGATTAAAGGGTCTGATTTTTCCGCTCGCAATATTGCGATCTTGGAAGGAGAAAAAGCGGCTCAGGCGATGGTGAGTGATTTACGCAAAAGGCTCTTATTGCCCTAATTCTTTGCAATCACTCGGCGCGCTTGATCAAACCGTTTGGACCAGTAGGCCTGCTCAAGAGACTCAATGCGCACAACGCCACGCGAGGTTGGGGCATGCACGAACCGGTTATCGCCCAGATAAACACCCACATGGGAATTCGAGCGCCCTGTTGTATTAAAGAAGACTAAATCGCCAGGCTCAATTGCCTCTTTGGCAATCGCCCGCCCAATCAGTGACTGTTCCTCAGTTGTTCGCGGAAATCGCAGCCGAAATGCGTCTTGGATGACATGGGCAATGAGTCCTGAGCAATCAAGCCCCTCTGCGGGTGTCATGCCGCCCGGCCGATAGGGGGTTCCCAGTAACAACACCGAGCGCGAGGTGATTTCAGAAATTGCTTGTTGTGCGTTCATCCCCTTGGGTGGCTGTATTAATCCGCCAACGGGCACATCGAATCTCCAAGGTCCGCTTCTCGTGGGACCGGCCGCCTGTTCTGGCGGCGAGAGTGTGCCGCAACCCGAGAGAAGACTGATTGAGAAAATCAGGGCGATTGCGAAGCGGCGGTCGAGTATCATTTCACGAGTGTAGTTTGTCAGCTCAATTTTATTCAAGAGAAAGGGTTTTTATGATCCAACGTTCCGCCCTTACCGAGGCCGATGTCCAGCGCGTTGCCGATGCAGCGATTGCTGAGGCGAAAAAAAACAACTGGGCTGTCTCAATTGCAATTTGCGATGATGGGGGTCATCTGTTGTGGATGAAGCGATTAGATGGAGCCGCGCCAATTTCCGCCCACATTGCGCCACAGAAAGCGAGAACAGCCGCCTTAGGCAGACGGGAATCCAAACTCTACGAAGACGTCATCAATCAGGGCCGCATCTCGTTTCTTTCAGCGCCTGAGCTTCAGGGAATGCTCGAAGGTGGCGTGCCGATCATGGTCGACGGTCACTGTATTGGCGCCATTGGTGTGTCGGCTGTTAAATCACACGAGGATGCCCAGATTGCAAAGGCCGGTATCGCGGCGCTCTAGCAGTCTCTTAGGCCACCATTTTTTCAATTTTGATTTTCCATTCCCGCGGCCCAGTCTCATGGATTGCGGTACCCTTGGAATCCACTGCAACAGTAACCGGCATATCTTTTACGTCGAATTCGTAGATGGCTTCCATCCCTAGGTCTGCAAAGCCTAGGACCTTGGCGCTGCGGATCGCCTTACTCACAAGATAGGCGGCGCCCCCGACCGCAATGAGATAGGCAGATCGATGTTTTTTAATTGAGGCAATCGTCTCAGGCCCCCGCTCTGCTTTTCCGATCATCGCAATCAGGCCCGTCTGCCCGAGCATGGTCTCGGTGAATTTATCCATCCGTGTCGAGGTCGTGGGACCTGCGGGACCTGTTGCCTCATCGCGAACGGGATCGACAGGGCCAACGTAATAGATCATGCGATTTGTAAAGTCGACCGGAAGTTTTTCCCCTCGGGCCAGCATATCGCTAATCCGCTTGTGGGCCGCATCCCGGCCCGTGAGCAGTTTGCCGTTGAGCAGTAAGGTCTGGCCTGGCGCCCAGCTGGCCACTTCCTCGGGTGTGAGCGTATTGAGGTCTATACGTTTTGACTTCTCGGTGTCAGGCGCCCACGATACTTTCGGCCAGTCGGCGAGCGAGGGGGGCTCAAGGTGAACAGGCCCGCTTCCATCGAGGTGAAAGTGGACATGTCGGGTGGCCGCACAGTTTGGGATCATCGCAACCGGCAGGTTGGCTGCATGGGTTGGGTACTCGAGAATTTTTACATCGACCACCGTTGTTAAGCCACCAAGACCTTGCGCACCGATTCCTAATGCGTTGACCTTCGTGTAGAGCTCAATACGCCGTTCCTCGAGACTATTTTGTGGGCCACGCGCAAGAATCAACGGCATATCAACGGGCTGCATGAGCGATTCCTTAGCCATGAGGACAGCCTTTTCTGGGGTGCCGCCAATGCCGATTCCAAGGATTCCCGGCGGGCACCATCCTGCCCCCATAGTCGGAACTGTTTTTAAAACCCAATCCACAATAGAGTCGTTTGGGTTGATCATCGCAAGCTTTGCCTTGGCCTCCGAGCCACCACCCTTTGCGGCACAGATCACTTCAACCTGATCGCCCTCAACGATTTCGTAGTGGATAACAGCAGGCGTATTGTCTTTTGTATTGAGTCGACGGCCTGCCGGGTCTGACTGGATCGATGCGCGCAGCACGTTATCTTTAAAGGTATAGGCTTGGCGAACCCCCTCGTTGACCATATCCGTGACGGACATCGAAGATTTCCATTGGACATGCATTCCAACCTTTAGAAAAACTGTCGCAATTCCCGTATCTTGGCAGATTGGACGTCGACCTTCTGCGCTCATTCGGCTATTCGTGAGGATCTGTGCTATCGCGTCTTTGGCTGCTGGGCTTTGTTCCCGGTCGTAGGCCGCCCCGAGCGCCTGAATGTAATCGAGCGGGTGGTAGTAGCTAATAAACTGAAAGGCGTCGGCGATGCTTTGGATAAAATCTTCTTGTCTGATGACCGTCATAGCGTAACTCCCAAATTTGCGGTAGATTTTATGCGGAACACAAAACCTAGTTTTTAACGAGCGGTGGTAGGGTATTCATAGCGGCTCGAAGAAGCCGGAAAGATTAATGCCGCATCGCAACACGATAATTCTAACCCGTCAAAAAAACCAAAGGGGAGCATAAAGCATGGCAATTGAATCGGTAATGCAGGAAAGCCGCATTTTTCAGCCGCCAAAAGAATTCTCGGCAAAGGCAAGACTCGGCAGCATGGCTGCTTATCAGGCGATGTGTAACGAGGCCGACAAGAGCTATGCAGAGTTCTGGGCAAAGCACGCTCGCGAGGAAATTAGCTGGAAAAAACCGTTTACGAAGACACTCGACGAGAGCAACGCGCCTTTTTACAAGTGGTTCGAAGATGGACTGCTCAACGCCTCGTACAACTGCCTCGACCGCCAGATCGAGAGGGGCCTTGGCGACAAGATCGCGATAATCTTTGAAGCCGATGGCGGTGATGTACAAAAGGTGACCTACAAGGCCTTGTATCAGCAGGTCTGCCGCCTAGCCAATGCGATCAAGTCGATGGGCTACAAGAAGGGGGATCGGGCGCTAATTTATATGCCGATGTCCGTAGAGGGCGTGGTTGCAATGCAGGCATGCGCACGACTTGGGGTAATCCACTCGGTGGTGTTTGGCGGCTTCTCGGCAAAGAGTCTGCAAGAGCGTGTGGTTGATGCCGGTGCGACCTTAATTATTGCTGCCGATGAGCAGTGCCGTGGTGGTAAATCAATTCCGCTAAAACCTGCGGTTGATGAGGCGTTTACGCTTGGTGGTTGTGAGGCTGTCCGCCATGTGATTGTCTATCGCCGCACCGGAGGCAAGGTCTCGATGACCGCCGGTCGTGACATCTATATGGATGAGGCGACCAAGAACCAACCAGAGGTCTGTGAGCCTGAGTGGGTGGGTGCAGAGCATCCCTTATTCATTCTGTACACCTCGGGATCAACCGGAAAACCCAAGGGGGTGCAGCACTCTACGGGGGGCTACCTGCTTCATGCAATCTTAACCATGAAGTATTCCTTTGATCTGCAACCCCAGGATATTTTCTGGTGCACCGCTGATATTGGCTGGGTAACGGGCCACACCTACATCACCTATGGGCCGCTCGCCTGTGGTGGAACAGAAATCGTATTTGAGGGCGTACCAACCTATCCTGATGCGGGCCGTTTCTGGAAGATGATTCAGGATCATAAGGTCTCTATTTTCTACACTGCACCAACAGCAATTCGTTCATTGATTAAGGCAGCAGAGGCAACACCTACTGCAGCGCCAAAGCACTATAACCTCTCGAGTTTGCGTCTTCTGGGTTCGGTGGGTGAGCCGATTAATCCCGAGGCCTGGATGTGGTACTACAACAATATCGGTGGCGCCCGATGCCCGATCGTTGACACATTTTGGCAGACTGAAACTGGCGGTCATATGATCACGCCGATGCCGGGTGCCACGCCACTTGTGCCGGGCTCCTGTACCTTATCGTTTCCCGGAATTCAGTGTGCAATTGTTGATGAGGTGGGCCATGATGTGCCCAACGGTCAGGGTGGAATTCTTGTCGTGAAAAAGCCGTGGCCATCGATGATTCGCACGATATGGGGTGACCCTGACCGATTTGTAAAGAGCTACTACCCTGAGGAGCTGGGCGGAAGGTTATATCTCGCAGGCGATGGCGCTATCCGCGATAAGGAAACGGGGTACTTCACCATCATGGGACGAATCGACGATGTGTTGAACGTCTCGGGTCACCGAATGGGAACGATGGAGATTGAATCGGCGCTTGTCGCAAATCCTCTTGTTGCGGAGGCCGCAGTCGTGGGGCGGCCCGACGAGACAACAGGGGAGGCGATTGTTGCCTTCGTGGTACTCAAAGGAACGCGACCATCGGGCGATGATGCCAAGAAGATGGCAACTGAGCTTCGTAACTGGGTGGGCAAGGAGATTGGTCCGATTGCGAAGCCCAAGGAAATTCGTTTTGGCGATAACCTGCCAAAAACAAGGTCGGGGAAGATTATGCGTCGTTTGCTTCGAACGCTGGCCAAAGGAGAGGAAATCACGCAGGACACCTCGACGCTTGAAAATCCAGCAATTCTTGAACAATTAAAGCAGGCGACCTAGTTAGGGCTGCGGGGGAGTCTGTTACACTTGCCCCGCTTGACCCGCCTCGCCTAACAGATTCCAGGCCGCGGCTTTGACGTCCTCTCGCGGAGAGATGGATGAGTGGTTTAAGTCGCACGCCTGGAAAGCGTGTGTGGGTTAATAGCCCACCGGGGGTTCGAATCCCCCTCTCTCCGCCAACACACTGATAAATGATGAATACGGCCCTAGCCAAACAAGTCCTCGAGGCTGCCCTGCTTGCACACACCGAGCCAATGCCGGTGTCGGAGCTACGGCGGTTGTTTGATGATGAAATCGATGCCGACACGGTTCGCCTGCTGCTCGAGGATTTACAGCGCGAGTGGGTTGGACGCGGCGTTGAACTCGTGCCTCTCGCATCGGGCTGGCGGTTTCAAACGCGGCCTGAGATGCGGGAGTATCTCGACAAGCTAAAGAATGAGAAACCGCCGCGGTATTCGCGGGCCACTATGGAAACCCTCGCCATCATTGCCTATCGTCAACCCGTTACCCGAGGCGACATCGAAGACATTCGCGGTGTCGCAGTGGCAACGCAGGTGATTAAGTCGCTTGAAGACCGCAGCTGGATCGAGGCCATTGGGCACCGGGATGCGCCAGGTCGACCAGCGCTCTACGCAACAACCCGCCACTTCCTGGATGATCTCGGTTTGCGCTCGCTCGAGGAGCTGCCTTTGCTTGATGCGAACTGGAGCGACACCGCAGCAGCGTTGTTGCCAGGAATGACGGACTCACAAATTACCGAGTCTGCTGACCAGAGCGAATCAACAGTCACTGATGCGAATAACAACACTCCAAACGACCATGACAACGCCCAGGCGCCATCGTGAGTGAACAACTCGATCCCATAATAGACCCGCCCGTTGATGGGTCGGGCATCTCGCCCGAGGACGATCTTGTCGACGATAGTCTTGCCGTGAGCGAGGCCGACACAATGGACGACGCACTGGATGACACAGCGGATGACCTAGCGGCTGAGGAAGCCGAACCCATACCGTTTTTTGCCCAGCAAGGTCTTACACCACGCGTGGGTGGCCCGTCTCGTTCAGGTCTAGATTACGACCCACCAAAACTCCATAAAGTGCTCGCGGATGCGGGGGTGGGCTCTCGGCGGGAAATGGAGGAGTTGATTATTGCGGGCCGTGTATCGGTCAACGGAACCCCCGCCCACATCGGCCAGAGAATTCTGCACACCGATCAGGTGAAGGTCAATGGAAAGCCAATACGCATTCGCGTTGCGCCTCCCCCCGTTCGAGTCTTGGCGTACCACAAGCCGGCAGGAGAAATTGTGACGCGCGATGATCCCCAGCACCGCGTGACCGTGTTTAAAAAGCTTCCTCCCGCAAAGGTAGGCCGATGGATTGCCGTAGGCCGACTCGATATGAACACCGAGGGATTGTTGCTCTTCACGACATCGGGTGATCTGGCGAATCGATTAATGCATCCGCGGTCGCAGGTTGAGCGCGAGTATGCGGTTCGTTTGTTAGGTGAGTTAACACCAGAGTCTCGCCAGCAGCTTCTTGACGGCATACCTCTTGAGGATGGTGTTGCGAAGTTTGAGCGCATTGAGGATGCGGGTGGCGAGGGTGCCAACTACTGGGTTCGCGTTGTGATTACCGAGGGCCGTAACCGTGAGGTACGCCGGTTATTCGAATCCGTTGGCGTAACGGTGAGTCGACTCATTCGTATTCGTTATGGCGTGACCGCTCTTCCGTCAAATCTTAAGCGTGGGCGATCGGTTGATCTCAGTGAAGCCGATATCCTCGCGCTCTGTCAGTCGGTGGGGCTTCGTCAATCGGGTGGCGATTCTCGACCGGGAAATAAGCGTCGCGGCGGTGCGAAAGGACAGAATCGGCAGCCTGTTTCAGGCAACACGATGGCCGTGAGTCACCTGGCAGGTTTGAGCACAGGTGGAGGCCCAGGATTTAAAAAGCCCCGAGGGGGCCGGGCGGGACCGCGGTCATCACAGGAGTGGAGTTCGCCCAGTAGCGTGGTTCGGCAGCAATCACAGGATCGTCCGCTGGTTGATGACGACGACCTGACTCAGCCGCATCCCGACGATGAGTGGCAGCCATCGGGCCCCGATGCGCACCTATCCCACCTTGGTGGAGCGCATAAGCGCCGGCCAAACGGACCCAAAAAGCCAAACCCGCTGCAGACCTCTTGGGGTTCTGCTAAGCCGGCAACTGGGGCCCTGTCGGCGCCGCAGCGACCCTCAGGCGCAGGAAAACCCGGTGGAAGGTCTAGCTTCAAAGGCCCCAGGGGCGCGGGTTCAGGCGGGCCAAGGCCCGGTGGGCGACCCGGGTTTAAAGGGCGCAAACCACCCCCGGCTTAGTGGGAAGCCCGAATCGATTGCTGTTGTCAGATCTTTCCTGTAAAATCAACAACATAGAGCGCTCTAGTAGGTTTGGATTCAGCCCTTTTGGCTGAGAAGACCGGCTGATGCGACTAGAAAAAATGGGCTTCAACAAGCCCATTTTTTTTTGAAAAATTTTCATGATGTTGGGGCGGGCGCACAGTAAGTGGGCCAAGTGATATGGCAGATCTTTGGCAGGTCGTAGACAACGCAACGCGGGAGTTGGGCTTCGAGTTGATCGACTTAGAGCGCACACCGGGGGGGCTCACGCGTGTGTTTATCGATATCCAAGGCAATGGCCAGTTGGGGCAGGGCAGCGTGGGGCAAGAGGGAGCCCGCGAGGAGAGGCTTGTAACCATTGATGATTGTGAATTGGTCTCGCGTCAGTTGGTCCATTTGCTGCCAGTAGAAGGATTTGATTTTCAGCGACTCGAGGTGTCGTCGCCCGGAATGGATCGGCCATTGACCAAGCACGCGCACTACGTGCGGTTTTCGGGGTCAGTGGTGAAGTTAAGACTTCGACAGCCCTTAGAGGGTCGAAGGAATTTTGAGGGTGTGTTGCAGGTCAACGCGCAGGGAGACTTGTCTCTAGAGTACGAAGGCAAGTCCGGCGAGATGATGCAACTCGGTTTTCAGTCTGAAGATGTTGAGCGGGCGCGTTTGGTGCCTGAGATTCCGTTTGGGAGATCTAAAAATGAGTCGTGAACTGTTAATGCTTGCTGATGCCTTGGCCCGAGAGAAAAACGTCGAGCGAGATATCGTATTTCTTTCACTTGAGAGTGCTCTGGCGTCTGCGACGAAAAAACGTTTCACCGACGAGGTCGACGTTCGCGTTTCAATTGACCGCGAAACAGGTGATTACGAGAGTTTTCGCCGTTGGCAGGTCGTTCCGGATGGCGAGCTCGAGGATCACGACTTACAAATCATTCTTACCGAGGCCCAGAAACAGATCCCGGATATCGAGGTAGGGGATTTTATTGAGGAAGAGCTCGAGCCAATCGAGTTTGGACGGATCGGCGCGCAGGCGGCCAAGCAGGTGATCTTGCAGCGAATTCGGGAGGCTGAGCGTGAGCAGATTCTGAAAGATTTTCTCGAGCGCGGTGAGGTCATTATTAATGGCACCGTAAAACGGCTTGAGCGCGGGGATGTCCTTGTGGAGTCTGGGAAAATTGAGGCCCGGCTGCCCCGAGATCAGATGATCCCAAAGGAGAACCTGCGCCCAGGGGACCGGGTGCGCGCTTACATGCAGCGCGTTGAGCGTACCCAGCGTGGCCCGCAGATCATGCTCTCGCGCACGGCCCCTGAGTTCATCATGAAGCTCTTTGAAATGGAAGTCCCTGAGATAGAGCAGGGTCTGTTGATTATCAAGTCGGCTGCTCGCGACCCGGGTGTTCGCGCCAAGATTGCTGTATTCACCTCAGATCGTCGAATCGACCCCATCGGAACCTGTGTGGGCGTTCGCGGATCCCGCGTTCAAGCGGTCACCCACGAGCTTGCCGGTGAGCGCGTCGATATTGTGCTGTGGTCAGAGGATCCCGCCGAATTTGTGATCGGCGCTTTGGCGCCTGCAAATGTCTCATCAATCGTGGTAGACGAAGAACGTCACGCCATGGATGTTGTGGTGGATGAGGCGGAGCTTGCCGTTGCAATTGGCCGGGGCGGTCAGAACGTACGACTCGCCTCCGAGCTAACGGGCTGGCAGATCAACATCATGACCGCCGATGAGTCTGCGGAGAAGTCAGAGACTGAGCGGCACTCGCTGCGAGAGATCTTCATGCAGAAGCTTGATGTTGATGGCGAGGTCGCCGATATCCTGATCGACGAGGGTTTCTCAACACTCGAGGAAGTGGCCTATGTGCCAGTAAGCGAGATGATGGAGATTGAGGCGTTCGACGAAGACACCGTCAATGAACTAAGAAATCGTGCACGCAATTCATTACTTACTGCGGCGATTGCCCAAGAAGAAAAACTGGAGACAACCGCCCAGGATCTTCTCGATCTCGAGGGGATGGACCGTGATCTAGCAGTTAAGCTTGCAGATGCAAAGATTTTTACACGTGATGATCTCGCCGACCTTGGGGTGGATGAACTCGTTGAGATCGCGGCGATGGATGAAGAGCGTGCGCGCGAACTCATCATGAAGGCGCGTGCCCATTGGTTTGCTTCGGAAGAAGCTGAGGCTGGAGGGTCCACGGATGGCCGCTGATAATGTAGAAAAGTTTGCTGCTGAATTAAAGCTTCCGGTCGAGACCCTTCTCGAGCAGTTGCGCACTGCTGGCGTTGCGAAGAAATCGGCGGACGATCGGCTGTCCGAGTCCGATAAGGAGCAACTGCTGACTGCCCTTCGAAAAGCGCATGGTGGTGACGAGGCGCCCCGTAAGAAGATTACGATCACCAAGCGTCAGACCAGTGAGATCAAGCAGGCCGATGGCTCTGGTAAATCTCGGACGATTCAGGTGGAAGTCCGTAAGAAACGGGTGTTTGTTAAGCGCGATGCAGCCGAGGGCGGCGAGGCACAGGAGGCCGCGCCAACGGAGTCTCCGGCCCCCATTGTATCCGAGCAAGAGTTTGCGCAGCGTGAGGCCGAGAGTCGGCGACAGTCAGAGTTACTTGCTCGGCAAGAGGCTGAGCTAAAAGAGAAACAGGAGAAGTTAAATCGCGAGCGCCAACGCGAGTCTCAGGCTGTGGAGCAGGCGCGTGAGGCAGCCCTTGCCGCCGAGGCGGAGGGTATCTCTGCGGCTGCTGGCGACCACGAGAAGGCCACTCAGGCGAAGGAGCGCGCCCGCATCGCCGCTGAAGCTGCAGCGAAATCGGTTCAAGCGCGACGAACAGTGGAAGACGAAGTTGCAGCAATTAACAAGCTAATGACTGCCGCGCGTAGCGGAAAGTTAGCAGCAAGCGCCAAGGCACCTGAGCCTGATAAAGCCGCAGAGCCAGCATCGACAACCTTACACAAGCCTGCAGCAAAACCGGGCGATGAGGAAAAGCCAAAAGAGAAAAAAACGGAGAAGCAGCTCAAGGCATCGAAGCTGTCATCCACCTGGCAAGAGGATGCAGCCAAGAAACGGGCACTCAAAACGAGAGGTGATTCCAGCGGAGGTACTGCGGGATGGCGGAGCGGTCCACGGTCTCGGCCGAAGCAATCCTCGCAGGAGTCTACGAATTTCGTTCAGCCCACTGAGCCTCAGATCCGGGATGTGTATATCCCAGAGACCATCTCGGTGGCAGACCTTGCCCATAAGATGTCTGTGAAAGGTACTGAGGTCGTGAAGACGTTCATGCAGATGGGTCAGATGGTCACGATCAACCAGGTCTTAGACCAGGAGACTGCAATGATTGTCGTGTCTGAAATGGGACACAAACCCTTCGCAGCGAAGCTCGATGATCCCGAAGCACTGCTTGAGGAAACTGAAGCCGAGAAGGTTGCACAGGCGGTTGCCGTTACTCGGCCTCCTGTAGTGACGATCATGGGACACGTGGATCATGGCAAGACATCGCTACTCGATTACATTCGGCGAGCCAAGGTCGCAGCAGGCGAGGCCGGGGGGATTACCCAGCATATTGGTGCCTATCATGTGGAGACCCCGCGTGGCGTGATTACATTTCTGGACACTCCGGGTCATGAGGCCTTTACTGCGATGCGGGCGCGGGGTGCGAACGCAACCGATATCGTCGTATTGGTCGTGGCGGCCGATGATGGTGTTATGCCGCAGACCAAGGAGGCCGTTGCCCATGCGAAGGCCGCCGGCGTTCCGATTGTTGTAGCCATTAATAAGATTGATAAGCCTGAAGCCAATCCAGAGCGGGTTAAGACGGAATTAGTCGCCGAGGAGGTGGTTCCCGAAGAGTACGGTGGTGAGTCGCCATTTATTTCAGTGTCGGCTAAGACGGGTCAGGGTATTGATGACCTTCTTGAAAACGTTTTGTTGCAGGCAGAAGTCTTGGAGCTAAAAGCGCCGGTGGAGGCGCTTGCCAAAGGCCTCGTCGTTGAGGCGCGCATTGACAAGGGCCGTGGCCCCGTGGCCACAGTGCTTGTGCAGTCGGGCACCCTGAGAAAGGGCGACATTATTCTTGCAGGATCTGCCTTCGGACGAGTCCGCGCAATGATTGATGAAAACGGTCGCTCGGTAGAGACGGCAGGGCCATCGATCCCTGTTGAGATTCTCGGAATGACGGAGGTACCTCAGGCGGGCGACGAGATGATGGTATTGGGCGATGAGCGTAAAGCCCGAGAGATTGCCTTGTTTCGGCAGGGCAAGTTTCGAGACGTGCGTCTCGCCAAGCAGCAGGCTGCGAAACTTGAAAACATCTTCGAGAATATGGGAGATGGCGTTCAGACCCTCTCCCTTATTATCAAGAGCGATGTCCAGGGTTCGCAGGAGGCACTCGCTGCAGCGATGCAGAAGCTCTCTAACGATGAGGTGAAGGTCAATATTGTTCATGCGGCGGTAGGCGCAATCACCGAATCCGATATCAACCTGGCGATCGCATCAAAGGCTGTTGTAATCGGGTTTAATGTCCGGGCAGATCAACAGGCTAAGCGCTTAGCGGAAGGTAACGGCGTTGATCTTCGCTACTACACAATTATTTACGATGCAGTTGATGAGGTGAAGAGCGCGATGCAGGGGATGTTAGCCCCTGAGCGCCGTGAGAACACAATCGGGCTAGTTGAGATTCGCCAAGTCTTTAAGGTCTCGAGGCTTGGCAATATTGCGGGCTGTATGGTCCTTGAAGGAACGATCAAGCGCTCCGCCCAGATACGGTTACTTCGCGATAACGTCGTGCTCTGGACCGGTGAGCTCGATTCTCTGAAGCGATTTAAAGACGATGCCAAGGAAGTCAAAGAGGGTTTCGAGTGTGGGTTAACACTGAAAAACTACGATGACATTCAAGAGGGTGATCAGCTCGAAGTCTTCGAGATTCAAGAAATTGCGCGGACACTCTCCTAAGCCATCAGAGCGCGGACTTCGGGTAGCCGATCAGATTCAGCGTGATCTCTCAGAGCTCCTTCGTCTTGAGGTGAAGGATCCCCGCATCGGGCTTATCACGATTACCGATGTGGAAGTAACGGCCGACTACGCCCATGCGAAGGTCTATTACAGTGTGCTGCCGGATGATCCCGATCAGATTCGTAAGACGGCCGAAGGCCTTGCCGCATGCAGAGGGTTTCTTCGCGCCAAGCTCGGTCGAATGCTGAAGATTCATCAGACGCCCGATCTCCACTTTGTGCGGGACGATACAGTGGCCCGTGCGATTGCGATGAGCGAATTAATTGATCGTGCCTTAGCGGGCAAGCAATGACACAGATTATCTCCACCACAAAGCGAACGCGACGCCCGATCGATGGTGTCTTGCTTCTTGATAAGCCGGTGGGTCCGTCGTCGAGTCGGGTACTCGGACATGTCAAGCACCTTCTGAAGGCCGCTAAGGCGGGCCATGGTGGAACGCTAGATCCAATGGCCAGTGGACTCTTGCCCCTAATGTTTGGTGAGTCAACCAAGTATGCTGCGGAGGGCCTTGACGCAGATAAGACCTATATTGCGGAAATCGCTCTCGGGGAGAAAACCTCCACGGGAGATCGCGAAGGCGAGACGATCTTGCGTATGCCGGTGCCTTCGGACCTATCAGAGGAAAAACTGCATGCGGTGTTGAGAGCATTTCAGGGTCCGCAGACCCAGATACCGCCAATGTTTTCAGCGCTAAAGAAGGACGGCAGAGCGCTCTATGACTATGCCCGCGCAGGCGAAGAGGTTGACCGGCCCGCGCGCAAGATTACGATTCATGCCATTGCGTTACTGGGGTGGGCACTGCCCAACCTGATCGTTCGTGTGGTCTGTAGCAAAGGCACTTATATTCGAACATTGGCCGAGGATATTGGCGCAGCGATGGGGCTACCAGCCCACTTACATGGTCTGCGACGCGTTGGCGTCGGTCAGATCGAGGATGACGGAATTGTTTCGCTTGATTCGCTTGAGCAGGCGAACGACGAGGAGCGCTTATCCTTTTTAAAACCAGTGGATTGGCTAATTCGTGACTGGCCGCAGATTGTTCTCGGCCCCTCACAGGTTAAACGTTTCCAACACGGGCAGTCGGTCATGGTCTCGCAAGAGCTCACGCCGGATGTTTATCGCGTCAACGCGCAGACCGGAGAGTTCCTTGGAACCGGACGAGTGGAGTCGCATCACATGCTGAACCCAGAACGGGTTCGCGTTTTATCCTCATAGGAGTTTTTTATGCGCGCATTGCGCAATATTGCAATCATTGCTCACGTTGACCACGGCAAGACCACAATGGTCGACAAACTCCTGCAGCAGGCAGGTACCTTTGCGAAACATCAGCAGCTCTCCGAGCGGGTGATGGATTCTAATGATCTCGAAAAAGAGCGCGGAATTACGATTCTTGCAAAGAACTGTGCTGTGGATTACGAGGGCACGCACATCAATATCGTCGATACGCCTGGACACGCGGATTTCGGCGGAGAGGTCGAGCGTGTCTTGTCGATGGTCGATGGGGTGTTACTCTTGGTCGACGCGGTCGAAGGCCCGATGCCGCAGACTCGTTTTGTGACTCGCAAGGCGCTTGCCCTTGGCCTCAAGCCAATCGTGGTGGTTAATAAGATCGACAGGCCAGGTGCCCGTCCTGACTGGGTGGTGAGTGCCACATTTGATCTATTCGACAAGCTCGGTGCAACCGAAGAGCAGTTAGATTTCCCCGTCGTGTATGCATCGGCTCTAAATGGCTTTGCAACAATGGACCACACCAAGACCAGCGATAATATGCGGCCGTTATTTGATGCAATTCTGAAGTATGTACCGCAGCGGGAAGACGATCCGGACGGGCCGCTTCAGCTGCAGATCTGCTCGCTTGACTATTCCAGCTATGTCGGAAAGATCGGAATCGGTCGAATCACGCGTGGCCGTGTAAAACCACTCCAAGAGGTCATCATCCAAGACGGCCCAGAGGGGGCGCCGAAGAAGGCGAAGATCAACCAAATCCTGATGTTTAAGGGCCTAGAGCGGGAGGTTGTCCAGGAGGCCTTAGCGGGCGACATTGTGCTGATTAACGGGATTGACGATCTCAACATTGGCACAACGGTCTGCCAGAGCGATCATATTGAGCCGCTAACGATGCTGCAGGTCGACGAGCCCACACTCACTATGAATTTTATGGTCAATGCCTCACCACTTGCTGGCCGGGAGGGTAAGTACGTCACGAGCCGTCAGGTTCGTGAGCGTCTTGAGCGGGAGTTAAAGGCCAACGTTGCCTTGCGAGTCGACTTCGGTGCGGATTCCGATACCTTTGTGGTCTCTGGGCGTGGCGAGTTACACCTCACTATTCTCTTAGAAAATATGCGGCGTGAAGGTTATGAGTTAGCCGTATCGCGGCCGCGAGTTGTGTTTAAAACGAGTCAAGATGGTGAGCGGCTCGAGCCCTATGAGATGTTGACCGTCGATGTTGAGCAGGATCATCAAGGGCCCGTCATGGAAAACCTTGGCCTGCGAAAAGGAGAGCTTCTCGACATGGTGTCGGATGCGAAGGGCCGGGTGCGTTTGGAGTATCGAATTCCTGCGCGTGGACTGATTGGTTTTCAAGGCGAGTTTCTCACCATGACACGCGGCACCGGGCTGATGAGCCATATTTTTGATGACTATGGGCCTTACAAGGGCGAGATGGCCGATCGCCGTAATGGGGTCTTGATCTCCCAAGACGATGGCAGTGCGGTGGCCTATGCGCTATGGAAGTTACAAGAGCGCGGACGTATGTTTGTAAAACCCGGTGATGTGCTCTATGAGGGCATGATTATTGGAATTCACAGTCGAGAAAACGACCTTGTGGTGAATCCGGTAAAAGAGAAAAAGCTCACCAACGTGCGGGCCTCGGGTAAGGATGAGCATATTGATTTAACAACACCAATTGAGCTCACGCTAGAGAAGGCGGTTGAGTTTATTGCCGATGATGAGCTCGTGGAGATCACACCGAAGAGTATTCGTTTACGTAAGCGTTTCCTGAAAGAGCACGAACGCAAGAAAGCGGTGCGTGAAGAGGCGGCATGATGCAAAAAGATATTCAAAATTCCCTTGAGGCATCTCGGCAGATGGTCGAGCAATGCCTGGCCGATCAAGCCCTTCAGGCGGCCTTAGTCAAGGCGGTCGACTGCTGTGTGAACGCCTTGAAATCTGGTGGAAAACTCATGTTTGCGGGTAACGGCGGAAGCGCTGCCGAGGCGCAGCACTTTTCTGCAGAGATGGTGGGTCGTTTTCTCATAGAGCGAAAGCCTCTTGCCTCAGTAGCGTTAAGTACGGATACATCGGCGTTAACGGCGATTGGAAACGATTACGGTTACGACCAGGTCTTCTCCCGCCAGGTGGAGGCCCTTGGTCGTAGTGGCGATGTCTTGATTGTGTTATCCACCTCGGGGCGAAGTAAAAATATCCTGGCTGCCATGCGGGCTGCGGCAGCCCTGGGGGTCGCAACGATTGCGTTTACTGGCCGGGAGCCACGAGAGATCGGGGCGCTCGCCGATGTTGTCTTGAACGTGCCTTCTTCTCATACGCCACAAATTCAAGAAGGCCACCTGATCTTGGGCCATTTACTGTGCGGTCTGGTGGAGACCCAGTTCACTTCCTAGCTGCCCCAGCGCAGCACATTGAGCGGCTAATGGGTGTAATCCCCCTTGATTTGTGTCGGGTTTCTAGGCAGTCTAGAGGGCATGTGGATTATTCGTTCGGCCGCCTAATGGGCCAAGCCAGCCGCCTCATTGCGCTCGCCTCGGCGGCAATCGTATTGGGCATTCTCGGACAGCCCGTGTTGGCCGACGGCGCTCGGCAGCAGGCCGATAAGCGCGATGTCAAAAAGCAGGAGTTCCTAAAGCGATTGCCTCTAGAGTCACGGTGTAAGGCGGAGGTGACTGGCGGTGTTGTGAAGCCTGAGGGAGAGCGTAATTGGAAATCCGGAGCCTTTGAGGTCGAGCCCGAAGACGATTTCAGAGTCACGATATTGCGCTTAGATCAGCTTGCTCCTCCGGAGCAAGAGGTCTGTGATGCCCAGGCGCGAAGCCTATTTCACGATGATGTTCAACGCACAGGCTACTTCGAAGACGGAACACTCGTCTGCCTGCGTCGTGTATTCAATGATCGTCGTAGACTTGCACAGCTAACGGCATGTAATCTGGTGACACTCCTCACGCAGCCTACACATCTGCGATGTAAGAATCTCGACCCACTTCTTGATCCCGATGGGATTTATATATCGCCCAACCTCGTAACGGCCCTGACCCTGGGGCAGGCGGTGATGACCAAGGGCAGCTGCCAGGCAGCAGACCGGTATTAATTCAGCAGCATCCGAAGCGGAATTAATACGATGTCGATGAGTCGGTAAGTGAGTTCCATGAGAGGCCGCATCCAGAGATTGTTGATAATGCCGGCGACTAAGAGCCCAAGCACAATGAAAAACCCATAAGGCTCGATTCGGGAAACGAGCATGGCCTGCCGCCAGGGCAAAAGCCCAACCAGAATGCGTCCGCCGTCCATGGGTGGTAGGGGGAAGAGATTGAATACAAACATAACGACATTGACCAAGATACCGGCTTTACACATAGCGACCCAAAACGGCTCATTGACTCCGAGTGCTACAAGGCCATAGAGGGCAATCGCCCAGCCGAAGGCTTGCAGAAGATTTACTGCGGGCCCTGCTAGAGCAACCCAGACCATATCTTTTTTGGGGTGACGGAGATTTGAAAAATCGACGGGTACCGGTTTTGCGTAGCCAAACAGAAAAGCGCCTGCGGTTGCAAAATAGAGCATCAGCGGAATCAGAACCGTACCAACGGGGTCAATATGTCTGAGTGGGTTGAGGGTGATCCGACCCTCGTGGTAGGCTGTTAAGTCACCGAAGAAGCGGGCGGCATAGCCGTGGGCTGCCTCGTGGACCGTAATGGCAAAGACCACTGGGATTGCATAAATCGTAATGGTCTGAATAAGTTGAGCGATATCCATCAGCCCATTGTCTCAGAACCCGACACGACTTACTGCCAAAGGCTGCTTGCAACCGATTCCTCGATTAAAGCCTGCACGCTTGGATTGATCCGGTTTAAAAAATCAAGACCGGTGCGCTGCTCAATATCACGCACAGAGGTAATAAATTCCTCAATTCTGCGGCTGGTTTGGGGTGCATTAGGCACGACAAATGCAATTGTCTCGACACGAACGGGATCGAAGACTACTTTATAAAAATGGGTCGGAACGGCCACCTGGTTGGGCCCGATGCGTGTGAGCTGCTCGCGTGCTGCTTGGAATATGGGCCCCGTGTAAATAAAGAGCTCGCCACGGCTGGCAACCCAGCGACGAATCATTGATTCGAGATCGCTCCAGAGGCCTCGGTTCAGGCCCACCCCCACCTGGGGTGCCATATTGGAGAGATAGAAACTCTCGCGCATGGCCTGTGCACTCCATCGCATGTCTGCAGCTGGTGCCATATGACCGCGGTCATATCCGCTGCCTCGGTAATCGTCGAGTTCGGCACGGCTTCCCTTGGGAATATCTGGGTCTGGGATGAAACGGTCTTGGCGTTTGACCACCGTTGCGAGCCGGGCGGTTGTCATCCGCTGCGCAACCCATGTGGCCGCCTTGGTGTCGTTATCATGAATAAGGGCGTATCCCGTGCGGCAGAGTAAATCGCCTTTTTTAGTGGGTAAGCCGTGGACTAAGAATTCACGACACTGCTCCGAAGCTGCCGATGGCGTGGCGGCTGCCGCGGAGAATGCCGCGAATGCAAGGCTAACAATGAGAAGACGAGCCGGGTTTGCCAATCGCTTATTTCTTTTTCGGGCGAAAGGCCTTACAGATCGCCTCGTTGGTCAGAATGCTTGGGCCACCAATCAGTTCAAGGCCATAGGGAATCGCAGCGAAGATACCACTTACGAGGACCTCTCCTTGATCATTACGAACACCGCCTAGTGTCTCGGCGATCGATTTTGGTTGACCGGGTAGGTTGATCACCATGGCTTGCTTGCGGATTACGCCGACCTGGCGGGAGAGAATTGCGGTGGGCACATAGTGCAGGCTAATCTGCCGCATTTGTTCGCCAAAGCCCGGTAACTCCTTATCCGCGATCGCCAGTGTTGCCTCTGGTGTGACATCCCGAACCGTGGGGCCTGTACCCCCTGTTGTGAATACGAGATCGCACTTCGTATCATCGATAAGATTAACTAAGGTTTTAGAGATCTCCTCTTGCTCATCGGGTATGAGGCGCTCAATCGGCTCCCAGTCAGAGGTGATGGCACTCTCAAGCCAGGCCCGCAAGCCCGGTAGCCCAAGATCTTGATAGAGGCCCTGACTCGCGCGGTCGCTGATCGAGACCAGGCCGATTCTGGCAGGACGATTAAGGGGATATTGTTCTAACATGTCGCTATTATTGCCTCTATGAACCGATCAAAACAATCCATGGTTTCCCCGCTGTTTTATGCTCCCGAAGCGCTACGGGAGCTCTCTTTAAAAATCCTGCAGATATCCAAGGATCTTGGTGCGACTGATGCGGCCGTTGAGGTCTCTGAAAGTAGCGGTCTATCGGTATCTGTGAGGAAGCAGGCGATTGAGACACTTGAGCGAACCCGAGATCGTGCGGCATCGGTAACCGTCTATAGCGGCTTAAAGCGTGGTCACGCCACAACTTCTGATTTCTCGGATCAGTCCCTGCGGGATGCAGTCGCTAAGGCCCTCGATATTGCCCGCTATACAGCAGAGGATGCCTGCGCAGGCCTGCCTGAGGACCATCTCATCGCGAAACAGTATCCCGAGCTTCAACTCTATTTTCCTTGGGAGATTGATGCGCAAAAGGCTGTGGCCTTGGCAATGACGGCCGAAAAGGCCGCGCTCGGGGTGAGTCGGGCGATTAGAAATTCTGAGGGCGCCTCTGTGGCTGCGAATCACGGACAGTTCTTTGCTGCCAATAGCCGCGGCTTTATCGGCGGTTATCCCTATTCTCGGCATTGGTTATCGGTTGCGCCGATCGCTCAGTCGGGTCAGGCAATGCAGCGAGACGACTGGTACACCTCGGATCGGGACCCCAGGAAATTAGCAGACCCCGAATCGGTTGGTCGTTATGCCGCAGAGCGGGCATTGGCCAGACTGCATGCGCGTAAAGTGCCGACGCAGAAGGTGCCGGTGATATTTGAGGCCCCAATTGCGAGTGGGGTGCTCGGCGCATTTACTCAGGCGGTTAGCGGATCGGCCTTGTATCGAAAAACCACCTTCTTGGTCGACAGCCTCGGTCAGCAGGTTTTTCCGAAGCATATTCAGATCCACGAAGATCCTTTAGTTAATGGAGCAATGGGAAGCTCGCCCTTTGATGATGAGGGGGTCCGGGTTCGGCCACGCGATGTCGTTACCAATGGCGTGGTGAAGGGTTACTTCCTGTCGTGTTACAGCGCTCGAAAATTGGGGATGGAGTCAACAGGTAACGCGGGCGGTTCCCACAACCTTGTGATGCGAAGCGACCAGACCCGAGCCGAGGATGATCTGGTTGGGCTTCTAAGAAAAATGCATCGTGGCCTGCTCATCACAGAGGTTATGGGGCAGGGCGTCAATTATGTAACGGGTGATTACTCCCGTGGCGCATTTGGATATTGGGTCGAGAATGGAGAGATCGCCTATCCCGTAGAGGAAATCACGGTGGCATCTAACATGAAGGAGATGTTCAAAGGCATCGTTGCGATTGGTTCCGATATGTTGACTCGAGGCAGTAAAACCGTAGGATCAATCTTGATCAATGAAATGACAATTGCGGGTGACTAAAGACCGCTCCTTTAGAGTCCCCGGCTATTAGAGGTCTGTGTGAGTGTCGAGCCGCTCTGGCGCAACCCGAGTCGCCCGGATGACATCAGGCACGCGTCTTATTCTCCTCAGGACATTCGCAAGGTGCTGCCGCTCTCGGACCTCAACAATAAGATTCATGATCGCCAGGGTTTGATCCTTCGGGGCCGTATTCGCTCCAACGATATTGGCGTCGGCTCCCGAAATTGCAGAGGCTACTCGTGCCAAGATGCCGCGGGAATCTTGGGTTTCGATGGCCAGGTGGGTCTGAAATAAGCGCTTTAATTCTTCGGCCCAAATAATATCTGCCCATCGGGCCGGGTCTTTTGCGCGTTGACGGCGGCCTAAGGGACAGGTGGTGCGATGGACGACGAGGCCGGCTCCACCGCGCATCAGTCCGACTGCGGCATCCCCCCCGATGGGAGCACAGCAGCTGGCGTACTGCACTGTTGAGCCCTCGCTCCCATCAATTGTGATGGCCTCGTTCAGGGTTGTGAAATGAGTATGCGAAACCGCGATTGCTTGCTGTGCGTGCAGGGGCAGGCGTGAGACAGTTGAGCCCGATGCCTGGGGTAGGAGTCGACGCGCAGCCACATTGGCGAGCGTGAGACCAAGACCGATATCTTCGAGTAATCCGTCTCGATCCTGGGCAGTATTTTCGGCCAGAAACTGATGCCATTCGAGGCGTGGGTCGTCAAGTCCCGTCATGCCCAGGGCCTTGAGTGATTGATCCAGAAGTCGGTAGCCAAAGTCGATTGCCTCGCTGCGTGTTGTGGTCTTTAAGCAGTGTCGAATCTCTGCTCTTGCCTTGGCCGTTCGTACAAAGCTGAGCCAACTGGGGTGCGGATTCGCCTTTGGATCGGTTGTGACCTGAATGACATCGCCGTTACGCAGAACGGTGTCTAAACCCGCTGGTCGGTGATTGATCTCGGCAGAAATGCAATGGTTGCCGATATCGGTGTGAACGTTGTAGGCGAAATCGACAGGGGTCGAGCCGCGGGGCAACTCTCGGATTGCGCCCCTAGGGGTGAAGATGTACACCACATCGGGGAAGAGGTCGATTTTGACGCTATCGAGAAACTCCGAGGGGTCTCGGGTTTGTGATTGCACCTGCACCAGAGACTGCATCCACTCGTGTGCTCGGGCCTGAAGCGGTGAGACACCCTCGCGGGATTCCTCTTTGTACATCCAATGGGCAGCAACCCCCGCCTCGGATACCTGGTGCATTTCCTCTGTTCGGATCTGGAACTCTACAGGGGTACCGTAGGGACCTACAACGGTCGTGTGCAAGGATTGATAGCCATTCGATTTGGGAAGGGCAATGTAATCCTTAAATTTCCCTGGCATTGGCTTATAGAGGGCATGTAAGGCCCCGAGTGTGAGGTAACACTGGGAGATATCTTTTACGAGTATTCGAAAGCCGTAGATATCGAGAACCTCCGCGAAACTTAGTTTCTTTTCGATCATTTTTTTATAGATCGACCAGAGGCTTTTTTCTCGACCTTCAATCGTTGCGGCAATTCTAAATTTAGGCAGTTGGTTTTCTATCGATTGCTGAAGTCGGCCAACGACCTCCCGTCGGTTGCCGCGGGCCGATAAGAGTGCTTTTGAGAGAATCACAAAACGATTTGGATAAAGCCCTGCAAAACTGAGATCCTCGAGTTCGCGAAATACGGCGTTCAGCCCAAGTCGATGAGCGATTGGGGCATAGATATCGAGGGTTTCTCGGGCGATACGTCCACGCTTCTCGGGTGAGACCACATTGAGCGTACGCATGTTATGCAGGCGGTCAGCAATCTTGATCAGAATGACACGGACATCCCGGGCCATTGCTAATAACATTTTTCGAAAGTTTTCGGCCTGGGCTTCTTCCCGATTCCGAAACTCGACCGCATCGAGTTTCGATAAGCCTTCTACTAAGGCTGCGACTTCGGGCCCGAACTTCTCTGCAATCTCTTGTGAGGTGGCTTTGGTGTCCTCTACCGTGTCGTGCAATAGGGCGGCCATGAGCGCCTGAGAATCAAGTCGCCACTGGGTGCAAATTTCCGCCACAGCAAGGGGGTGTGAGACATAGGGTTCGCCACTCTGGCGAAACTGGCCCAGATGGGCTTCATCGCTGAATCGATAAGCGGTCTTCAGCCGCTCGCAATCTTCTACTGGAAGGTAAGCCCGGGCTTGATCAATGAGCGGGCTTACTGAAACGGCCCGCAGTGCGGGACTGTTCACTTAAATCGGGACTTTGCGGAGCATTTCCCGGCCAACCTGTTCCGCCGCGATTTCACGCAATGCAGTAACGGTAGGCTTGTCTCGGGATTCAATTTTTGCAGCAGCGCCCTGTGCGAGCTGCCGAGCACGATAGGCTGCGGCGAGGGCGAGTTCGAAACGGTTGGGGATAAATTGCAGACAGTCTTCAACAGTGATGCGTGCCATGTTTTAGTCTCGCCAGTGATAAACGTGATTTGATGCAACTTAGAAGGGCTTTAGAGCCTGCTCTGCAAAGCGATTAAACTCACTTAAAGCGGCGCTAAAGTCTTGATTTATAATAACATAATCGAACTCATCTGCGTGGGTCATTTCATCTTGTGCGGCGGCGAGTCGCTTTTGAATCACCGCTTCGCTGTCTTGGCCGCGGCTCCGCAAGCGTTGCTCGAGCTCGGGCAGTGTCGGCGGCAGAATAAAGACGCTTTTCGGGCGAACGGGCTCGCCAGAGAAATGGGCGCGAATCTGTCGGGCGCCCTGCCAGTCAATTTCCAAAATGACATTGTGATGCTGGGCAAGCTGACTATCGATCCAGGCCCGTGAGGTGCCATAGAAGTTGCCGTGGACCTCAGCCCACTCGAGAAAAGCCCCCGATTGCCGTTGGGTTTCGAAGCTCTCGCGGTCTGTGAAAAAGTACTCTCGCCCATGGCGCTCGCCCGGTCTTGGCGGACGGGTCGTGGTGGAGATCGAGAGTTGCCAGTCGGGGTTATTCTTCAAAAAGGCGTTAACCAGGCTCGACTTCCCGGCGCCCGACGGCGCGGCCACCATGAGGAGCACGCCGCGATTAGGTTCGGACATTGCCTTGATCGCTTGGACTTGACCGGGACAGGGTTAGCGTATGCATGCAGATACTATATCGCGTTGATTCACTACAAGAAAACAAGGCCAGAGATGCGAGAATTGCCAGTCCAAGATATCGTTGATACCGTTGCGAAGCTCTGTATTGACGCCTGCCACAAGTTGCCCCCAGACCTGATTGCTGGTTTTCACCAGGCCGTCGCCCAAGAGATTTCGCCGCTTGGTAAATCGGTTTTACTCAAACTGATTGATAACGATCGGATTGCACGTGAGCAGAATGTACCCGTCTGTCATGACACGGGCCTCACCATCGTTTATGTCTCCCTTGGCCAAGAGGTCCACGTCGTGGGTGGCGCGTTTCAAGAGGCGATTCAGGCCGGCGTTCGAAAGGGTTACGCTGAAGGCTATATGCGTAAGTCAGTGGTGGGAGATCCCCTGCTTCGGGTCAATACAAATGACAACACGCCCGCGGTGGTTCACACCGAGATTGTCCCCGGCGATCGCGTTCACATTACCGTGCTCCCAAAGGGGGGTGGCAGTGAGAATTGGAGCACGATGAAATTCTTATTGCCTGGTGAGGGCGCTGAAGGCGTTAAGAAATTCGTGTTGGATGCGATCAACACAGCCGGAGGAGCCGCCTGTCCCCCCTTAACCGTTGGGGTTGGAATCGGGGGAAGTTTTGATAAGGTGACCGAGATCGCGAAGAAAGCAATTCTGAGAGATATCGGGATTCATCATCAGGCGCCTCATATTGCGGCATTAGAGCGAGAGTTGCTCGAAGACATCAACCGAACGGGAATTGGACCGCAGGGATACGGTGGTGTGAGCACAGCGCTCTGGGTCGCGGTGGAGACCTATGCCTGCCACATCACGGCGTTGCCGGTCGCGGTCAACATTCAGTGTCACGCTGGCCGGCGCGCGAGTGCGGAGATTTAAATGACAACACATTATCTAACGACACCTCTAACCGACGCCGTGATCAACACCTTGGTAGTGGGAGATGAAGTTAATCTTAGCGGGGTAATCTACATGGCCAGAGATGCCGCGCACAAGCGATTCGTCGAATTAATTCAGCAGGGTCAGCCACTTCCGATTGATCTAACGGGTCAGGTTGTGTTCTACGGAGGGCCATGCCCCACGAAGCCTGGGCATGTATTTGGGGTCGTTGCACCGACCTCTGCCTATCGAATGGATCCTTATGCGACGGTGTTGTTTGATCATGGGTTAAAGGGTGCTATCGGCAAAGGAAATCGAGGGCCAGCGATGCGCGAATCATGCAAGAAAAATACGGCTATCTGCTTTTCAGCGATCGGTGGGATCTCTGCGACCTTGCTGTCGTGTATCCGGTCTGCTGAGCTTGTTGCCTATGAGGACCTGAAGACCGAGGCGGTCCAGCGGCTGGTTGTTGAGAATTTCCCCCTGCTGGTGACCAATGATGCGGCAGGGCGGGATCTCTATGAGGAGCAGGTCGCCATCTATCAGAAAAAGCTTGCGATCTAGAAGCCGCTTGCGGGTTTAACGCCCGATGATGTGTTGAAGATTATTCCAGATTCTGGACTTGCTCTCGTATTTGCTCGATCAAGAGCTTGAGCTCAATTGAGATGTTGCTCAGGTCTGCAGAGGCGGATTTTGAGCCGAGCGTGTTGGCCTCACGGTTCATTTCCTGGGTTAGGAAATCGAGGCGTTTGCCAATACCGACTGCGGTCTTCTGTGCAATAGCCTGGCGGGCAGCCTGAAGATGGCTTCGCAGACGGTCGATTTCCTCGGCGATGTCAATGCGAAGACTAAAGGCAGCAACCTCCTGGCGAATCCGATCCTCTAGTGCGATGAGCTGTTCCGCCGTTGGCGAGGCTACGTTCTCAAAGGCGTGTCCGAGAGCGTCGCGAAGTTTATCGGCAAGCCGCTGCTGCTGATGCGCGATTGCCAGCGGGATCAGGGATTCGGCCCTGCTCGCAAGCCCTTCAATTTGATTAATACGGTCGGTAATTAGCGCAAGCAGTCGCTCGCCCTCCTGGATCCGACTTGTCGTGAAATGACTTAAGGCCTGGGTAAGCAGGATGTCAAATAAATCAATCCATTGCTCTTGTGATAACTCGGATTCCTGAAGCACTCCGGGAAGTTTGAGCAGATCACTGACGGAAAAAGGCGCGATCTCTGGATGGTCTTGACGAATTTCATGGGAAAGCCGTAAGGCTGAGGCGAGGCTTGCGGCGTTAATCTGGGTTTTCGAGAGACTTGACTCTGTCCGAAAAAGTGAAAAACGAAACTCAACCTTGCCACGGCCTACCGTCTGCTGGAGTCGTTCGCGGCAGCGCTGCTCTGCCCAGCGAAATTCATCGGGCAGTCTTGGGTTAAATTCAAAATAACGGCTATTGACGCTCTTAATTTCCAAGGTCAGGCGCCCGACCGGACAGTCGAGATTGGCGGTACCGAAACCGGTCATACTAGGATGCGACATTTGGGCTTTCCGAGAAATCGATGAGTCGATGTATTGTAATGGGCATTATTAAGAGGGATGCGACATGGGCCAAGAGAACGCGGATTTGCAATCAAACTCCACACAGCCAGTGCGGCCAAGTGGGCGGGTGCCAACTGAGATGCGGCCCGTCACGCTAGAGCGCCGGTTTACTCGTCACGCTGAGGGGTCGGTATTGGTGTCCTTTGGCGATACGAAGGTGCTCTGCACCGCCTCCGTTGAAGAGCGCGTACCCGGTTTTTTGAAAGGTAAGGGAACCGGGTGGGTGACTGCGGAGTACGGAATGCTGCCGCGTTCGACACACACGCGATCCGATCGGGAGGCTGCCAAAGGCAAGCAAGGTGGGCGCACCCTCGAGATTCAGCGGCTTGTCGGTCGAGCGTTGCGCTCGGTGACAGACCTTGCTGCGCTCGGTGAGCGCACAATCACGATTGATTGTGATGTGCTTCAGGCCGATGGCGGCACTCGTACCGCGAGCATCACGGGAGCCTGTGTTGCGCTGGCCGATGCACTGGCGGGCCTGCGCCAGGGCGAGACGGTCACAGCAGCGGTGCTGCGGGAGCCGGTGGCCGCTATCTCCGTGGGGATTTGGCGAGGCCACGCGTTACTCGATTTGGATTATCTCGAAGACTCTGATTGTGATACTGATATGAATGTGGTGATGACGGCGTCTGGCGGGCTGGTTGAGGTCCAAGGTACCGCCGAGGGTGCGCCATTTTCGAAAGCGGAACTCGATGCGATGATGGCGCTTGCGGCTCAGGGAATCACAAGACTCCAGGGTCTTCAGCAGTCGTTGATTCAAGATCCGAATCGCTTGAGTGTGAGTTCAGTGGGTTGATCAGCATGACGCGTTGGGTCTTGGCGTCGTCGAACGCAGGAAAGTTAAGAGAGTTTCAGCATGCATTAGCACCGGTGCTTCAGAAGTGGAGTCTTGAGTTGATTAATCAATCAGATCTCGGGGTGCAGAGCCCTGACGAACCCTTCGACACGTTTGAGGAGAATGCGTTAGTTAAAGCCCGGCATGCAAGTCGCATTACCGGCCTGCCTGCATTGGCTGACGATTCAGGAGTTTGCGTTAAGGGTCTAGGTGGGTCTCCCGGCGTTCGATCGGCGCGCTATTGGGGTGACGCACTTCTTGAGAGTCCTCGTGCCCATGAGTATGAAGAGGATTTTCGTGTGTTATCTGTTGACGAGGCAAATCTGAAATGGTTGCTCTCGGAGATCGGCCATCATCAATCGTCACGAGAGTGGACAGAATCTGATGCAGAGTATCGAGCAGCGATTGCATTTGTTCGGCATCATGAGGATGCGCAGCCGATCATCGTCACGGGTGTCTGGCCAGGGAAGATCATTCCAACGCCTCGTGGCGAGGGAGGGTTTGGCTACGACCCGATTTTCTTAGATCCGGCGGTGGGGTTAACGGCTGCCGAAATGACGGTTGCGCAGAAACAGTCACTGAGCCATCGTGGCCGAGCCCTGCGCCAGTTGCTTGAGGCGTTGGCCCTCTAATGGCATCGGCCTGATGTCAGCATTGCGGTTGTTGTGTCGTGATTAATTTCTCAACGCTGCCTGAGCTCTCGCTCTATGTGCACCTTCCATGGTGTATCCGGAAGTGTCCCTACTGTGACTTTAACTCCCATGAGAAGCCCGATGGTATTCCTGAGTCGGAGTATGTTGATGCATTGATGCGGGATCTCGAGCAGTTCTTGCCCTGGGTATGGGGGCGCCCGCTCGTGAGTATTTTTATCGGCGGAGGAACCCCGAGTCTATTTTCTTCAGCGTCAATTGCCCGGCTAATTTCCGAGATCCGGGCGAGAGTGAAATGCTTGCCCGGCCTTGAGATTACGCTGGAGGCCAACCCGGGGTCGTTTGAAGCAGATCGATTTCGTGGGTTTGCGGATGCGGGTGTGAATCGTCTTTCAATCGGTATCCAGTCTTTTGATAACCAACAGTTAAAGACGCTCGGTCGGGTCCATGATCGCGAACAGGCGATTGCAGCGGCAGCACTTGCTGTAGAAATTTTTCCGCGAGTCAATATCGATCTAATGTTTGGGCTACCCAGTCAATCGATGGCGATGCTTAAAGCAGATCTCGAGCAGGCGATTAATCTGGGAGTAGGGCATATCTCTTGTTATCAACTCACAATGGAGCCGAATACTCGGTTTGCATTACAGCCCCCGCCAGGGCTTCCCGATGAGGAGTTATTGGCGGATATGCAGGCCTTTGTTGTCAATCGTTTAAAGCAGTCGGAGTTTGATCGTTACGAAATCTCTGCCTTTTGTATGCCTGGGCAGGCCTCGCAACACAATCTGAATTACTGGACATTCGGCGACTATCTTGGAATCGGTGCGGGTGCCCACGGTAAAATCTCAGCCGCACAACGAATTGTGCGAACAACACGCGTTCGTCATCCGGCTTCCTATATGGAATCAATCGGGAGTACGCCAATCAATGAGACAGAGGTCTCAATCGAGGCGCTCCCCTTCGAGTTCATGCTCAATGCCCTGCGACTTGTTGAAGGGGTGCCGAGCCACCGTTGGGCCCAGACCACCGGGATTGACGTGGGTGCGCACCCGAGGCTGCTTGATCAGATCGGGGTAGCTCAGAAAGCCGGCCTGCTGTCGTTCACGTCAGGACGTTTCCAGGCGACGGCCCGGGGCTATGAGCTCCTTAATGATCTTCAGTCAACCTTCCTATAAATGCACTTAATTAGTGCATAATCTGATACAATTAAAATAATGCACAACTTTAGTGCGTAAATTGCACTATAAAAGTGCATATAGGCATCATAATCTGCACAGTTCTGTCGCAAGTTATTGATTTACATAGAAATTTAGTTCGGCACAGTTTTCGCTAAGCAATAGCTGACCCAGAGGCCATGTCAGTCATCACGTCAGGCCGAGGATCAGTTTAAAACAACATTTTTTAAGGAGAAGTCCGGATGCCCACGCCCCAAGACGTTATGAAAATGGTGACCGATAACGAAGTGAAATTCGTTGATTTTCGGTTTACCGATACCCGCGGTAAAGAGCAGCACGTCTCTGTGCCGATTAGCCACTTTGATGAGGACAAGTTCGAATCGGGACACGCATTTGATGGCTCCTCGATCGCGGGTTGGAAGGGTATTGAGGCCTCGGACATGTTGTTGATGCCCGATGCAAACACGGCGGTGCTTGATCCGTTTCGAGAAGAGGCAACCCTCAACCTGACCTGTGATGTTGTGGAGCCCTCTGATGGCAAAGGCTACGATCGGGATCCACGCTCAATCGCAAAGCGTGCAGAGGCCTACCTTAAATCCAGTGGGGTGGGTGATGCAGCGTACTTCGGGCCAGAGCCCGAATTCTTTATTTTTGATGGAGTCACCTGGTCGGTCGATATGTCGGGCTGCGGTGTGAAAATCAAATCCGAGGAAGCCAGCTGGTCGACTGGAATTGAATACGAGGGCGGCAATCTTGGCCATCGGCCTGCGGTGAAGGGGGGCTATTTCCCAGTGCCACCAGTGGATTCGTTTCAGGATATTCGCTCTGAGATGTGTCTGATTCTGGAGCAGATGGGCGTTCCGGTGGAGGTTCATCACCATGAGGTTGCCGGTGCTGGCCAGTGTGAAATTGGAACAAAATTTTCAACCCTGACGCAGCGGGCAGACTGGACTCAGATTCTTAAATACGTTGTCCATAACGTCTCTGCAAGCTACGGAAAGACGGCCACCTTTATGCCCAAGCCCGTTGTTGGCGATAACGGCTCGGGGATGCACGTTCACCAGTCAATCTGGAAAGAGGGCGTCAACCTATTTGCAGGCAATGGCTATTCGGGCTTGTCGGAATTTGCCTTGTTCTACATTGGTGGCGTGATCAAGCATGCAAAGGCGCTCAATGCCATTACCAACCCTGGAACCAACAGCTATAAGCGTCTCGTGCCTGGGTTTGAGGCACCCGTGAAGCTTGCCTATTCTGCGCGTAACCGTTCAGCATCGATTCGAATCCCCTACGTCAGCAATCCCAAGGGCCGTCGCATTGAGGTGCGCTTCCCCGACCCCACGGCGAATCCCTACCTGGCGTTCTCGGCACTCATGATGGCGGGTCTCGATGGCGTGATGAATAAGATTCATCCTGGTGAGGCAGCAGATAAAAATCTCTATGACTTACCTCCAGAGGAAGACAAGAAGATTCCGACGGTGTGCTCCTCATTGGATCAGGCGCTCGAGTGTCTCGACAAGGATCGTGAGTTCCTCACCCGTGGTGGCGTCTTTAGTAACGAAATGATCGATGCCTATATCGATCTCAAGATGGAGGAAGTCACGCGGTTTCGTATGACAACCCATCCGGTTGAGTTTGATATGTATTACTCAATGTAAGACATCGTTTGCTCTGATTTGAACAGCTGAATGTGAGTACAAGAGACTTTCGCAACTTTGATCTTCTAACGACCTCCGTGGTGTTACTTGATCAGAGTCTGCGAGTAGTCTTTTGTAATCAATCGGCCGAGGTGTTGTTCGGGGTATCTAGCCGTCAGCTCGAGGGTTCACGATTGTCAGAATCCATTGGCTCCGTTGATGAGGTTGAACAGATGTTGCATGAGGCGATAGAACATCAGTTTGACGCCAAGCGTCAGCACCTCACCTGGCAGCTCCCGACCCGCGGTGTAACTCAGCTTGACACGACGGTGACGGCCCAGCGGGAGACGGATGAACGTCTCATCTGCATTGAGTTGAGGGAAATCGATCAGCAGCGTCGGCTAGACCGTGAGGAACGCCAGGCGGATCTCACTCAGGCCAATAAAGAGTTAATGCGAAACCTGGCCCATGAGATTAAGAATCCCTTGGGCGGTGTTCGGGGTGCGGCGCAACTCCTGGATGCCGAGTTACCGAGTGATGACCTGCGGGAATACACCCAAGTGATTATCAAAGAGGCCGATCGTCTTCAGGGCCTAGTGGATCAGATGCTGGCTCCCCATCGTAAGGCCCGTGTGATGGAGCCCGTCAATATTCACGAGGTCTGCGAGCGGGTGCGCAGCCTCATGCTTGCAGAGTTTCCGTCGGGATTAAGTATTGCGCGGGATTACGACACCAGTCTTCCCCCGATTCATGGTGATCGCGAGCAGTTGATTCAGGTGGTGCTCAACGTCGCTCGCAATGCTGCTCAGGCCCTAGGGGGTCAAGGCGCAATTATTCTGCAGTCGCGTGTTGCGCGGCAGGTGACGATCGCTAAGACCCGGCACAAGCTGGCATTAGATTTGCATGTCATTGACGATGGTCCAGGAATTCCAGAGGAAATTCGTGAGCGTGTTTTTTATCCCTTGGTATCGGGGCACCCTCAGGGGCATGGTCTGGGCCTCACTTTAGCCCAATCGTTCGTCCACCAGCATGGAGGGGTCATTGATGTGACGAGTCGCCCTGGATGTACTGATTTTTTAATTCGTCTTCCGATTGATTTGAAATGGAGCCAGCAATGAAGCCGGTCTGGATTGTAGATGATGATCAGTCGATACGTTGGGTGCTTGAAAAGGCGCTCACCAAGCAGCAGATGCCTTGCCGTGTCTTTGGAGATGCATCCTCCGTGCTGCGTGCCCTATCTTCAGATGTGCCGCAGGTCCTCGTCTCGGATATTCGAATGCCGGGAGACAGTGGGCTTGCGCTCTTAGAGCAAGTCAAGACCCGCTACCCTAATGTGCCCGTGATTGTGATGACAGCCTACTCGGATCTCGATAGCGCCGTTTCTGCTTTCCAAGGCGGGGCTTTTGAGTATCTGCCAAAGCCTTTTGATGTTGACGCTGCGATTGCACTGATCCGGCGTGCCGTTCAGGAGAGCACTCCGGTAACTCAGTTGGTGGATTCTCAGAGTCAGGCCCTTCCTGAGTTACTGGGGCAGGCGCCTGTGATGCAGGATGTTTTTCGGGCCATCGGCCGACTGAGCCAATCGAGTGCGACCGTGCTCATTACTGGTGAGTCGGGCACCGGAAAGGAGCTTGTTGCCAGTGCCTTACACCGTCATAGCCCTCGCTCCAAAATGCCATTTGTTGCACTGAATACCGCAGCGATTCCGCGTGATCTCCTTGAGTCTGAATTGTTTGGTCACGAGCGCGGTTCATTTACGGGCGCACAATCGACCCGTCGCGGCCGATTTGAGCAGGCCGAGGGTGGAACGCTGTTCCTTGATGAGATTGGCGATATGCCACTTGATCTTCAGACGCGATTGCTGCGGGTCTTATCCGATGGGCACTACTATCGGGTTGGTGGTCATCAGCCCCTAAGGGCTGATGTTCGTGTAATTGCCGCAACCCATCAAGATCTTGAAGCTCGCGTTCGCGCCGGACAATTTCGCGAAGATCTCTTTCACCGACTCAATGTGATTCGATTAAAGCTTCCCGCGCTGCGTGAGCGGCCCGAGGATATTGCTCTGTTGGCAAAGCATTTCCTTCAAAAGAGTGCTCAGGATTTAAAGGTCGAAACCAAGCAGTTATCGACTGCGGCGATGGAGGTATTAGTCAGGCTTCCGTTTCCCGGCAATGTTCGGCAGTTAGAAAACCTCTGCCATTGGATGACCGTCATGGCGCCGAGCCAGACCGTGCAGCTCGAAGATCTCCCCGCTGAGATTCGTATGCCGAACGCCAGCGAGCTACAACACGTCAATGGCCTCTCACCGAGTGACTCGCGGGTGTCGCAGGTCTTAGGTTCTGATCCGTATCGGGGCGGGGAGGTGATTGCGTCATCCTCAGCGGTGGAATCACCCCGGCTTACACCGTCGTGGCAGGAGTTGCTTAGACAGGAGGTCTCGAAGAGTCTTGCTGGTCAGATGCCCGGACCCGATCATGGCCGAATGAACCATTGGGCAAGAGAGTTTGAGTCTGCGGTGCTTGGTATCGCGCTTAAACACACGCGGGGTCGCCGTATGGAAGCCGCGCAGCTGCTTGGGATCGGCCGCAATACCATGACGCGCAAGATCGCTGACTTGCATCTTGAGGATGACCGGTAAGATTTCTTGATTAGCGCAGTCTAAGTGGGCGAAATCCTAAGTCGACACTTCCGCCCAAACGGGTGCATGATCCGACGGCTGCTCCTTTTTTCTTGGCGCGGTATCGATTCCAGACTGCACACAGAGCGTTGCTAGAGCTGGACTTAAGAGCACGTGGTCAATCCGTAAGCCACGATTACGCCGAAAGCCCGCTTGCCGATAATCCCACCACGAAAAACTCTTGTCATTATGTGGGTGTAAGCGGAAGGAATCCGTGAGGCCCAGATTAATCAGGGCCTGGAATCTCTCGCGCTCGGCCGGTGAGCACAGCACCTGGCCCGCCCACTCGTCGGGATCGTGAACATCGATATCCTTAGGGGCGATGTTGTAATCGCCAACCAGGGCGAGTCGAGAAAATCTCTTAAGTTCCTCTTCTACGAACACCCGCAGGGCATCAAGCCATCTGAGTTTGTAATCGTATTTATCGCTACCCACTGCGGCGCCGTTGGGGACATAGGCGTTAACTAACCGCAGTGGCTCGCCGTCTTCGTGTGCGTCATCAGCGCAGATCGGCCGCAGGGTAGCCGTGATGATCCGAACCTGTTCGTCCGCAAAGTGGGGATTGTTGATTACAAGATCTTCAGGGCATTTAAATCTTGATTTCTTTGCAAGAATTGCAACGCCGTTATAGGTTGGCTGACCTGCGAATACAACGTGATATCCAGCAGCCTCAATATCAGCTTTAGGGAATTTTGTATCGATGAGTTTCGTTTCCTGAAGCCCAAGCAGATCAACTTCAGTTCCCGCCTCTTCGGTAAGCCAGGCGATCACATGAGGAAGCCGAACCCGTAATGAGTTTACATTCCAGGTGGCCAGGCGCATTACAGCAGACCGTTATGTCGCAGTAAGGGCTCGACCTGTGGTTCGCGCCCACGAAAAGCCTTGAACGACTCCATTGCGGGGCGTGAGCCACCGACGGCTAGAACCTCTCTCCAGAATTTCTCGCCAACCTCCGGGTAATGGTCTAGACCCGCTTCTTCAAATGCGGCATAGGCGTCCGCTGAGAGCACCTCTGCCCATTTGTAGCTGTAGTAGCCGGCCGCGTAACCGCCGGCAAAGATATGTGAAAAGCTCTGTGCAAATCGATTGAATTGGGGTGGGATAAGTACCGCGATCTCGCGTCGTATTGTCCAGAGCATCGTCTCAATCTCACGACCCACTGCAGCCGGGGCGGCTTTGGGATCAGGGATTAGGCCCGAATGAATTTTCATATCGAAGATTGAAAACTCAATCTGGCGCAGCATAAATAGCCCACTCTGAAAATTACGGGCGGCCACCATCTTTTCAAAAAGGCTTCGGGGCAGGGGCTCGCCGGACTCAATGTGGGCGGTGAGCCCAGAGAGGTTTTCCCACTCCCAGCAGAAGTTTTCCATGAACTGGCTAGGCAACTCCACCGCATCCCACTCCACACCATTGATTCCTGAGACATCTAATTCACCGACCTGGGTTAAGAGGTGATGAAGTCCGTGGCCAAACTCATGAAAGAGTGTGATGACATCATCGTGGGTTAGTGTTGTGGGCTTAGTGCCAACGGGTGGAGCGAAATTACAGGTCAGCAGGGCAACGGGTGTTTGGATGTCGAGAGAGGCAGGATCAGCGAGACGTCCCCTCTGGGTCGAGATTACTCGACGGCCCCGTGCATCATCCATCCACGCGCCACCGCGTTTTGTGCTGCGCGCATAGAGATCGAGATAGACATGGCCGATTGAGTTGCCATCTTTTAGCACCTCAAAGAGTTGCACATCGGAGTGCCAGACGGGCAGGGGCGCAAGCCCAATAACCGGCTTAATCTCCACCGAAAACAACGCCTTAATTACGCGAAAGAGTCCCTGTAATACCCTGGGCAAAGGAAAATATTGACGAACATCATCTTCAGAGAATGCGTAACGGGATTGCCGAAGTTGCTCGCTTGCGTAGGCGACATCCCATGCCTCAAGAGGGTCAAGACTAAGGGTCCGCTTGGCGAACGCACGTAACTCCTCGAGATCTCGTTGGGCAGCAGGCCGGGCCTTTTTGGCGAGATCCATCAGGAAATCAATCACCTGTTCCGGCGAGTCGGCCATCTTCGAGGCGAGTGACACCTGAGCTGCGTTTGAAAACCCAAGTAGTGCCGCCTGTTGCTGGCGAAGCGAGAGTATTTCCCCCATGACGGGGCCGTTGTCGTGCTGGCTGCCCTCGGCTGCGATCTCGGAGGCGCGGACCGCCTGCTTGCCGTACATCTCTTTGCGCAGCGATCGGTCTTTTGCAAACTGCATGACAGGACCATAGCTTGGGTGTTGAAGCGTAAAGACCCAGCCGAGCATTTCACGCTTCTTCGCCTCGTGTGCGGCCGCGTCGACTGCATGTTCGGGTAGGCCCGCTAGTTTTGATCGATCCGTGACGTGAACGACTGTCGCATTGGTGCTGTCAAGTAGCTGTTCGGAGAATTTCTGATTCAACTGAGCAAGCCTTGCCTGCAGATCGGCAAACTGCTGCTGTTGTTCGGGGGGTAACTCTGCGCCTCCGAGACGAAAGGCACGAAGAGAGTTTTTCAACGCCTGTTGTCGTGCGCGATGCCGCGCGCCTTCGGTCTCGCCTGACTGTGCTGAGTGGTTCGAGAGTCCCGCCTCGATCGCTTTTGCCTTTGCGAACAATCCGGCGTGTTGTGAGAGCTCTGACCAGAATGCGGTGATCTCAGCGAGCCGACTGTTGAGGGCCTCGCGCCATTCAGGTGAGTCCATGACCCCCGACATATGGTGGACGGCACCCCATGCTCTGCCGAGTCGCTCGGTCACATCAGTAAGCGGGCTCATAACGCTTTCCCACTGGGGTGGCGTATCCGCTTGGGTCACACCTGCAAGGGTAGCCCGTGCTTCTTGAAGCAGCTGATCGATTGCAGGTGCGACCTGCTCGGCGTTGATCAGGTCGTAGCGAGGCAGCGCCTTTCGATCAAGCAATTCGCAGAGAAAGGGGTTCAAGGATTTCGGAGTTGGGGGTGTTGAGATGATTGAGTTCATTTAAGAGAGGTTGAGGCGACGCTCAGCAGATTCAAGTGTGTTGATGAGTAACATAGCAATGGTCATCGGACCAACACCACCGGGTACTGGGGTTATCGCACTTGCGACCCGACAGACTGCCGCAGTGTCCACATCGCCGGCAAGTCGGCCATCCGCGAGCCGGTTGATTCCAACATCAATCACAATCGCGCCCGGCTTGACCATGTCCGCGGTCACCATCCTGGCTCGCCCAACGGCGGCAACCAGAATATCCGCACGGCGCGTGTGCTCTTGCAGATTTCTGGTTTTGCTGTTGCAGATGGTGACAGTTGCGCCGGCAGCCAACAGCATCATCGCCATGGGCTTACCTACGATATTGCTCGCACCCAGGATTACCGCGTTGGCACCGCGAATGGGGGCGGATATCGATTCAAGCATGGTCATGACGCCATAAGGCGTACAGGGCTGAAAGAGTGGCTTGCCGGTCATCAAGGCACCGGCGTTACTCACGTGAAATCCGTCGACATCTTTATCCGCGGCAATGCTCTCAATGACTCGGTGGGCGTCGATCTGAGGCGGTAGGGGTAGCTGCACCAAAATCCCATCAACACTTGGGTCAGTGTTGAGTTGGTCAATTAGATCAAGGAGCTCGGACTGATCCAGAGATTGGGGCTTTTGAATGAGTTGAGAACGAATGCCGACCTCTTCGCAGGCCTTTACCTTGTTGCGGACATACACCTGGCTGGCGGGGTTATCGCCAACGAGAATGACCGTTAAGCCGGGCGGGCGGCCCTGGGATTTACAGCGGTCTGCGCGTTGTGCGGCCTGGCTTCGGATGGATTTGGCGAGGGCTACCCCGTCGATGATTTTGGCGGTCATAGAGCTTTCGATATTGGACTTTTCGACATTATTCCCTTAAAGTTGCGGGCTTGCCTGAGTCGCCCGACCGCAGGAAGTTCGCCAGCAATGGTGGGCGGGGTTTACTGAAGGGCGAACCGCAGGGGGCTATAGCTCAGCTGGGAGAGCGCTTGCATGGCATGCAAGAGGTCAGCGGTTCGATCCCGCTTAGCTCCACCAGTAGCCTGCGCGGCAAATCGTTTTTTCCGGGTCCCCTTCGTCTAGAGGCCTAGGACATCACCCTTTCACGGTGAGTACAGGGGTTCGAATCCCCTAGGGGACGCCATAGGCCTTCAGTTCGCCAAGTGGCGCGAAATGTGGGCGGAAATCGCGGACGACCAAAGACTCGCCCAAGCGACGAGACTGTTGGCTTAAAGAACCTCCGTTGCGAAGTCCGCAAGCCGAGAGCGCTCTCCACGTTGAAGTGTCACATGGCCTCCGTGGCCCCAGCCTTTGAATCGATCGACCACATAGGTCAGGCCCGAGGATCCTTCGGTGAGGTAGGGCGAGTCAATCTGCGCAATATTGCCCATGCAGACTACTTTAGTGCCGGGTCCGGCCCGGGTGATCAAGGCCTTCATCTGTTTTGGCGTTAGATTCTGCGCCTCATCAATAATCAGAAACTTATTGATAAAGGTTCTGCCACGCATAAAGTTAAGTGATTTCACTTTAATGCGGGTGCGAATCAAATCGGCCGCAGCCGATCGACCCCAGTCGCCACCGGTATCGACCCCGCGGTTAAGGACCTCAAGGTTGTCTTCAAGCGCACCCATCCAAGGCTGCATTTTCTCTTCTTCAGTACCTGGCAAAAAGCCGATATCGTCGCCTAACGGAACGGTGGCGCGAGTTACGATAATTTCGTTATAGATTTTGGTTTCAAGGATCTGCGCTAACCCCGAGGCGAGAGCCAGCAGGGTCTTCCCAGTACCCGCCTGGCCTAGCAGTGTTACAAAATCAATATCTGGATTCATTAAGAGGTTCAGCGCGAAGTTCTGCTCGCGGTTGCGGGCGGTGATGCCCCAGATCGAGTTCTTCGTGTGACTGAAGTCTCGAAGGGTGCGAAGCACTGCAGTTCGACCCTGAACCTCCTGCACGATTGCAAATAGGGCAGAAGGGCCTTCCTCGTAGACAAATTGGTTGACATGAAAGGCCGAGCACAGCGGGCCTGTGATGCGATAGAAGGTGTAGCCGCTTTGTTGCCAAGACTCGAGCTTTTTGCCATGGCTATCCCAGAACCCTTCAGGCAGCGCCATTGCCCCGGAGTAGAGCAGGTCGGCATCGTCGACGACCTGATCGTTGAAGTAATCCTCTGCAGGCAGACCCAGTGCGTGGGCCTTAATCCGGATATTGATGTCTTTTGAAACCAGCACGACAACCCGGTCTTTGTGCCGGGCCTGCAAGGCTTTGACGACGCCAAGAATCTGGTTGTCCGCTTTGCCGGTTTCAAACCCTTCAATCCCCTGGATTGGCTTATCTGAAATCGGCGCAGTCTGAAAAAATAGCCGGCCAGTCGCATCTCTATTGCCGAGCGCCGATAACGGAATACCTTCCCCGATTTTTGCTTTACCGCCGACTTCGCCAGAGATTGCATCGATTAAGGCATCGAGTGAGCGGGTTACCTGGCGAACATTACGGGCGACCTCGGACATTCCCTTTTTGTGGTTATCTAATTCCTCGAGGGTCATCATTGGCAAAAAGACATCATGCTCTTCGAAGCGAAACAGGCTGCTGGGGTCGTGCATCAGCACATTGGTGTCGAGCACAAATGTCTTCGCGGAATCGGGATCACTTCGTCGTCGTGGCTCTCTGAGAATCTCCTGGGGCCTCTGAATAACGGGCTTGTTTAGGCCAACTGCAGAAGGCGCTGCCGTGATTGCCCCATGGTCTTCATCGTCAGTGACGAAGCCTCGGGCCGCTGATTTTTTATTGCGATTCGGTTTCGCAACAAGGTCTTCAGTGGGCTGTAAAAGCGTGGCGGGTTTCGTCGGGGCCTTGGGCAATGGCATTATAAATTCGGGCCTTTCTGTGCTTAGGGGTTGTGCTCAGGGGGCTGACTAGCCCAATCCGATGCGGGTGGCTCGATCACTAAGAGGGCCATCACTTTACGGCCCTCAGCGCTCAGCAGATTGAAGGTACGGCAAGCAGCACCAAGGGACATGCACTCGACCCCTATTCGTTTACTGGTGAGCGGCGCAAGCACCGAGGCGGCGAGAAACACCTGTTTTTCGCCGGTTCCCACTAAGACAATTTCGGGGCCAAGTGGAAGTAAGCCCTCGAAGTGGTGGGCTTCAAGACTGGCAACGGAGCAAGCATTCAGGGGGTTAGCGCCAGTGTCGGGGTGCAAAACGAGGGGGGCAGCGTGCCTCACGCCGTTGACCTCCACGTAGCCGGGGCCGTAGGCGTTAATTCCAAAGGCGCCGCCAAGGGGTTGCGGCGTGAAAGTCGTGGTCACTGGAGACAAGGCCATCACGAAATAGGCTAGCAGGTTTTCATGACTTTTTTATAGAGCCCCGGCTAAGTTAAAGTTAGGGTTTTGCCCACTCCCGGGCCAAGAGCCAAACAGACCATGAAGCCTTTCCCGCGTATTGCCCGTTTACCGCCCTATGTCTTTAACATTACGGGCGAGCTCAAGATGGCCGCTAGGCGGCGAGGCGAAGACATCATCGATATGAGTATGGGCAACCCGGATGGGCCCACGCCCAAGCATATTGTTGAAAAGCTGGTCGAGACCGCGGGTAAGGAGCATACCCACGGCTATTCAGTGTCGAAGGGCATCCCCCGGCTTCGCAAGGCGATTTGTAACTGGTACAAGACCCGGTTCGATGTTGATCTCGACCCTGAGACCGAGGCGATTGTCACGATTGGTTCTAAAGAGGGCCTTGCACACCTGATGTTGGCGACCCTAGATCACGGAGACACCGTCTTGGTGCCCAATCCCAGCTACCCGATTCATATTTACGGCGCCATTATTGCGGGCGCCAGTATCCAGTCGTTTCGGATGAGCCGCGGCCTTGATTTTTTTCAAGAGCTTGAACGCAATATTCGAGAATCAATCCCGAAGCCCAAGATGATTATTCTGGGCTTTCCCAGCAATCCGACCGCGCAATGCGTTGAGTATGATTTTTTTGAGCGGATCATCGCTCTGGCTAAGCAGCACGATATTCTGGTGGTTCACGATCTCGCCTACGCGGATATTTGTTTCGATGGGTTCAAGCCGCCCTCGATCATGCAGGTCCCGGGTGCGCGCGACGTTGCGGTTGAGTTTTTCACCATGAGTAAGAGTTACAACATGGCAGGCTGGCGGGTCGGATTCATGGTGGGCAATAAAGAACTGGTCAACGCGCTTGCCCGAATCAAGAGTTACCACGACTATGGCACCTTCACGCCCATCCAAGTGGCCTCAGTCATCGCGCTGGAGGGCCCACAGGATTGTGTCGAAGAGGTTCGCATGAAGTATCAAGCCCGTAGAGATGTGCTTACTAAGGGACTGAAGGAAGCGGGGTGGGATGTTGAGGTGCCGCGTGCCTCGATGTATGTCTGGGCTGAGATACCGCCTGCCTATCAACACATGGGCTCTTTAGAGTTTGCAAAGAAGTTACTGATTGAGGCGAAGGTCGCGGTTTCGCCGGGAATTGGGTTTGGAGAATACGGCGACGATCATGTGCGATTTGCGCTGATTGAAAATGAGCAGAGAACACGGCAGGCGGTACGCGGAATCAAGGAGATGTTTCGTAAAGATGGTCTGATTGCGACGCCACCCGATTCGGCCGGGGGGGAGCTTCAATGAGCGCCCAGCCATTACGCGTTGGACTGGCCGGCCTGGGCACCGTGGGTGGCGGCACCTGGGCGGTGCTGGCTCGAAATGCAGAGGAAATACGCCGCCGTGCTGGTCGCAGCATCGCGATTACTGCGGTGGCGGATCTCGACGCGGCAAAAGCCCAAACGCTTACAAAGGGGTCGGCTCGGTTTACGGCCGATGCGATGGCCCTGGCAAAGGATGCGGAAATCGACGTCGTGATCGAGCTCATTGGTGGCTACGGATTCGCAAAGGAGTTTGTGCTTGAAGCGATTCGTCAGGGCAAGCATGTCGTTACGGCTAATAAAGCGCTTCTTGCCATTCACGGCAACGAGATTTTTGCAGCCGCTCAGGCGAAAGGGGTGATGGTGGCCTATGAGGCGGCCGTGGCGGGGGGAATTCCGATTATTAAAGCCCTGCGAGAAGGGCTTACTGCCAACAAGATTGAGTGGATCGCTGGCATCATCAATGGGACCACTAATTTTATCTTGTCAGAGATGCGCGACAAGGGGCTTGCCTTTAGCGAGGTGTTAAAAGAGGCTCAGCGCCTGGGTTACGCCGAGGCCGATCCGACGTTTGATATTGAGGGCATTGATGCTGCTCACAAGGCGACGATCATGGCATCGATTGCCTTTGGAATTCCATTGCAGTTTGACCGGGCCCACATCGAAGGTATTTCCTCCTTGCAGGCCAAGGATATCCGCTATGCCGAGCAGCTGGGCTACCGAATTAAATTGTTAGGGATTACCAAGCAGCATGCCAATGGCGTTGAGTTACGAGTCCACCCCACACTCATTTCGTCAAAGAAGTTGATCGCCAATGTTGAGGGCGCGATGAATGCGGTCTGGGTGAAGGGCGACGCAGTGGGCCACACGATGTATTACGGCAAGGGGGCGGGTGCGGAGCCTACGGCGAGTGCTGTGATCGCAGACTTGGTGGATGTCGCCAGAACCCTTGCGATCGATTCGGGACATCGGGTGCCTGATCTTGGTTTTCAGTCCGCAGAAATTGTCATGCGCTCTGTTGTCCCAATCGATGAGATTGAGTCGGGCTATTACCTGCGGCTGCGGGTTAGAGATCAGCCCGGCGTGTTGGCGGATATTACGCGGGCGCTCGCCGATGGCGGAATCTCAATCGACGCATTCTTTCAGCGAGAGCCCGACGAAGGCGCTGACGAGACCGATGTCGTCTTAATTGCCCATCGCTGTATTGAAAAGAAAATGCGCGACGCAATCCGTAAGATTGAGGCGTTGAAAACGGTGTTGTCAGAAGTGGTTGTGCTTCGGCTTGAGTCGTTTTCTTGAAGGGAATCTAGGGTGCTGCGCTACCGTTCAACCCGCAGTAATGGAATCGCTTCAGAGATGGGCGCGTTTGAAGATATCCTGCTCGAGGGCCTTGCCCGTGATGGTGGGTTGGCAATGCCGTCAGAGATTCCCGCCATTGATAGACCAATGCTGATTCGCTTATCGACGCTTAGTTACCCATCACTGGCCGCGGAGATTATTTCTCGTTTCGCAGACGATATTGACCGCCCGGTGCTTGACCGCCTCTGCGCTGCGGCCTATACGGTGGAGAAGTTTGGCTCAACGGAGATCGCGCCGTTAACGTCATTGGGTATCGAGTCGGGAGCCCCCATCGCGATTCTTGAGCTCTCCAATGGCCCGACGCTTGCATTCAAAGATATGGCAATGCAGATGCTGGGCCAACTCTTTGAGACTGCACTTACCCGGCGTGGGCAGACACTCAACATCCTCGGGGCGACCTCGGGGGATACCGGAAGCGCAGCAGAGTATGCGATGCGGGACAAGAAGGCGGTATCGGTATTTATGTTGTCGCCTCAGGGCCGAATGAGTGGTTTTCAGCGGGCGCAGATGTATTCGTTGCAAGAGCCCAATATCCACAACCTGGCTGTCGAGGGTGTGTTTGATGAGTGCCAAGATATGGTGAAGGCGGTCTCGGCCGATCTCGCATTCAAAGCGCGTTGGCGTATTGGCACCGTGAACTCCATTAATTGGGCCCGCATCATGGCGCAGGTGGTGTATTACTTTAAGGGATACTTTGCGGCGGTCGCGGCCAATGGGCTGTCGATCGGCGATCGAGTATCGTTCTCCGTTCCTTCGGGGAACTTTGGTAACGTGTTTTCGGGCGTGATTGCGAAGACAATGGGGCTGCCGATTCATCGACTGATTGTGGCCACTAATGAAAATGATGTCCTTGATGAGTTTTTCCGCACGGGGACTTACCGTGTGCGCAGTGCTCGCGAGACCTTCGCAACCTCAAGCCCGTCGATGGATATCTCCAAGGCATCAAATTTTGAACGTTTTGTGTTCCTGATGCTGGGTGGAGATGGAGAGGCCTGTGGCGCACTCTGGAAGCAACTCGCCCAGACAGGCCAGTTCGATCTGCAGGATACTCGCAGCCAACAGTCTGCCAAACTTAATGAGGCTTGGAGGGCAGTCAAAGCTAGCGGGTTAGTTTCGGGCAAGAGCACACATCAGAATCGATTGGAAACAATACGCGATATTGATCAGAAATATCATCGTGTCATTGATCCGCATACTGCGGATGGTGTGTTCGTTGGCCGTCGCTACCTTGAGGCGGGAGTGCCAATGGTCTGTCTTGAGACCGCACTGCCTGCAAAATTCTCCGAGACGATTGAAGAAGCGCTTCATCGCCCCGCGCCAAGACCGAAGGGTTTAGAGTCGATTGAATCTCTGCCTCAGCGTGTCGTGGCCATCGGCCAAGATGTCGCGGCCCTAAAAGACATCATTGCCCAGAGGGCGCTGCAGTAAGCTATGAAATCGCTTGATGACGCAATCCAGATTCTGATTGCTCAGGCCAGGCGCTGCGATCGGTTAGCGGTTGAGGGTGTGCCGCTCGGATCTGCGTTTGGCCGTGTGCTGGCCGAAGACATCACCTCTCTGATTGATGTGCCTGCCTATGACAACAGCCAGATGGATGGCTATGTTGGAATTGCGGTGGAGATGAATAATGCCCCAGAACCGATGGAGGTGAGCCAGCGCATTCCCGCGGGACATCCCGGTGAGCCGCTTCGAAGCGGTACGGTCGCAAGGATCTTTACCGGTGCGCCCATTCCCTCTGGTGCGAATGCGGTGGTAATGCAAGAAGAGGTCGTTCTCACCAGCGATGGTCGGGTTCGTTTAACAACACCAATAGCGCCGGGACATAACGTTCGAGTCCGCGCGGGTGATTTGGCGAAGGGGCAGACTATCCTTACCAAGGGAAGACGTCTGTCTGCTGCAGATGTCGCCCTCTGCGCATCGGTTGGAGTTGAAATGCTTCGAGTGGTTAAGCCACCTACTGTTGGAGTCTTCTCGTCCGGAGACGAATTACGACAGCCCGGCGAGCCGCTGGGTTTTGGCCAGATTTATGACAGCAATCGACCAATGATTCTTAGTCTCGCAAAGGCGCTTGGCTGTCAGGTGCGCGATATGGGCTGCCTGCCGGACACGCGTGAGGCAACGACCGCGGGTCTCGCGGAGGCGAGCCGGCATTGTGATGTGATCCTGACGTGCGGGGGCGTCTCGGTCGGCGAAGAGGACCACATCAAGGCGGCGATCTCGGATCTGGGATCGCTTGACCTATGGAAGATCGCGGTCAAGCCTGGTAAACCGTTTGCATTTGGAGCCATTGGAGGTGCGACGCTAATGGGCATGCCGGGTAACCCGGTGGCCGCCTGGCTAACTTTTGGGCTGCTGGTTCGCCCCTATCTCTTGGCCAGAATGGATGCAGAGATTGTGCCGTTACGAGGCGTTCGGGCGGTGGCTGGATTTGATTGGACAAGTCCCGATTCACGGCGCGAGTTTCTGCGGGGCTGGTTGGATGAAGAGGGGGTTGTGCAGATTCATGGGCGCCAGAATTCGGCCGTTCTGTCGTCCGTGACGCAGAGCGGGGGCCTAGTTGATCTTGCGGCATCAACCCCGATTCATCGGGGTGAATTCATTCGCTTTATTCCCTACACTGAGTTCCTATCATGATCCATCTCAAGCTATTTGCATCGCTTCGAGAGTTAACCGGCACCGGAGAGGAAGTCCTCGCGCTCCCCGACCATGTCGAGACTCTCGCCCAATTGCGAGAATTGTTACGTAGTCGCGACAGCCGCTGGTCAGAGGCCCTTGATCCGCAGCGTGCAATCCGCGGCGCAATCAATCAGCGTATGGCACAAGAGTCTGATCCCGTGCGAGATGGTGACGAGGTCGCGTTTTTCCCACCGGTGACGGGAGGCTAGGGCCACGATGTCGAATGCGGTTAATCACCCCGTTGCGAGTGTTCGGATTCAGCTGCAGGCCTTTGATGTAGGGGCCGAGCTTCGCGCCCTTCGGCAGACAGAAGACGGCGCCTGGGATACCCGGGTGGGCGCGGTCGCAACTTTCGTGGGTACAGTGCGTGATCTCAATGAAGGGGAATCCGTTAAGACACTCACGCTTGAGCACTATCCCGGCATGACCGAATCAAGCATCAAAGAAATTATTGATCAGGCCAATCAGCGCTGGCCACTCTTTCAGGCGAGGGTGATTCACCGAATTGGAGAGTTGCAACCCGCTGACGAGATTGTCTGGGTGGGGGTTACCAGTGCACATCGCGAGGCTGCGCTCGAGGCCTGCGCGTTCATTATGGATTTTCTAAAGTCTAAAGCGCCTTTCTGGAAGAAGGAGTCAGTTCCTCAGGGTGATCGGTGGGTTGCGGCGCGAGAGAAAGACGAAAAAGCTCTCAAGCGATGGTAGGCCATCTCTCGGATGTGCCAGCAGTT
>DBCQ01000054.1:0-755 GCA_002293155.1 Burkholderiales bacterium UBA954 | reverse complement strand
CTCTATGACTGAATTCGACCTGCAGGTCTGCGGATCGATATCCGAAATTGACGCAGAGGCGTGGAACGCGTTGCTTACGCTGCAAGACAATCCCACACCGTTTCTGCGTTGGGAATTCCTTCACGCGCTTGAGGTAACCCAGTGCACATCCGCCGATACGGGCTGGCAGCCCCTGCCTGTTGTTGCCCGAAACTCCCTTGGCCAGGTGAAGGCGGTCGCCCCGCTTTATGCGAAGCACCACTCGTATGGGGAATACGTGTTTGATGGCGCCTGGGCCCAGGCCTATGAGCGAGCGGGGCTTGACTACTACCCGAAGCTCTTGGCGGCCAGTCCGTTTTCGCCGATTCCTGGCTCTCGACTTCTGGCGGCCGATCCGCAGGCAAGGCGTGAACTCTTGCAGGGCATTCGCTCACTCGCGCAGACCAATGGCCTCTCGTCCGTTCATCTCTTGTTCGGGTCAGAACAAGATCTCGTGGCTGCCCGGCAAGAGCAATGGCTGATTCGAGAGAATCTGCAGTTTCATTGGCAGAACCTGGGCTACGGAAATTTTGAGGATTACCTATCGAGCCTGACGCAGCCCAAGCGCAAAAAGATCAAGGCAGAACGGCGCAAAGTTCGTGATGCAGGCGTATCCACGGTGATTCGTTGTGGTGATGAAATCACCCAGGCCGACTGGGATTTTTTCTATACCTGCTACTCGCGGACCTACCGCGAACACTACTCAACGCCGTATCTTAGTCTCGAATTTTTTCATA
>DBCQ01000038.1:10733-26593 GCA_002293155.1 Burkholderiales bacterium UBA954 | reverse complement strand
TTTCATGGGCTCACCCTAATCTTTCCGACCATCCCCGCCTGATAGTGCCCGGGAATCAAGCAGGCAAAATCAAACTCACCCTCTCGATTAAATAACCAAACGAGGTCAGCGGTTTTCCCTGGGCTTACGTGGGCCATATAGGGCTCATCGTGTTCCATGTTGGGGTGTTTCTTCATCATCTCTGCATGTGCATCAAGCTCGGATTTGGTGCCTATGACCATCTCATGCATTACCGCCCCGCGGTTTGCAACCTGAAATCGGATCGTGTCACCTTTTTTGACACGGATCAGGTTTGGGGTAAATCGCATATTGTCGGTCATCACAATTTTAATGGTGCTGCGAACCTGATCAACGTCGCCCGCAATTCCCCAGGGCGTCTGCTCTTTCTTGACCGCAGCGTGGTGCTGCCCATGTGGGGTACCAGGCCCGTGCGCGAGGGAATTAGATAACGGCGAGAGCCCGACGGTTAGCGTTAGACTAAGCAAAATAGATCTGAATTTCATAAGAGTTCCTTCCTAGTGTTGGTGCCCTGAGGGTTTAACGGGCCCCGGTTTTCTGATCTGTACTTCCAATTCTTTTGCCGAGACCCGAGGCATTGCGCTTGCGCCTGCGGCGTTTGATCGGGTTGCTGGGGGAAGTGGTTCGCCCGTCCATTCATAGGCCACCGTACCCTTGGGGTGCTGGTACCAGCCGGGGTCTTTCGTGTCCCCAGGCTTTTGATCTTTTCGCACCTTGAGAACGCTAAACATACCGCCCATCTCAACTGAACCAAAGGGCCCCTCGCCAGTCATCATGGGAATGGTGTTCTCCGGCAGTGGCATTTCCATCTCCGCCATGTCTGCCATTCCACGTTCACCCATGACCATGTAATCCGGAATCAACTTGCTGATGCGTTTCGCAAGCCCACGATGATCAACGCCAATCAGTGTTGGAACATCGTGTCCCATTGCGTTCATGGTGTGATGTGACTTATGGCAGTGAAATGCCCAATCGCCTTCTTCACTCGCAATGAATTCCAGTTGCCGCATCTGGCCCACGGCGATGTCCTGCGTAACCTCATATCGACGCGTGCTCTTTGGTGTGGGCCCGCCATCTGTTCCGGTGACGAGAAATTCATGGCCATGGAGGTGAATCGGGTGGTTAGTCATGGTGAGATTACCAATACGAATTCTGACCTTATCGTTTAGGCGAACGTTAAGTGAATCAATACCCGGAAAGACTCGGCTGTTCCAAGACCAGATATTAAAATCCAGCATGGTCATGATCTTCGGTGTATAGCTTCCAGGATCAATGTCGTACGCATTGAGCAAGAAGCAGAAATCTCGGTCAACGGACTCGATTAAGGGGTGTTGCCCTTTGGGGTGTGTTACCCAAAAGCCCATCATGCCCATTGCCATCTGAGTCATCTCGTCGGCGTGAGGGTGGTACATAAATGTGCCTGGCCGCCTCGCCGTAAACTCGTAGACAAATGTTTTGCCAGGCGAGATTCCTGGCTGGTTTAGTCCGGTTACGCCATCCATGCCGTTTGGAAGGCGTTGTCCGTGCCAGTGGATCGAGGTGTGCTCAGGTAAACGGTTCGTCACAAATATGCGAACTCTGTCACCTTCCACAACCTCAATCGTAGGGCCAGGCGACTGGCCGTTATAGCCCCATAGGTGGGCCTTAAATCCCGGGGCCATCTCTCGGATAACTGGTTCAGCAACAAGATGAAACTCTTTGACGCCGTTATTCATCCGCCAGGGAAGCGACCATCCGTTGAGTGTTACGACCGGGTTATAGGGCCGGCCAGTATTGGGCATGTAGGGCGGCTGTGTCTGTGGACTCGTCTGAATGACAGGCTCCGGAAGCCGTGCAAGCGAGGCCCGCGTGACTGCCGCAGCACCGAGTGTTACACCCACTGCAGCTGCACCGCTGAGAAATTTTCTGCGATTTACTGTGTCCATAAATCTCTCCTGAATAGGGCGGCATGCTCTTTAAGTAAGGCAAGTTGATAGGTGAAGATAGCCTGAGCCTTCCAGAATCGCTCATTGGCATTAAGACTCGCTTCGACAGACTCCACCTGGGATTTCGCGTCGGTGAGCAATTCGAAAATTCCAATGATCATCCCGTTATAGCGCAGCAGGTTCTCTTCAGAGATCTGTTTTCTGACTGGGAGGATCTCTTGGCTGTACTGACGCGCGATTGCGTGGGCCTGCTGGTATGCCGAAAATGCGCGGGTGGCCTCTGAGAGAGTACGAATTGCCAATGGCGATCGGTCTGACATGCTGTTATCGGTCGCCTTGCGGTCTAAAAGACGCTGCTCAAGCGGGCTTAGCGACACTGGTGATTGCGGAAGTTTTGGAAGCCGTCGGGGCAGACTAAACTGGGTGAGATCACCAGAGAGTGCGAGGTGGGTAATGAGCGTCTCTCGGCGTTCTGAGAGTTCAAGCCGGGCTTGAACGACCCGGTTCTGCGCATTCGCAAAGGAGAGTTTCTCCTCAAGCGTATGAAGTGCGTTGAGATTGCCAACCTTACGCATACGGGCTGCAAGCTCTGCTGCGAGGGAGGCCGCCTCACTGACTTGTTCTCGGTACGCTAGACGTTCACCTGCAGCGACGGCTGCATGATAGAGCTCCTCAGTCTGAGCGGAAATTCTCGCGTAGGCGGTAAGCGCCTCGCGCTGGTGTCCGCTGAGCTGTAGATAGGGTATTGCTTTGTCTCTAATTGTGGATAGGGTCTGCACAAGGCTGGGCTCGCGATTGAGCGCTATCTCAATAGCGCCAGCAAGCGAGAGCATTTTTTCTGCGCTTACATCGCCTGTCTGAGCAGCCTGACTTTTCGCTTGACTTCCAGCTTGGCTCTCGCGCGCATAGGCCTTCCATCCACCTGCCTCATGCACCTGCTCGTTAGCCCGCAGCCAGTCCCCCGCCTGTGGCCCCTGCTGGGCCTGAGCAGTAGGGCTAACTGCAGCAATTGACAGTAATACTGTGATGGCGACCTGCAAGATCGCGTTATGCGAGCCTTGTTGATCGATATGAATACGTTTTATAACTTGACTAGAAATCATCAGACGCTCCGGATTTTTTTGATAACCCAGCAGCCAATGCGAGAAGGAGTAAAAACTCCTTCTCTAGGCCTTGGGTAGTGACAGAACTACCGCAATGTGCGCTAGCTTATCGGGGAGGTCGAAGAAGGCCTTCCGGAGTAAATCCGGTGTAATGGCTAAGTGCTAAGGTCTCTGGTGAGACTCTTTGAACCTTGGCGATGATGACTTGGGTTGTAATGGGAATCACTGCCGACATTACACAGCATCCTGCGCAGACTGCGCAGGTCGAGACATCGGGTAACGAGGCGAGCGAAGGCTTGGGTTGGTGGTGGTCTTCTTGGGTCTGTTCGGCCGCGGCCTGATCGTGATGTTGGTGCTGCTGGTGCGGGTGCGGGTGGTGCCCCTCAGTCTGTGACGGACCCTGCGAAGCACCACGGGCGTGACCATGACACTCCATCGTGGTCGCGGCCAGCCCTTGAAGGGGCAGGCTAACCAGAAGCATGAGCGCGAGAATGCGCCGCCCCTGGCTTGCGAGTCGATGGAGATTAGAGACCATTGTCATAGTCTATCTGAGCGCTGACGCGGCCAAGAGTTCCCTTAGTGCCTATGCGGCCATGAGCTCCCGTAATACATAGGGCAGGATGCCGCCGTGTCGGTAGTAATCCACCTCGATTGGGGTATCGATTCGGCAGAGCACCGAGAGGTTTTGCTTACTGCCATCCTTACGGGTGATCACGAGGGTGAGGTCTTGCTGGGGGGTTAGCTGATCTGGAATTGCCACATCAAAGACCTCTGAGCCATCAAGCTTGAGGCTCTGTGCGCTGTCGCTGCCCTTAAACTGCAGTGGCAAGACCCCCATACCGACAAGATTAGAGCGGTGGATGCGCTCATAGCTCTTGGCAACAACAACCCGCACCCCTAGCAATTGGGTTCCTTTGGCGGCCCAATCCCGGGAAGACCCGCTGCCGTATTCTTCGCCACCGATAACAACCGTGGGGACGTTTGCTTTCTGATAGGCCATGGCGGCGTCATAGATAAACATCTTCTGGCCGCTGGGCTGGAACATGGTGACACCACCTTCCTCGCGCGAGCCATCGGCGTTTAAGGGGATCATCAGATTCTTAATCCTGACGTTTGCAAAGGTGCCCCGCATCATAATTTCATGATTGCCCCTGCGTGATCCGTAGCTATTGAAGTCCGCCCTCGAGACGCCGTGATCGGTTAGAAATTTCCCACCAGGCGATGCCTCTTTAATTGAGCCTGCAGGCGAGATGTGATCCGTTGTGATCGAATCTCCCAAGATTGCAAGAAGCCTTGCCCCTGAAATTGATCCCGTCGCCTTCGGTGTCATTGAGAACCCATCGAAGAAGGGGGGCTTGGCGATATAGGTTGACTTTGGCCAGTCATAGACCTGACCCGTAGTGCCCTTGATGTTGTTCCAGAGGTGGTGGTCTTTAGTGAGGTCGCCATAAAGCGTGCGGAAGGTCTGCGGATCCTTGGCAAATCCCATAACGGCCGCGATCTCCTGACTCGATGGCCATATGTCTTTCAGATAAACCGGGCCATTCGTGCCCTGACCCAACGGCTCTGTCGTGAGGTCTTTCATAACGTTTCCTGCAATGGCGTAGGCCACCACGAGAGGAGGAGACGCTAAGAAATTCGCACGAAGATTCGGATGAATTCGGGCCTCAAAGTTTCGATTGCCGGATAAGACTGCGGCGCAGACAAGATTCTCTTTTAAGATACTTTCATTGAACTCGGGTCGCAAGTCACCGGCATTGCCGATGCAGGTCGTACAGCCATAGGCAGCAACAGCAAACCCTAGCTTCTCGAGATAGGGTAATAGCCCCGCCTTCGTGAGGTAATCGGTTACCACGCGGCTGCCCGGGGCAAGCGAGGTCTTGATGTGACTCTGAACCGTGAGGCCCTTCTCAACGGCCTTCTTCGCCAAAATACCGGCGGCTAACAAGACGCCTGGATTCGATGTGTTCGTGCATGAGGTAATCGCCGCGATCAAAATATCACCGTTACCAATTTCGGCACTTCCAGATTTCACCCGCTTGTGTAAATCGGCTGCTGACTGTGCAAAGCCATTCTCGGCGACCGGTTTACTAAATAGCTCCGCAAACGACTTCTTCATATCGGTGAGCTCAATGCGATCCTGCGGCCGCTTGGGGCCTGCAAGTGAGGGCTTGATCGTTGAGAGATCGAGCGAGACGGACTTGGTGTAATCGATCTGGCCTGCCTTTGGCGTACCAAAGAGTTCCTGCGCTTTAAAGTAGCCCTCGAAGGCTTCGACTTCATCTTGGGTGCGGCCCGTTGCGCGCATGAAATCCACGGTGACATCGTCGACTGGAAAAAAGCCCATGGTTGCGCCGTATTCCGGTGCCATATTGGCAATCGTTGCGCGATCCGGTAGCGACAGTGAAGCGGTGCCTTCACCATAGAACTCAACGAACTTACCGACAACTTTTTCTTTACGAAGCATCTCCGTGATCGTGAGAACTAGGTCGGTTGCAGTACAGCCCTCGGGAAGCTTGCCGGTAAGGTTCACGCCAACAACGTCTGGTGTTAAGAAATAAACCGGTTGGCCCAGCATGCCCGCTTCGGCTTCAATGCCGCCAACTCCCCAGCCCACGACGCCGATGCCGTTAATCATGGTGGTGTGACTATCGGTACCGACGACGCTATCGGGATAGGCGATACCGCCTTTGTTGTGAACGCCACGGGCGAGATACTCTAGATTGACCTGGTGCACGATGCCGATGCCGGGAGGAACAACCTTAAAGGTATCGAAGGCCTGCATACCCCACTTCATGAACTGATAACGCTCTTCGTTTCGTTGAAATTCAAGCTTCATGTTCAGATCAAGGGCCTCTTTTGAGCCGAAATGATCAATCATGACGGAGTGGTCGACCACCAGATCAACGGGGACCAAGGGCTCGATCTTCTTAGGATCTTTGCCCATGTCTTTCGCAATGTTGCGCATAGCGGCAAGATCAGCAAGCAGGGGCACGCCGGTAAAATCCTGCAGCACAACCCGTGCAACAACAAAGGGAATCTCGTTAACACGCTGTGCGGTTGGCCCCCAGTTAGCGAGCTCTTTAATGTGGTGCTCGCTTACTTTTTTGCCATCACAGTTGCGCAGCACTGACTCGAGCACAATTCGTATCGATACGGGAAGGCGTGAGACCTTGGCAAGGCCTGCTTTTTCAAGTGCGGGGAGGCTGTAAAACTTTAGGGATTTACCTGATGCGGTTTTAAATTCCTGAAGACTGTTGTGTAGGTTATGCGGCATATTGAAGGCTCCCTGTTGAAAAAAGTTCTTTTGAGTTATCGGATTCTAAAAAAAAGCATGCTGGGCTGCAGGCGGAATAGGGCGGCCAGCCTGTTGGGCGCGCTTAAGTATCGTCCAAAAATATCGGTAGCTGGCGCGATCGTGCAATAACCCTTGATCGGCAATGGGCCCCCAGGCAGACTCCTGCGCTGCCAGGAGAATGCGGCTTGCATCGGCAATCTCTTGCTCGGTGGGTGCGAAGGCCCGAAGAATCTGCTGGATTTGATTGGGATGGATACTCCACATCCGGAGAAATCCAAATTCGAGACGGGCTCGGCTTGCGTCGTCAAAGGCCTGATGATCTGAGGCGTAATCGGTGGTTGGATTGTGTGTTGGAATCTTCCCGTGGGCGTGGCAGGCGGCACTAATTTCAACCTTTGCCCGGCGCAGTAACGGGTGATCAAACTGACCCGGGCTCTGCATCGCCTTGGCTGGGATCGCACCACGGTGACTGCTGGTGAAATCCATCTGTCCAAAGGACAAAAACTCGACCTGCGGGTGGGCCGCAATCGCGGCGACATCCTGCAGGCCCCGCTCATCTTCAAACATGATTTGAAGTGGGATTGGGCTATCAACCCCATCTGCGCTTGCCGCGCCATTAATAGTCGCTACTGCCTCGTGGAATTGAGCAAGATGGGCAATCTTAGGAACGGTAATGAAGGCGAGCCCCGCAGGTCGCGCCGCAAGGAGTGTCTCGACATCGTTACGAAAAGCGGGGTGGTCAACGGGATGCACACGACAGCCAACCCGCCATTGTGTTTTTCTGGGCTCAGCAAGAATTGAGGCGAGTCGTTTTGCGTTGTCGGCCTCTGCGCCCGAGGAGGCTCCATCTTCTAAATCGGCTGTGACATCAAAAGTGCCATTGAGCCGGTCTTGCAGTTCAAGGGCTTTTCGGAGTTTCTTTTCGTCTCCTGCAAAATGCTCACACGCAGGAATTGGGGCCGGGGGCTGAGCGGCCATAGCGCCCCCTGTTGCCTCTTGGTGTAAGACGGCATCAGGATGGAGCATTGGCATCACGGGCGATTTTCTAAATTAACCGAGAAGGTGCTTCACACCATCACGCTCTTCGAGTAGCTCGTTGAGTGTGTGGGTCATGCGCTCACGAGAAAAAGCGTCAATCTCAAGGCCCTTCACCATCTGGTATTCGCCGTTTGTGCAGATGACTGGGTAGCCGTAAATGATCTCTTCTGGGATATCGTAAGAACCATCAGAGGCGATGCCCATGGTGACCCACTTACCGTTTGAGCCAAGTACCCAGTCGCGGACATGGTCAATCGCCGCGTTGGCCGCCGAGGCCGCAGACGACAGGCCCCGCGCATCGATAATGGCCGCGCCCCGCTTGCCAACCGTTGGCAGGAACACGTCTTTATTCCAGGCATCGTCGTTGATCAGTGCCTTGACGCTCTGGCCGCCGATCGTTGCGAAACGGTAGTCAGGGTACATAGTCGGGCTATGGTTGCCCCAGACCACCAATTTCTCAATCTCGCCCACGGGCTTTCCGGATTTTGCAGCGAGTTGGGACAGGGCGCGGTTGTGATCGAGCCTCAGCATAGCCGTAAAGTTCTTCTTTGGCAGATCTGGGGCCGACTTCATGGCGATATACGCATTCGTATTGGCGGGGTTTCCTACCACCAAGACCTTGACGGTTCTCTTGGCTACGGCATTCAGGGCGCGGCCCTGGGCGGTAAAGATCTGGGCATTGGCCGAGAGCAGGTCCTTGCGCTCCATTCCTGGGCCGCGTGGGCGGGCGCCAACCAGCAGGCCAATGTCGATATCTTTAAATGCGGTCATTGGATCGCTGTGGGCGGTCATGCCGGCCAGGAGAGGGAAGGCGCAGTCGTCTAGCTCCATCATCACGCCTTTGAGGGCTTTCTGAGCTTTTTCGTCAGGAATCTCAAGCAGTTGAAGGATTACAGGCTGGTCTTTGCCGAGCAAGTCGCCGTTGGCGATCCGAAAAAGAAGGCTGTAACCGATTTGGCCGGCCGCACCGGTCACCGCAACACGCATGGGGGACTTAGAAAGACTCACAAAAGCTCCTTGGAGAGAATAAAGAAATTCATGGGAAAGAACAGCGAGAGTTTAGGGTTCACCCTAGTCGGTGTCAAAAAGGGCTCTTATAATTGCGCAAAGCAAAAAAGGCGCGCCAGGGGGCAGAGTTCCCAAGCCGTCGACAGTCAAGCATCAATACTCAGGGAGAGTCAATGAGCGAACTGGCAAAGAAGTCTCGTCCGCAGTTTCGTAATATCAGTATCACCCAGTTGATGAATTATCGCCTCCCGGCCGCAGGCCTAATGTCGATCCTTCATCGCATCAGCGGCGCCGGGATGTTCCTGACCCTACCTTTCATGATCTGGATCTTTGATCTTAGCCTCACCTCGGAATTGAGTTACGCGCAGCTCATGGAAGTCATTAGCTCCCCACTTGTAAAAATCATCCTCTGTGGATTGTCGTGGGCCTTTCTTCACCACCTGTTGGCAGGTATCCGTCACCTTGTGAGTGACCTTCATATCGGATTGTCAAAGGAATCGACTGGCCGTTGGGGTTCGGGGGTAATGCTCTCGGCTTTGGCCTTATCGGTGGTGGCCTGGTTAAAAATCTTTGGGGTGTTTTAAGTCATGAGCGCACAAAATAATATTGGCCCAAAACGGGTCGTCGTCGGCGCCCACTATGGTTTACGGGATTGGCTTGCGCAACGGGTAACCGCGATTGTGATTGCGCTCTACGCCATAGTCTTGTTTGTCTCTGCGATGCTGGTTAGTGAGCCCGGCTATGGCGGCTGGGCGGCCCTCTTTGCTGCGACCTGGATGAAGGTCTTTACGCTTTTGGCCCTGATTGCCTTTGTCTACCATGCCTGGGTTGGGGTTCGCGACATCTGGATGGACTATGTCAAGCCCGTAGGCGTTCGGCTTGGGTTACAAATTCTTACCATTCTCTGGCTTATCGGCTGCGGAGTCTGGGCGATTGAAATTCTCTGGAGGGTGTAACTGTGGCGCAACCGCTGTCCAATCTAACCAGCAGTCTGCCGCGTCGTAAATTCGATGCGGTGATCATCGGTGCCGGCGGTGCTGGCATGCGCTGTTCTTTACAACTTGCCGAATCGGGAATGAATGTAGCCGTGCTATCGAAGGTCTTCCCAACACGCTCCCACACGGTGGCGGCCCAGGGCGGGATTGGCGCCTCATTGGGCAATATGAGCGACGACAATTGGTATTGGCATATGTTCGATACGGTAAAGGGCTCGGACTATCTTGGTGACCAAGATGCCATTGAGTTTATGTGCCGTGAGGCACCCAAGGTGGTCTATGAGCTTGAGCACTTTGGAATGCCTTTTGATCGCAATCCCGACGGAACCATTTATCAGCGCCCCTTCGGTGGACACACGGCGAATATGGGTGAAAAGCCCGTCCAGCGGGCCTGTGCTGCAGCCGACCGAACCGGTCACGCCTTACTGCATACCTTGTACCAGCGCAATGTTCGTGCGCGCACGCAATTTTTTGTTGAATGGATGGCGCTCGACATCATTCGTGATGCGGATGGCGATGTCGTTGGCGTTGTAGCACTCGAGATGGAAACAGGTGAGGTGATGGTGCTTGAAGCAAAGGTGACAATCTTTGCAACAGGCGGCGCAGGCCGAATCTGGGCGGCGTCGACCAATGCGTTCATCAATACCGGCGATGGTATGGGGATGGCTGCTCGCGCAGGAATTCCGCTGGAGGATATGGAATTCTGGCAGTTCCATCCTACTGGTGTCGCGGGTGCGGGCGTGCTGATCACCGAAGGCGTGCGAGGTGAGGGCGGCATTCTGTTGAACTGCAATGGTGAGCGTTTTATGGAGCGCTACGCGCCCACGCTTAAAGACCTTGCGCCCCGGGATTTCATCTCGCGTTCGATGGATCAAGAAATCAAAGAAGGCCGGGGTTGTGGCCCCAATAAAGACCATGTCCTGCTGAAGCTAGACCATCTCGGCGCCGATAAGATTCTCAAGAAGCTTCCCTCGATCCGGGAGATTGCGCTTAAATTTGCAAACGTTGACCCAATCAAAGAGCCGATTCCCGTTGTTCCCACGATCCATTATCAGATGGGAGGCATCCCGACCAATGTCTATGGTCAGGTGGTGGTGCCGAAAAACGGAAATCCAAACTCGATTGTGAACGGTCTTTACGCGATCGGCGAGTGCGCCTGCGTGTCGGTCCACGGGGCCAATCGCCTAGGAACAAACTCGCTACTTGATCTTGTTGTGTTCGGGCGGGCCGCTGGCAATCATATCGTTGGTCAGAATTTCAAGGCCCAATCCCATAAATCGTTGCCGCAAAACGCGGCCGATCCATCGCTAGAGCGCCTAGCCAAGTTGGAGGCGTCGCGCTCCGGTGAGCGTGTTCAGGATGTTGCCCAGGCGATTCGCGATACGATGCAAAAGCACTGCGGAGTGTTTCGTACCTCGGAGTTGCTCAAAGAGGGAGTCGCGAAGATTGGGCAGATTGCCAAGCGCGTGAAAGAGATTCATGTGGCGGACAAATCGAAGGTGTTTAATACCGCGCGTATTGAGGCCCTAGAGCTTGATAATTTGATTGAGACTGCACAGGCCACCATCATCTCGGCTGAGGCACGCACCGAGAGTCGTGGCGCTCATGCCCATCGGGATTTCTCTGAGCGCGATGATGCGAATTGGATGAAGCATAGCCTCTGGTATTCAGAGGGAAATCGTATGGATTACAAGCCCGTGAATTTAAAGCCGCTCACGGTCGAGTCGTTTGCTCCTAAGAAGAGGACTTTCTAATTATGGCAACTCGTAGCGTTCGTTTCTCCATCTACCGCTATAACCCGGATCAGGATGCAAAGCCGTACATGCAAGATCTGACGGTTGAGTTACAAGAGACCGACAAGATGCTGCTTGATGCACTCATGCGGATTAAGAGTGATTTTGATGATTCGCTGTCTTATCGTCGCTCCTGCCGTGAGGGTGTCTGTGGCAGCGACGCGATGAATATTAACGGCAAGAACGGTCTTGCCTGTATTACGAACCTGCGCGAGCTTAAAGAGCCGATCGTGTTGCGCCCGCTACCAGGCTTGCCTGTCGTGCGGGATTTGATTGTCGACATGACGCATTTCTTTAAGCAGTACCATTCAATTAAGCCCTTCTTAATTAATGACACACCACCACCTGAGAAGGAGCGGCTTCAATCTCCTGAAGAGCGCGAGGAGCTCGATGGTCTCTATGAGTGCATCCTCTGTGCCTGTTGCTCCACCAGCTGCCCATCATTTTGGTGGAATCCCGATAAGTTTGTTGGCCCGGCAGGTTTACTGCAGGCCTATCGGTTCATCGCCGATAGCCGCGACCAGGCAACCTCGGAGCGGCTCGATAATCTAGAGGATCCTTATCGCCTATTTCGCTGCCACACCATCATGAACTGCGTTGATGTCTGCCCTAAGGGATTAAATCCCACCAAGGCGATTGGGAAGATCAAAGAGCTCATGGTCCGTAGAACGGTTTAAGGCGCGACATTCAAATGGCCCTAATGACACCCGATCCATTTGTGGAGGGCCGCTCCCCCGAGCTTGCACCTGAGGATACTGTTCGCAGGCTGAAATGGCGCGCGCGACGTGGACTGCTTGAAAATGACCTGTTACTCGAGCGTTTTTTTAATCGAACCGAGGGCCAGCTCTCGATCGATGATCACAATGGTCTAGCGCAGTTGCTTGATCTCACGGATAACGACCTACTCGATCTTCTAATCGGGCGGGAAGAACCCCAGGGCGAGCTTGGCTGCCCAGAGGTGCGCGGGGTAATTCAGAAAATTCGATCGAACGAGCCAACCAACTAAGACCCATCAGACCCGATACTTATTACCGAAAGGAAGCCAGATGTCGACAGAGAACAAAGCAACCATGTCGTTTAGCGATGGCACCGCTCCCATTGATTTTCCAGTTCTAAAGGGCAGCGTTGGCCCCGATGTTATCGACATTCGAAAACTCTATGGTACGACCGGAAAATTTACCTATGATCCAGCGTTCTTGTCGACTGCCGCCTGCCAATCCACGATTACCTACATCGATGGCGATGCGGGTCAGCTTCTCTATCGCGGCTATCCGATACAAGATCTTGCAGTTAATTGCGACTTCTTAGAGGTCTGCTACCTGCTCTATTACGGCGAGCTTCCAAACGCAAGTGAGAAAACGGAATTCCAAGACCTGGTCATGCACCACACAATGGTGCACGAGCAGATGCAGTTCTTTCTGCGTGGTTTTCGTCGGGACGCGCATCCCATGGCGATTCTTACGGGGATGATTGGCGCAATGTCGGCGTTCTATCCCGATAGCATGGATATCAACTCGGCCGAGCAGCAAGACATCTCAGCAATCCGTCTGATCGCAAAAATGCCAACGCTGGTTGCGTTGTCCTATAAGTACAGTATTGGTCAGCCCATTATTTACCCACAGAACGATCTGAGCTACACGCAGAATTTTATGCGCATGATGTTTGCGACCCCGTGTGAGCCTTATAAGCAAAACGATGTCCTTGTTCGCGCTATGGACCGAATCTTTACGCTGCATGCCGATCACGAGCAAAACGCGTCGACCTCAACTGTTCGCCTGTGCGGATCTTCTGGAACCACGCCCTTTGCGGCAATTGCCGCGGGTATCGCCTGCCTATGGGGCCCTGCGCATGGTGGCGCAAATGAGGCCTGCCTCTCGATGTTAGAGCATCTCAATGCCAATGGCGGTATCTCCAAGGTGGGTGAGTTTATGGAGAAGGTGAAGGATAAGAACTCCGGCGCACGCCTGATGGGGTTTGGTCACCGGGTCTATAAGAACTTTGACCCTCGGGCTAAGTTGATGCAGCAGACCTGTCGCGAGGTATTGGGAGAGTTGGGTCTAGAGAATGATCCAATCTTTAAGCTCGCAATGGCTCTTGAAAAGATCGCCCTCGAAGACGATTATTTTGTTCAGCGCAAGCTCTACCCGAACGTTGATTTCTATTCAGGAATTGTGTTGCGTGCGCTTAATATCCCGACCGATGCGTTTACCTGCGTATTCGCGCTGGCTCGCACAGTTGGCTGGATTAGCCAGTGGAAAGAGATGATTACCGACCCGGAGTTCAAGATCGGCCGGCCCCGCCAGTTATACATGGGGGAGCGGGCACGGGAAGCCAAGCCAGTCGCAAAGCGTTAGACAAAAGGGGCCGTGTGCCCCTTTTTTGATGGGTTTCGGGGTGGCGCAGCCCGGGTGTTTGAGAAAAATTTGCGTCGTTTGAAGGAGGGGTGTAACCTCAGTGCCAGTCCTTGGTCGGCAAAAGCTGGCAGGGGGGACTAGCAATCTGCTATCCGGTCAGGCCGTGTCGCAGAAGGTTAAACCTGCATCAATTCAGGCTTAAGGCCTAGAAGGGTGAAGCATCATGATGAAGAGCTATCAGCTCAATTCCTACCTATTTGGCGCTAATGCGCCTTATGTCGAGGAGCTCTACGAGTCCTATCTCGATAACCCAGGAGCCGTACCCGAAAACTGGCGCAGCTACTTCGATCAGCTTCAGATTCTTCCCGCAACCGATGGGTCGGACGCCAGCAAGGATATCGCCCACGCCCCAATTGTCGAGTCTTTTGCCCAACGGGCCAAGGCTAACGCATTTCTGCCAAGGGTTGCAGAGCGCGACCTCTCAATTGCCCGCAAGCAGATCCATGTCCAATCGATTATCAATGCCTATCGTTTTCTTGGAACGCAGTGGGCTGATCTAGACCCCTTAAAGCGGCAGGAGCGCCCAAAGATACTTGAGTTAGAGCCTGCGTTCTACGATCTGAGCGAGGCCGATCTCGACACGACGTTCCGTGCCGATAATCTCTATTTCGGCCAAGAGCAGATGACCCTGCGCGACATCATCAAGGGCCTACGGGATACCTACTGTGGAACGATCGGCGCAGAGTATATGTACATTTCTGATTCCGCCGAGAAACGGTGGTTTCAAGAGCGGCTTGAAACTGCGCGCTCTAAGCCCCAGTTCTCGTCTGAGAAAAAGAAGCGAATCCTCTCAAAGGTTACGGCGGCTGAGGGCCTTGAGCGCTACTTGCACACGAAGTATGTTGGGCAGAAGCGGTTCTCACTCGAGGGTGGTGAATCGTTTATCGCCTCGATGGATGAAATTATTCAACGGGCGGGCGAGCAGGGCGTTCAAGAAATCGTAATAGGTATGGCCCACCGCGGTCGACTAAACGTGCTCGTCAATACCCTTGGGAAAATTCCAAAGGAATTGTTCTCAGAATTCGAAGGTCACCACGCGGATGACCTACCCTCTGGCGATGTGAAGTATCACCAGGGGTTTTCAAGTGATGTCTCAACACCGGGCGGGCCTGTCCATCTCTCATTAGCCTTTAATCCTTCGCACCTCGAGATTGTGAATCCGGTAGTCGAGGGTTCAGTGCGTGCACGGCAAGATCGGCGCGGCGACGACAAAGGGGTTGAGGTGCTACCGATACTGGTCCATGGCGATGCCGCATTCGCGGGCCAGGGCGTTGTGATGGAGACTCTTAATCTCGCGATGACCCGGGGTTATGGCACGGGCGGCACGGTTCACCTGGTAATTAACAATCAAATTGGATTTACAACCTCTGATCCCCGTGATTCGCGGTCTACAAGCTATTGCTCCGACGTGGTCAAGATGATTGAAGCACCGGTGCTGCATGTCAATGGCGATGACCCCGAGGCTGTTGTCTGGGCCACACAGATTGCGGTCGATTACCGCATGACATTTGGCAAAGACGTGGTCGTGGATATTGTGTGCTTCCGTAAACTGGGGCACAACGAGCAAGATACGCCATCAATGACCCAGCCCTTGATGTACAAAGTGATTGGACAACACCCCGGCACACGCAAGCTCTATGCAGATCGTCTGGAAACGACCGGAGTAATTCGCATTGGTGAGGGTGATGAGATGGTGGCGAACTTCCGTGCTGAGATGGATCAAGGCACCAACCAGTCGTCACCCGTGTTGTCGAACTACAAGAGTAAGTTCTCGGTCGATTGGGCGCCTTTTCTTGGAAAGAAGTGGACCGATGAGGCCGATACCTCGGTGCCCATGACGGAGTTAAAGCGGTTGTCTGAACGTATCACGACCGTGCCAGGAAACTTCAAAGTTCATCCCTTGGTAGAAAAGGTGGTGAGTGATCGCCGCACCATGGGCAAGGGCGAGATGAATCTTGATTGGGGTATGGGCGAACACCTGGCCTATGCATCATTGGTTGCAAGCGGATATGCAGTTCGCATTACGGGCCAAGATGCAGGCCGTGGAACCTTTACACACCGTCACGCGGTGCTGCATGATCAGAACCGTGAAAAGTGGGACTCAGGCACCTATATACCGCTTCAGAATATCAGTCCCGATCAGGCACCTTTTGAGGTGATTGACTCGGTGCTCTCGGAAGAGGCGGTCTTGGGGTTTGAGTATGGTTACTCCACAGCTGAGCCCAATTCGATGGTGATCTGGGAAGGTCAGTTTGGCGACTTTGTCAA
>DBCQ01000038.1:9596-10597 GCA_002293155.1 Burkholderiales bacterium UBA954 | reverse complement strand
CCTGAGCGATTTCTGCAGCTTTGTGCTGATATGAATATGCAGGTAGTTCAGCCCACAACGGCCGCTCAGATCTTCCATGTTCTGCGCAGGCAGATGATCCGCCCGTTTAGAAAACCCCTTGTGGTGTTGACGCCAAAATCCTTGCTGCGTAACAAGGATGCAGGCTCGCCTATTGATGCGTTTTCGAAGGGCGCATTCCAGACCGTAATTGGCGAGGTCGATAAGGCGATCGATGTAAAGAAAGTTACCCGTGTTTTGGCCTGCTCTGGAAAAGTCTACTACGAGCTTGTTAACGCAAGGCGAGATCGCAAGATGTCAAATGTAGCGATTATTCGGGTGGAACAGCTCTATCCATTCCCCCACAAAGCCTTTGCCGCGGAAATGAAAAAGTTTTCTAGCGCAACCGAGGTCGTGTGGGTTCAAGATGAGCCGCAAAACCAAGGCTATTGGTTCCAGATCCAGCACAATATTTTAGAGAATATGACTGCTGGTCAGAAGTTAGCCTACGCCGGACGGCCTGCTTCAGCATCTCCAGCGGTTGGTTATCTGGAAAAGCACACTGCTCAACTGAAGGAGCTGGTTGAGGTTGCCTTTGGCAAGATTAAAGGCTTTATCCACACCAAGTAAATCGAACGATACACATATTTCAACACTACGAGATCAATATGGCAATTCATGATGTAAAGGTTCCCCAGTTATCTGAGTCGGTCGCCGAGGCCACCTTATTGCAATGGAAAAAGAAGCCCGGTGATGCCGTTGCGGCCGATGAGATTTTGATAGAGATTGAGACCGATAAGGTCGTGCTTGAAGTCCCTGCACCGTCGGCTGGTGTGATTACGGAAATCGTGAAGTCGGATGGTGGTACGGTGGTCTCAGGCGAGGTCATTGCCAAGATCGATTCTGAGGCGAAGGCTTCAGCAGCAGGCGCTCCTGCCGCAGCAAAGCAAGGTACCGCGCCGGTTGTTCCGGCTGCCGCAGCGCCAACACCCGCATCACCCATT
>DBCQ01000038.1:5148-9425 GCA_002293155.1 Burkholderiales bacterium UBA954 | reverse complement strand
TACCAGCCGTTACCGTGACCGCAGGGTTGCCGCAGCCTGCAGTGCGATTTAGCGCCGAAGCCCAGCTCGAAGGGCGTCCTGAGCAGCGAGTCCCGATGAGCCGTCTGCGGGCCCGGGTAGCCGAGCGTTTGTTGCAGTCGCAGGCGAGCAATGCAATTCTCACCACCTTTAACGAGGTCAACATGGCGCCGCTTATGGGGCTGCGTAAGCAGTATGGTGAGCGATTCGAAAAAGAGCACGGCGTCAAGCTTGGGTTTATGTCGTTTTTCGTTAAGGCGGCTGTTGCTGCTCTTAAGAAATATCCGGTGCTCAACGCCTCCGTTGATGGCAACGATATTGTGTATCACGGCTACTTTGATATCGGTATTGCGGTGGGCTCTCCGCGAGGCCTTGTTGTTCCGATTCTGCGTAATGCCGATCAGATGACGTTTGCAGATATCGAGAAAAAGATCGCTGAATACGGGGCGAAGGCGAGAGACGGGAAGATCTCCATTGAAGAGCTCACCGGCGGAACCTTCTCGATCTCTAATGGTGGAATTTTCGGCTCGATGCTCTCGACCCCAATCATCAATCCGCCGCAGTCTGCAATTCTGGGCGTCCACGCCACGAAGGATCGGCCGGTTGCCGAGAATGGTCAGGTCGTGATTCGTCCGATGAATTACCTTGCGATGTCGTACGACCACAGAATTATTGATGGCCGCGAAGCCGTTCTCGGCTTGGTCACAATGAAAGAGGCGCTCGAAGATCCTTCGCGATTGCTTCTCGAAGTCTAATAAGGGATATAAAAATAATGGCACAGCTTTTTGATGTTGTTGTAATTGGCTCTGGCCCCGCCGGCTATATTGCCGCTGTTCGGGCGGCCCAGCTGGGACTTAAGACCGCCTGTGTAGAGAAGTGGCGCAACCCCAATGGCGAGATGGCACTCGGCGGTACCTGTTTAAATGTCGGGTGTATCCCATCGAAGGCGCTGCTGGCTTCGTCAGAGGAGTATGAAAAGGTATCCCATCATCTCGGTGCCCACGGGATTACCGTCAAGGGCGCGTCGATGAATATCGCTACGATGCTTAAGCGCAAGGATGTCATCGTCTCGAAGATGAGTAAGGGCATTGAGTTTTTGTTCCGCAAAAATAAGATCACCTGGCTTAAGGGTCACGGCCGCTTTGCAGGGCGAGTTGACCAGGGTTTCACGATCGAGGTCGAGGGTGATGAAAAGGAATCCGTTACAGCGAAGAATGTAATTATTGCAACGGGCTCTAAGGCACGCCATCTTCCCGGTATTGCCGTCGATAATAAAATCGTCTGTGATAACGAAGGCGCGCTTGCATTTGATTCGGTACCAGAGAAACTGGGTGTTATCGGTGCTGGTGTTATTGGTCTCGAGCTGGGCTCCGTATGGCGCCGGCTGGGCTCTGAGGTAACAGTACTTGAAGCCTTGCCAACATTTCTAGGCGCCTGCGACGATGCGGTATCTAAGGAGGCCTTCAAGCTATTTACCCAGCAGGGTCTAGATATTCACCTCGGGGTCAAAATTGGTGATGTGAAAGCGTCTGCCAAGGGCGTGACAGTGAACTATGCCGATAGTGATGGTAAGCCCCATACATTGGCGGTCGATCGCTTGATTGTATCCGTTGGACGGGTTCCCAATACCGAGAATCTCAACCTCGAGTCGGTTGGCCTTGGCGTAGATGCAAGGGGCTTTGTGCCCGTGAATGATTATTGCGAGACATCGATTGCAGGGGTTTATGCGGTTGGTGATGTTGTTCGTGGGCCGATGCTTGCGCACAAAGGCGAGGACGAGGGCGTTATGGTGGCCGAGATTATTGCAGGCCAGAAACCGCATATCGACTACGACTGCATCCCTTGGGTAATCTACACATCACCTGAGATCGCCTGGGTTGGTCGCACTGAGCAGCAGCTGCAGGCCGAGGGTAGGGAGTATAAGAGCGGGCAGTTTCCCTTTGCGGCAAACGGAAGGGCCCTTGGCATGGATGCAACCGATGGGTTTGTGAAGGTCTTAGCGGATGCAGAGACCGAGCAGATTCTGGGTGTTCACATTATCGCGGTCGGGGCCTCTGACTTAATTTCAGAGGCTGCTGTAGCAATGGAATTTAAAGCATCAGCCGAAGATATTGGCCGAGTCTGTCACCCGCATCCGTCGTTATCGGAGGCTGTTCGAGAGGCATCACTGGCGATTTATAAACGCGCCTTGAACATGTAGCGAATGCTGCCTCGTCCAAGAGTTTCTATTGTCGAGGCCTATCAGCAGCAGCTTGCTGAACACGGATTTCGCGCCGATAGCGCTCAGCTGCGTGCGGCCGAACGACTTGAGGAATGCGCTGCCGAGTGGGCCGACTACAAGGCCAAGCGCGGTGGTAAATTTATGCGGATGGTCTCTAAGCCCCGGCTGCCCCGAGGGGTCTACCTCTGGGGTGGTGTAGGCCGTGGCAAGAGCCAGCTCATGGATTGTTTTTTTGCCCATGTTCCCCTGGAGCGAAAGGTGCGCCTGCATTTTCACGAATTCATGCGTGCAACCCACCGGGAGATGCATGATCTTCGCGGCACTGAGGATCCGCTCGATGAGGTCGCCCAGCGGGTTGCGAGGCGCTACCGGCTGATCTGCTTTGATGAGTTTCATATCTCTGATATTGCTGATGCCATGATTCTGGAGCGCTTACTGCGTGCGCTCTTTGATGCCCGCGTGGGCTTCATCATGACGTCGAACTATCATCCCGATGACCTCTACCCTGATGGTCTTCATCGGGATCGTATGCTTCCTGCAATCGATCTTCTCAAGGAGCATCTCGATATCGTGCAGGTGGATGGCGGTAAGGACTATCGGCAACTCGCACGCGGCAAGGTCAATGCCTACGTGTTTCCGCTCGATAGCGCCTCAGATCAGGCGATGTTGGAGTCCTTTGCAGCCTTATGCCAGAAAAACGCTCTAGAGACTGCCGGTGTTCCACAGGAGGAGAGGGTGTTGCAGATCGAGGATCGTCAGATTCGAGCGATCCGACGCTCGGGCCGCGTGATCTGGTTTGATTTTCAAACCCTCTGCGGGGGTCCGCGTTCTCAAAACGATTACCTTGAGCTTGCCAATCAGTTCGATACAGTCATGCTCTCTGGTGTACCGGCGATGTCTGCGGGGATGGCATCAGAGGCTAGACGCTTTACATGGCTGGTCGATGTACTCTATGACCATAAGGTCAAGCTCATCATATCGGCGGCTGTCGCACCGGCCGAGCTCTACACGGTCGGTGTATTGGCTAACGAGTTTCACCGTACCATTAGCCGATTAATCGAGATGCAGTCAGAGGATTACCTGCATGCTGAACATCGGCTAACCGTAACCGATTTTAATGAGACTGCTCAACCGAACGCCGTGCAGGGTTAGCGAGGTGATTCGCCTGCAGCCTTCAGACCCTGGGCGATGAACCCGGGATTTCTGCGATTAATTTTCCCGTAGCGAAGAGGCGATCCGGATAGATCACACAGAGATCCGCCTGCAGCTTCCACAATGGCTTGGCCGGCACAGGTGTCCCATTCCATCGTCGGGCCTTGACGCAGGTAGACATCGGCCGAACCTTCCGCAATTCGGGCAAACTTCAGGGCTGAGCCAAGGTATTCTCTTCGCTCGAAATTTTCGTCATGGGGTGTCGCGGCACTGCGTCTGCTCGCGATCACCACGCCGCCACCGCTTGGCCTGCGTCTACAGCCGATTCCTTCCCAAGCGCTATCTTGTTGGCGACGTTGCGCGGGTAGATTCTTGCCGCCCCGATACAGCACATGATCGAGCGGCCCGTAGAGCAGCCCGAAAAATGCATCTGCGTCGATGACCAGACCAAGGTTGATACTAAATTCACCTGTTCTTGCAATGAACTCTTTAGTTCCATCAAGGGGGTCGAGTAGCCAATAGGGGGTGCCATTCGTAGTGCTATTCGTGGTGCTCAGTGCTGGGTCTTGGTCTGCAGGGGCACCGTCTTCTTCGGAGACCACAGGCCAATCGGGTGTAACGCGGGCTAAGGCGTCGCAGAGTAGGTCGTGGCTAGCAATATCAGCATCGGTCACGGGGGTGAGGTCGGCCTTCGTCTGGATGGCATGTTCAGGCAGCCGGTAGCGGGCAAGGATCGCCTCGCCCGCCTCGATTAGGGCGGATTCGAGCTGATCAGCAATCTGAATCAACAATTTGGGAGATGGCTGTTTTTCGCTGGGCAAGGGATAATCTCGGGATGACGACAGCGCCTATTTTCCCATTTTCACGACCCTCGGGGTTTTTAATC
>DBCQ01000038.1:0-5008 GCA_002293155.1 Burkholderiales bacterium UBA954 | reverse complement strand
GTTTCAACGTGATCTTGCGCAGCGAGAGGAGGCCTGTCTGAAGCGCTTTTTCTCGGCCAGCTGTATGGAAGAGATTCGGGCTGAGCATCTGCGGGAGATGCGTACTTTTGATCTCAGGCGAGAGAAAGAGCGTCAGGCAATCCGTGATATCGAGGCGGAATTGCGAGCACGTGTCCGCGCCCGACGTGTAGCGGCCCCCTGATGAAATTTCTTAACGATGTACGAACCCTGCACCTGCGTTTACTTGAATTAGAGAGTGAACACCGGGAGCTAGATCATTTGATCGCACAACTCGAATCGGCGGATTCGTGCGATGAGCTTCAGATTCGACGACTCAAGAAAAGAAAGTTACAACTCAAAGACCAGATCGCTCAAATTCAGATGCAGCTTCAGCCTGATGTCCCCGCTTGAGCAGTTATTTGATTCCTCTGGGCCGCTGTCCCGAGCAGCCCCGGGCTATCGGACCCGTAGTGGCCAGATTCTTTTAGCCCAGGCGATTGAAGATACGATCGGATCGCGAACGATCTTAGTGGCTGAGGCCGGGACGGGGGTAGGAAAGACATTTGCTTATCTTGCTCCGTTACTTCAGACACAGGGTAAGGCACTGATCTCAACAGCTACCCGGCACCTGCAGGATCAGTTATTTCTTCGAGATCTACCCCGCCTGAAATCTGCCTTGGGCGTATCGGCCCAGATTTCGGTATTAAAGGGCCGCTCCAATTATCTCTGCCTCTATCGTCTGGAGCAGCACAAAGAGGAAGGGCGCTTTGGACGACGAGAAGACGCCCAAGCATTTACCGAGATCGTTCGTTTCGCCTCACACACAACAACGGGCGATATCTCCGAGTGTGTTGCGGTATCCGAGAGCGCAGCGGTCTGGGCCCAGGCCACCTCGACTCGGGAGAACTGCCTGGGCCAGAATTGTCCTCGCGTGAATGACTGTCACGTAATGGCGGCACGCAAGCGCGCCGCCGAGGCCGATATCGTTGTGGTGAACCATCATTTGTTGTGTGCTGATATGGCGTTACGCGATGAAGGGTTCGGGGAGCTACTTCCTACGGTGGACTATGTGGTGATTGATGAGGCTCACGCACTGGCCGATATCGCGACACAGTTTTTTAGTCAGTCACTCTCGACCCAGCTCTTGGGTCATCTGGCTCGCGATAGTCTTGCCATTGGTCTGCAGCATGCGCGTGATGCGGCGTCCTGGCCTGATCTCTGCGGGGCTATTGAGAAAGCAGCAGCGGAGTTGCGGCTCTGTATGCCGGGTGCTGCTTTGGGTGGCGGTATGCAGGCGAATGTAAAGCCCAACACGCAGCCTCTTACCAACAGACGAATTGGCTGGGATTCGCTTGATCAGGCTTCAAAGACCCGCTGGCAAGAGGCCCTCAATGCCGTAACCGATTCGGTAATTGCAATTAACCAGGTGCTCGAAGTCAATGCATCACGGCATCTTGAACTCGCACAGCTGCATGCGCTGAGCCAGGAGATGATTAGCCGCCTTGGAATGTTCTGCGAGCAAGACTCTGATGCGCCGGTTGTTCGCTGGATGGAAAGCTCTCGTTACGCACTAACCCTTCACATTACACCCTATGATATCCGCGATAAATTTCAGCAAGAGATTGTTAAGCACCAGAGGGCTTGGATTTTTGTTTCAGCAACGCTTGCGATAGGTGGGTCATTTGCGCATTTTCTTGAGCGTCTAGGCCTTGAGGAAGCCCGCACTCTAATAGCACCAAGCCCATTTGATTTCCAGGCTCAAGGGCTTTTGCTCGTACCCGAGAAACTCCCTGATCCTAAGGCGCCTAACCTAATTACCCAGCTGCTTGATCAGCCTGAGATTGCTGATCTTATCAACACGGTTGGCGGCGGTATCTTTATTCTCTGTACATCTCATCGTTCTGTTGGTCATGCTCGTGACTGGATGGGGAGGTGGGTAATTGAACACCCCGATCGGCGGCTCTTGGTGCAGGGAGAGATACCCCGCCATCAGCTAATTGAAGAGTTTCGAGCACATGGTAATGCAATCCTGATTGGTAGCCACAGTTTCTGGGAGGGCGTAGATGTTCCGGGCGATGCCTTGGTGATGGTCTTGATTGATAAGCTTCCCTTTGCGCCGCCGGATGATCCGATTCTGGAGGCGCGCGCCCGATGGCTTGAGCGCCAGGGGAGGGATGCCTTTACCTCAATACAACTTCCTGAGGCAGCTATTCAACTCAAGCAAGGTGTTGGTCGTCTGATTCGCTCGGAATCAGACCGTGGATTAGTGGTGATTGGAGATCGACGCTTAGCGGATACACCTTACGGAAGGCGCATCATTCGCAGCCTTCCAGACTTCAAGAGAACCCGCTGTGTTGAGGAGGCCAAGGTCTGGCTTAAAGCGCTGGCTAGAGTTTAAGCGTCACCAGCTTTAAGCGCTAAGCGCTTACGTGCTACCAAGGCTTAAGTTTGGAGACACTCGAATTGAATTTTGTCCAAAGCCCAGGCCTGGCTGATTCTGTACCCCCGCGAATCTTGGGGTCGTAGCCGGTCTTTAAGTAGACGCTATCGGGAAAGTTTTTTACCAATACCCGCTTTGCATCGCCACTTAGATCAGAAAGCCCAAGCTGCTGGTAGCCCACCATCATGATGGCCAAGGCCTCTTCAATCGCTGGTGCATCCTGGTATTGTTTGACAACAGCCTGAGCACGATTAACCGCAGCGAGCGTTGCCCCGCGGCGCATATAAAAGCGTGCCACATGGACATCGTTGGAGGCCAACATATTAATGAGGAAACTCATCCGCTCAGAGGCGTCGCCTGCATATTGACTCTTTGGAAATCGGGTGACGAGTTCTTTAAAGCTGTCGAATGCTTCTCTGGCGGCTTTTGGATCCCGCTCGGATAAGTCCTCTCCGGTGACTGAGGTAAAGAGGCTGCCGCGATCGTTAAAGTTGATCAGGCCTTTTAAGTAGAGGACATAATCAACATTGTCGTGATTGGGGTAGAGCTTCATGAATCGATCAATGGCCGCCAGGGCTAATGCATTCTCGTTTTCCTTCCAGTGGGCATAGGCGGTGTCGATCTGGGCCTGCTGGGCATAGCGGCCAAAGGGGTAGCGAGATTCAAGCTTCTCAAGAAGTTTGATTGCGGCCGCCCAATTACCGGAGCCCATCTCGTCTTTCGCCTCTGCGTACAATCGGTCTGCGCTCCACTTAAGGGTTTCATCGCGGGCGAGGGAATCGGTGGCGCAACCCGATAGGAGTGCCGACCCAAGAAGGGTGGCAAGCATCAATGCAATGAGAGGGATTCGCAAGGAAAAACGATGAAGGACGGCGCTCATGAGGATTCTGAAGACCTAGAGGAATGGTCAGAGGATTATAGCGGTGTAGATGAACATAGCGATTTGGCCAGCAAAGCCACGCATAGTTCCGCGCTGCCTGCGCGCAGCCTAGAGGTCGATCAGGCAAGCCTTGGACAACGGCTTGATGTGTTTCTGTCCACGCTATACCCAGAGGTCTCGCGCTCACAGATTCAGAGGTGGATTGCAGACGGATTTGTGACAATTGATGCCCGCATACCCAAGGCGGGGGCGAGCCTGCGGACTGGGCAGGTATTGTCCATCTGTCCCCCGGATCCAGAGCCAGTCAATAGCTGGCAGGCCGAGGTGATGCCGCTTTCGATCGTTTATGAAGATGAGGATGTGATTGTTCTCAATAAGCCATCGCGGCTCGTTGTGCATCCAGCCGCTGGCCACGCAACGGGAACGCTAGTTAATGGTTTGATTGCCCACTTTCCGGCCATCTCTCACATCGCCCGGTCGGGTATTGTTCACAGGCTCGATCAGGATACGACCGGCTTGATGGTTGCGGCAAAGTCCGTTGCTGCCCAGCTGGGCTTGGTGGGTCAACTCCAAGACAGAACTGTCTCCCGTCAGTATCTTGCTCTCGTCTGGGGCAGGGTGGCTAGGCAGACACTCAGCACCTACATGGGTCGCGACCCCAGAGACCGTCAGCGGATGTCGGTTCTGCCTGAGGGCAAGGGTAAAAAGGCGGTCACCCATGTCCGGCCTCTGGGTTCTGGGGATCTTTTTGGAATGCCGGTGACGCTCCTTGAGTGCAAGTTGGAGACCGGAAGGACCCATCAGATAAGAGTTCATTTAGAGTCGATAAAGAATCCTATTGTGGGAGATAGAACCTATTCACGGTACGGGCCCCACTCATCAAGGCTAAGCGGTGGTTCGAAGACAATTGAGAGTCTTCTGCCTGGGCAGGCGCTACATGCTCAAAAGCTTAGCTTTCTCCACCCCGTTTTGGGTGAAACGCTTCGATTTAATGCGGAGCCGCCCGCAAATTTTATTGAGCTATTAGGCCTTGCAGGAATTAGCTTACCAAGCTCCCAATGATCAAAATCTGCGAGCCCGCCCAACTAACCCCAATCGCTCCCGGTATCGCGAGGGTTGATGGATTTTTCCCCAAGGGGATTACGGCCCTTCAAACAGACCGTCTTGGGGGGTCTTCTGTCGGTAATTTTTCGAGCTTCAACCTAGGCGACCATGTGGGAGACGACCCCTTGAGTGTTGCCAGAAATAGGCGGCAACTCTCTGATCTATGCCCAAGCCAGCCCATATGGCTTGAGCAGATTCATGGCACCCGAGCCATCGCACTCGATGAACCTGATTTAGCGGGTATGGTTAACGCTCCCGCAGGAGAGATGCAGGCGGATGCCTCAATGACCCGATTAGCAGGGCAGGTCTGCTGCGTTATGACAGCAGACTGTCTGCCGCTATTGGTGGCGCGGCCGGGTACTGGCCAGATTGCAGCAATTCACGCAGGCTGGCGGGGCCTACTCGCAGGAGTGATCGAGAAGACTCTCACTCGTATGTTTCAGTTCGAACAAAATGGCGATGATCTTTGGAAGATTTGGCTTGGCCCTGCGATTGGTGCGTCTGCATTTGAGGTAGGTGGAGAGGTTCGTGATCAATTCATGTCGCATGCATCAATTTCAGCGCAAGCGTTCGTTCCCTCCAGC
>DBCQ01000004.1 GCA_002293155.1 Burkholderiales bacterium UBA954 | reverse complement strand
CGCTGTGTCCGGTTAGGCTCAAACCGATTCACGGGGATTCTTAGCGGAAGGCAGGCGCGACACCCGTCACAATAGGGCCGATACGCAAACACACCGCTGCGGCGAAAGCCGATCTGTACGAGATCGCCGTAGACCTGGGCATTAATCAGGTGATTAGGCGTTGCGACCTGTGAGCGGGCCTTGTGATCGTTGAGATAACTACACGGGTAGGGTGCCGTGACATAGAACTGAAGCGAGACCAGCGGAAGATCTTTTAGATCAGCCATGATCAATCGCCTTAGATAAATCCTCTTTTGTGGGCGGGGATGCCTGCCACGGCAATGCGGGCTGCTGCGTGAGTTGCGCTATCAGAGACTCAAATGCCGGCCGATCGATTTCCCTTCCCCCCAGCGAGGCCAGATGGCCTGTGTGCTGCTGGCAGTCTATCACTCGCGCATCATGGGATTGCATCCATGTGACCAGGGTTGCGAGCGCTAGCTTTGAAGCGTTGGGTGTATGTGAAAACATTGATTCACCAAAGACCATCCGGCCAAGGCTCACGCAATATAGGCCGCCAATCAGCGATCCTTCTCGACGGACCTCAACACTGTGGGCGAGTCCCCGGCCGTGCAGGTCGGCATAGGCGCCGATCATGGGTGGGCTAATCCAGGTTCCGGGCTTTCCGTTGCGGGGCGCCGCGCAGGCCTGCATCACTCCAGTGAAGTCATGGTTACTGCTAATCGTGAGATCCGGCGCCTCAAGGGCCTTACAGATTGTTTTTCGAAACGATTTTGAGATCTTAAACTCGTCGAGCATCAGAACCATGCGGGGGGCAGGCGTCCACCACAGTACGGGCTCGCCGCGTGAGAACCACGGAAAGATCCCGCGTGAATAGGCTTCTTCGAGCCGCTTCGCACTGAGATCAGAGCCCGCCGCCAATAACCCATTAGCCCCTTCGGCGGCGGTGAGGGCGCAGTCTGTGCTGGGCAGTGGATCACTGGCGTCGATCCAGATCAGTGTACGGTTCATGGGGTAGCCTGAGCTCTCGGATATCACCCGTATGGATGGACATGACGCCTTGTCGGCGATCATGGAAATAGAATTTTAGTGTTGCTGTGATGGTTCTAAATGCAATCAGGTTCCAAGGGATTTCGTCCTCAGTAAAGAGTTTAACTTCGAGGCTCTCTGGTCCAGCGGCGAATTCCAAGTCCTTGAGCTGTGCAAGATAAAAAAGGTGGACCTGATTCACATGCGGAATATCGAACACCGAGAAGAGCGAGCCGAGTTCAATCCGCGCGCCGGCCTCTTCCATCGTTTCGCGCATCGCCCCATTCGCGGTGGATTCCTCGACCTCCATAAAACCCGCGGGCAGTGTCCACAACCCATAGCGTGGTTCGATTGCACGCCTGCAGAGCAGCACCTGATCACCCCACGCGGGAATCGTGCCGAGTACCATCTTCGGATTGACATAGTGGATTGTTTTGCAAGTCGAGCAGACCGCGCGCAGGCGGCTGTCACCCTCTGGAATCAGGGTTTCAGTGGTTCCACCGCATTCGGAGCAGAATTTCATATATACTCATTATCACCTGACGCGGGGTGGAGCAGCTCGGTAGCTCGCTGGGCTCATAACCCAGAGGTCGTAGGTTCAAATCCTGCCCCCGCTACCAATTCAATCAAGAAATCATGGCCGAAGAAAAGAAATCACTCGTCTCAAGCCTGAAAGATGCCCTCGCCAAAAAGCATGCGGCGATGCATCCTGATTCAAAAGAGGTCAAGAGCGACAGCAAAGCCCAGCGTCGCGGCGCCGCGCCGGCGGGTTCGGGTAAGCCGCTGAAAAAATCTGCGGGCCGAGGCCGCTAACTTAGCTCCAGGCCAAGAGACTAATTCCCACCACCATCAGGCTTGCCGCTCCAAGCCTGGCAACAAGTCGGCCTTCCTCAAGCAGCTTCGCACCGGCGATCACACCGAGCAGAATGCTGATCTCGCGAGCGGGGGCTACAAGGCTGAGCGGCGCCAGCTTCATTGCGTACAAGACGAGCATATAGGCCAGCGGTGAGAGCACGGCTACGATCAGTAGCACTTTAAGATCTTGTCTTGCCCATAAGCGCACCGCTCTGCGATCGATCCAAAGCGCGGGCAGTGTTAGCGCGACCCGCATCAGAATAGAGCCCCAATAAAACAGCATCACCGGCACACCCAGGGCTGTGACAGATTGCTGATCCAAGACGGTATAAATCGCAATCATGCTGCCGCAGAGCACTGCAAAGCCAATACCCTTTAACTGGGCAGGGCCGAACTGGCTTGAGGCCGCACCGGTTATGCCGATCCATACTGATCCACCAATAATCAGCAGTGCCCCCGTCAGGGCAGTGGTAGACGGCGACTCATTGAGTAAGACAATCGCGGCGAATACTGAAAACAAGGGTCCCGTTGCGCGGGCTAGGGGATAGGCCAGCGAGAGATCTGCACTCTTGTAGGCTCTCATCAAGAGCCAGAAGTAGGCGATATGAACAACCGCGCTGCCGAACATGGCCAGTAACCAGACCGGCTGGAAGTGATCAAGGGGAGGTAGCCACCACCACACGGGCAATGCCCAGAGGGCTAACTCAAGGCAGCCGAGTAAGGCAAAAAAAGAAATCCCACTACCGTGTGCTTTTTTTAACGCAATGTTCCAGCCCGCATGGCAGACCGCTGCAGACAATACCGAGATGAGAGCGAGCGTTTCCAATTGGCAGGCTCTCTCAGTGGGCTGCACCCATCCGAGTGGGCCTTTGGTGGGGTTTGGGATTTGCCCGTAAGATCAG
>DBCQ01000023.1 GCA_002293155.1 Burkholderiales bacterium UBA954 | reverse complement strand
AAACCGCGTGCGAAGGGATCAACCGAGGCCGCTTGGGCCGAGAACCGTCGTGCGGATCCCTTGCTCAAATAATCCCGAATGACAGGTCTTTATCGATCAGTGGCCGCCTCAATATCGAGTGCGGCCATTTTTATTTCCCTCTCGACCTTTGCGGGCCCAACGCTTGCACTCTTCTCCGATGATGAGGCCCGTCGAGCGATTATCGATCTAAGGGTTCGTGTCGAGTCCCTCTCCTCAACGATCGAGGAGATGGATAAGCGCCTGCAATCGAGCGCCCAGGGGCAGCTGCAGCTGCTTAACGAAAACGAACGGCTTCGCCAAGACATTGCCAGGCTAAGAGGATTAGTCGAAGAAACAGGCCGCCTCGCCAGTGCGGGTAAAAACCAGCAAAAAGATCTTTACCTAGACCTCGACCAACGAATCAATCAGATAGACCAACGCATCAAGCAGGTCGAGCCAGTTGCGATTGCGGTCGATGGCACTACCTACCGCGTAAGCCCTGGCGAAAAAATCCAGTTCGAAGAACTCCGAGAACTCCTTCGCACAGGTGAGTTTAAAAAAACTGTCCAATCGGCTCTCGCATTTCAACAGGCGTTTCCCAGTTCAGCCTTATCGGCTAACGTACTCCTCACCAGAGGAACAGCCCTCTACGCGGACAAAGATTACAAGAATTCAATTCTTGCGCGGCAGGAATTCATCGAGAAATTCCCAAACCATCCCGCCCGGCCACAGGCCACACTGAATCTTGCGGCAAGCCAGGCCGAATCCGGTAACCCGAATACAGCTCGGGGAATTCTTGAAAATCTTATTAAGAGCTTTCCCAATTCAAGCGCGGCTGCCGAGGCAAAAGATCGGCTCAAAGCTCTCCCACGGCCAGCAGCGACAGCGCCCGCCCCCGCAAAAGCCCAGCAGTCGAAGTAAACATCCGCACTACAATCGAGTACATGATCTCGCCAGAGGAAGTCTCCACACTCGAAACCGTTGTTATCGCTCTCGGGCTCGTCATTGGTATTGGCCTCGGCTGGGTCGCGCGTTACTCGGGGTTTTGCATTTTAGGTGCGATTTCCGATTGGTATGCAGGCAGCGACATCTCTCGACTCCGCATGTGGTTGTTGGCCATTACAACCGCCATCGTCGGCACGCAGGCGCTCATATTGACTGGTTCAATCGAGATTCAAGAATCCTTCTACACCGCCCCGCGGCTATTCTGGCTCTCGAATATCGTTGGTGGCCTCTTTTTTGGTTTTGGAATGGTCCTGGCCTCAGGCTGTGGCAGCCGAACACTCATTCGGATCGGCGGAGGAAGTCTAAAGGCTCTCGTGGTTTTTATTGTCATGGCGATCTTCGCCTACATGACAATGCGCGGCATCCTCGCAGTGCTTAGGGTAGAGACCATTGAGAAAATTAGTCTTGCTCTACCAATGCCCCAGGATCTTCCAAGCCTTCTGCAGGCTGATCGGTTAATCACAACGCTGACAATTGCGGCCATATTTCTGATTTTCATTTTAAAGAGCCCAGAATTTCGATCTCAGCCCCGCCTCATTGTCGGCGGAATCTCAATCGGCCTACTTGTTACTGCCGCCTGGTACACCACGGGGAATATCGGCTTTATTGAGGAAGACCCCAACACACTAGAGGCCCGGTTTGTCGCAACCAACACTCGCGGGGTGGAGTCGCTCACCTTTGTTGCACCGCTGGCCTACTGGATTGATTTATTCATGTTCTGGAGTGATACCTCACGAACCTTTACCTTTAGCATCATGACGGTGACGGGAGTGGTCCTCGGCGCATGGGTTCATGCGGTCATGAGCAGGAGCTTTCGGCTCGAGGGTTTCCTCGACCGACATGATTTAGTGGTCCATCTCATTGGCGCGGCCATGATGGGAGCAGGCGGGGTCGTCGCATTCGGCTGCACGATCGGGCAGGGAATCTCGGGGCTCTCGCTGCTGGCGGCCGGCTCTCTTTTGGCGACCCTTTCAATCGTTGCGGGAGCTTGGCTTGGGCTGCGCTGGACCGAACGCCGAGCATAGTTTTTACGATTACGTTAAAATCTGAGGCTTCGCAAAACGCCGGTCCTTGGCGACAGCGCGCCTTACTGGGTCGGTAGCTCAGTCGGTAGAGCAGCGGACTTTTAATCCGTTGGTCGCGAGTTCGAGTCTCGCCCGACCCACCATTCATGGCCCAAAAACCATGCTAAGAGCATGGTTTTATAAGTAGGCACTGCCAAAAATCTGAAATCCAAGTTAGCCTGCATCCAATAACTATAAACAGGCAGAAAAGGGATCGCGATGTTGGCCACTTCTAGAGTCACATCCGTATGACGGCCCAGTCAGCTCAGAGGGTCTCCCTGGCGGCTGAGCCGCCGGATGAAGGCTGTCGTCACCTTATTTCATCGGTGATCGAGACCCAGATCATTCCCCGGCTCCTGCAGGCGCACCCAAACGGCGCAGGCCGCTTGGCACAGGAGAATGATCAGGCGATTCGCATCCCAGAAAGCGATGTCGTGGAGTTCGCCAACCTCTGCCTGCTGAATGACGCAATTCTTGCAAACAGCTTTGCAGACCAACTTGTTCGCGACGGCATGAGCCATGAAACCATCTTTATGCAACTGATTACACCCGCGGCACGATATCTTGGCGTCGCCTGGGAGACCGACACTGCTGATTTCGTACAGGTCACGAATGGCCTGATGCGAATGCATGAGATTACACACCGAATCGGGTTTGAATACCAGGCAGGGCCACGTAAACCCGGGCCACGTAATCGCATTATGTTGGCCTGTGCGCCGGGATCTCAACATATCCTTGGCCTTACGATTGTCTCGGAATTCTTTAACAAGGAAGGCTGGCAGACCGTTGTAGAGATCTCCTCAAGTGCAGAGGGTCTGATTCACGCTGCTGCTAATGAGTGGTTTGACGTGATCGGGATTTCCGTAGCGATTGAAAGCCAACTCGATGGCTTAGAAACGCTGGTAACAGGGATCCGTAAAGCATCGCAGAATGCAAACGTCGCAATCCTGCTTGGCGGCCCAATTTTCACGCTTCGTCACTTTGATGCGACTGAATTCGGTGCCTGCGAGATCTGCACTGATCCCAAGGTTGCAGTCAAGCTTGCCCTCGTCATCAAATCGGCCGCCGAACAGAACACCCGACCGTAAGTCCTCCACTCCACTTACCCGTAAACTATCGGGATGGGACTTATCTAAAGGGCTTTTATGTTGACTGGGAAAAATGGGTTGGTATTGGGTGTCGCCAACGAGCGCAGTATTGCTTACGCTATCGTCAAGAAGCTATCCGAATCGGGCTGCAATATCGTTGCAAGCTGCCTGAATCAAAAGGCATTTGATTCAGTACTTCCATCAATCCGATCGACTTCAGCCAAACTCAAGATCTGTAATCTACAAAATCCCGGTGAACTCGAAACACTCGTCGCAGAAAGCATCACAGCGCTTGGAAGCTTCGACTTCCTCGTACACTCAGTCGCCTTTGCACCGGCAAAAGATCTTCATGGAAGCGTTACCGAGAGTTCAAAGGAGGGCTTCTTACAGGCAATGGATATTAGCTGTCATTCATTTGCCCGTGCAGCCCAACTGGTAACCCCCCACATGCCGCGTGGCGGAAGTCTGATCACGATGAGCTATCTTGGCGCTGATGAGGTTGTACCCCACTATGGACTTATGGGACCGGTGAAGGCAGCGCTGGAATCCTGTGTGCGTTACATGGCCAGCGAACTCGGAGAGATGAATATCCGTGTCCATGCCGTGTCTCCCGGGCCCATACTGACTCGGGCTGCCTCCGGAATTGAGCACTTTGACGACCTGATGCAACGTGCGATCGAGAAGTCTCCCCTCAAGCGGCTGGTTACACAAGATGAAGTGGCAGACCTTACAGCGTTTCTCTGTAGTGACCAGTCCAGCGGCATGACGGGGCAGACCATCTACATCGATGCCGGCTACCACGCGGTCGACTAGGGCCGTGTCAAGCCCCCTACACCATCACGACAGTCAAGATGCTCTTCGCGGCCATGCCCGTGAACGGGCTAACTCTCGAATCCTCGGTCTTGCCGTCGGGCTAACGCTATTTTTCGCAGTAGTTGAATTCATAGTGGCGTTAGTGAGCGGCTCAGTCGCGCTCATGGCCGATGCCGGCCACATGGTGACTGACTCCACCGCGCTGTTACTTGCACTCTTAGCCCAGATCATTGCAATGCGTCCCCCAAGTGATACGAGTTCATATGGGTTTGGCCGTATTGAAGCGCTCGCGGCATTTGTCAATTCTCTGGTAATGCTGGGTGTAATTGCCTGGATTGGAATTACGGCATTTGATCGGCTACAGAACCCCCGGGATATCGCCGGGCAGACTGTGATGATCGTCGCCGGTATCGGTCTTCTGATCAACCTCCTGGTGGCCTGGCTGCTCTCTAAAGATCAAGACAGTATCAATACAAAAGCGGCACTCGTGCATGTCATGGGCGATCTATTAGGGTCAATTGCGGCTATCGCCTCTGGCCTGATTATCGTTCTCACCGGCTGGACGCCGATTGACTCCTTACTATCAATCTTTGTTTGTGCGCTGATTCTAAAATCAACGCTCATCCTACTGAAAAACTCTTACCGAATTCTGATGGAGCATGTTCCCGAGTCTGTGGATTTTCAAGCGGTGGGCCAGGATCTGCAATCACCAGCAGCAATCCGGGCCGTTCATAACCTTCATGTCTGGGAGATCAGCCCCGGTCATATCGCGCTCAGCGCACATCTCGAAATGACCGATCTCTCCAACTGGCCATCAGTTTTAAGAGACCTACAGATCGTACTTCGGGAAAAACACGGCATTGATCATGCGACTCTTCAGCCCGAACTCACGATGGTGACACCCGAGAGTTTTTCCTAATAACCCCGAGAGGAGACCCTATGAGATCCCGATCGCCACACCAGACCCTCTACCAGTCGAAGGCCGTACGTCAACTCCGAAATGATCTAGCCCTGGCCCTCCGTGCGGCCTCTCGGCATGGGCTCGCCGAAGGTGTCTGTAACCATTTCAGTGTTGAACTGCCCGGTGAGGCCGCAGAGTTTTTGCTCAACCCCCGAGGACTATTCTGGAGCGAAGTAGAGGCCGATGACATTGTATTAGTAGATATCTCCGGACAAAAACTTGCTGGCCATCGGGATGTCGAACCCACCGCGCTACATATTCACGCAGCGATCCACCGTATTGGTAGACAACGTTGCGTGATGCATACCCATATGCCTTTCGCTACCGCCCTAACCCTAACTGCTGACCGAGCACTGGATACCGCCCTATCCCAGAATGCAATGCGCTTTCACGGCAGAATCGCTATTGATGGGCAATACAACGGTCTCGCCCTCGATCATGGGGAGGGTGAGCGCATTGCGCGCGCCATGAATGGCGCAGACATTGTATTTTTAGGTAATCATGGCGTTGTGGTCTGTGGCCCGACGATCGCGTATGCCTACGATGACCTCTACTACCTTGAACGTGCCTGCATGATCCAGGTGCTTGCCCAGTCAACTGGACGACCCCTCGCCCCTGCAAGCCCCTCGCTCGCACGGGATGTCGCTGCCCAGATGGACGGCGAGCGCCTTCAGTCTGACTTATTCTTCGAGGCCTTACGCAGAACTCTCTAGAGCCTGGCAGGCTTATTTTTTTGATTTTTTCTTAGTCGTGGGCCTGCCAGATGCTTTTGGCTTTCTTTCAGACTTCTTAAAAGCGCCCTCTTCCTCAAGAACCTGATTTGCCGCCTTAAATGCGTCAAGCCCCGCAGGAATCCCACAATAGACTGTCGCATGCAGAAGAACTTCTTTGATTTCCTCTACGGAGAGCCCGTTATTAAGGGCGCCTTTCACATGAAGCTTAATCTCCGCCGACCGATTCAATGCGGTGAGCATCGCGAGATTCAGCATACTGCGGGTCTTGCGGGGAAGCCCTGGCCTCGCCCACGCATAACCCCAGCACATCTCTGTGGTGATATTCTGAAAGGCCATCATGAATCCATTGGCCTGATCGAGAGAGCGATCAACATACTCCGGGCCAAGGACTTCGCGGCGAATCTTCACTCCCTGTTCAAACAGCTTCGAGGTTGATCGTTTGGTTGTCATCAGAGATCTCCTTGGGGTTATCGTTGTTCCGGAACAGCAGACGTAATGCTATCTAATCCAAGACTCTACACGATGAGCATGCATAGCCACCAGAGTGTAGCAATTAGTCGTATCCACGCGCCTGACTCTCGATGCCGAAAAACACAAAACAATAAAAAAACGTTATAGGGCAGAGGCAGAAAATGTACGAAAGCAGCCCAATAGCCTGAGAACTTACTCGCCAACAAAATGAGCCCAATGAAACTCGCGACAAAATTCACAAGGCTGCCGATAATCAGCATCTCTCTCTGAAGTAGCACCCGATGATCGATTTCGCCTGACCAGCGGGTGTGTATAAACCGGCCGAGAGCCTGCAGCATTAGTGGAACTCACCAACGCTGAGATGGCCAGTTTTTACCCAAATCAGTGCACCGTCTTCACGGGTATACGGCGTATGGATACTTCGATGAGGGCTTCGTAACCATGAGCCTGCAGGATAGCTGCCGTGTTCATCAATAAAGGTCCCTTGAAGGACCAGAATCTCCTCCCCGCCCCAATGCTGGTGCCTGCTGAACTCTGTATGCGGGGCCCAGCGAACCAGGGCGCAATGTTCTGACAGGTGTTCATGTAGCGGCAATACCTGCAACCCCGGCACCAATCCCTGAAACCACTTCGATCTTGTTGTATTGATTACCTTGCGGTCTTGATCGTCCGGGTGAGACTGGCCCAGCTTTACAAATAATCGTGCCCCATCGGGGCCTGCCCTCGGAGTATGGCGCGACCCCACAGGATTACGAACATAGGTCCCTGCGCAATAATGCCCTGCGTCATCAATTAGGGTTCCCGAGAGAACGAAGAACTCCTCACCACCCGAGTGCTCATGCGCGGTGAAAACGGTATGGGCATCGTACTCAACAATACTGGTTGCCCGACCTTGCTCTGCACCAACGCGATCAAGGGGCATTCGCCGAACGCCAGCGACGGGAGAATCTATCCACTGATAGTCGGCTGGACAGACGACAAACCGCCTCGAGAGATCGTGACGAATTAGCATAGAGAATCTTGAGAGATCGGTATCGACTACTTACCCCCAGATTGCGCAGAAACCTGATCAATCGCAGATTGAATGGTTTTTGCATCCTCTGAGTCTGGGGGTAGAACTTTAATTAGACGCTTGAGATACCCAAGTGCCTTGGGGCGATCCTGTCCTTGCATTGCAGCTGTTGCAGCAAGCCAGAGCGCCATAGGATTCTGAGGGTCCACCTTTAAAGCACGCTCAATCAGTCGAATTGGCTTACCACTAAAATCTCCCTTCGCATTAGCCGCAGAAACATCAGCATAATCAGCAAGAAGCTGGGCATCTGTCATCAGAAACGAACCCGCCCGATCGTAGGCTTTCTCCGCTTCCAGAGTGTTACCCATTACCTTATAGGAGCGGCCCAGCATCGCCCACCCCTCAAGATTGTCCGGTTCTTGCTCCAGTTTTTTCGCAAGCCCAGCCACCATCTTTGCAATATCCGGCGGCTGATCTCCGGTTCTTGCGGCCTTCACCGGTGGCGCCAACATGAGCTCATTGGGAACACCAATCACCCCGTAGATCGCAAGAGCCGTCAGAGGAGCCGCAAGACAGATCGTAATCACGGTGAATCGCGAGCTATGCGGCTCGTGGACAACGAACTCTTTTTCGGTGTCATCAAGTAGCCGTTGCTGGATCTCAGCGACACTCTCGCTCGCCTGCTCGGGAGCTAAAAGACCGTTGGCGAGATCTTGATCAATCTTCGCAATTTGATCCTGATAGACCTGCACATTTAAATCATTGCGCGAGGTCAGAGACTGCGGCATTGCCCGATAATAAGGCTGCAGAATCCAGAGCAAGAAAAAAGCAATTAATAGAATAACGGCCACAAGAAACCAGATCATTGTTTTTCGCCTCTGAGCAGTGTCTCCGCCTTTTGAATATCCGCTACAGAGAGTGTTGTGGTCGGCCTATTGTTTCTGCGCCGCTTTAAGGCAACCATTAAGGCAAAGAACCCGCCCACCATCAGCACAAACGGGCCAATCCACAGCAGCAGCGTTGTAGATTTTACTGGGGGGCGATAGAGAACAAAATCTCCGTAGCGCGACACCATGAAATCGCGTATCTCTTGATTACTCTTTCCCTCTTTAATTAGCGTACGGATTTCTCTTCGGAGATCAAGCGCGAGTTCTGACCGACTCCCGGCGAGCGATTCATTCTGGCAAACGAGACAGCGCATTTCTTCTGAGATCTCATTGAGACGTTTCTCGACGATCGGGTCCTGTGCCAGGGGGGCCGCCTCTTTGGGATTTGTCTGGGCGAAACCCACGGAACATAGAAACGCTAGGATTAGCGGAAGACCGTGCTGCCTCATGGCTTGCTCAATACGGCCACCAGCGGCAGAATTTTTTCTTCTAGAACTCTTGGTGTTACGGGGCCGATGTGTTTGTATCGAATTACTCCCTCGCGATCAATCAGAAAGGTTTCCGGAACGCCATACACCCCGTAATCAATCCCCACCCGGCCGTTCTGATCAACGACCGAAAAGAGATAGGGGTCCCCTCCTCGTTGAAGGAATGTGAGCGCCGCATCACGTTGATCTTTGTAATCAAGCCCCACGATTGCGACCCTATTTTGCTTAGCCAGATTCATCAGAACAGGATGCTCTTCTTTGCAGGCCACACACCAAGATGCCCAGACATTAAAGAGCCAGACCTTTCCCTTGAAATCCGATGGAGAAAATGTCTTTTTCGGGTCCGCCAGAGTTGGCAGAGTAAATACTGGTGCAGGTTTTCCAATCAACGGAGAGGGTACTTCACTCGGCTTGAGCTGCAGACCGACTGCCAGAAATCCAACCAAGATGATAAAAACAACCAGCGGAATTAAAAACTTTGCCTTCATGCAGCGGCCTTGGGCCCCAGCGCCAGACTATGACGTTTTATCTTCGCGGTACGGTAACGCCGATCAGCGATCGCAAAAAATCCCCCGAGCCCCATTAATATGCAGCCGCCCCAGATCCAATCAACGAAGGGTTTGTAGTAGACGCGCACCGCCCAGGCAGAGCCCTCAAGTGGCTCGCCAAGCGAAACATAAATATCACGGGTGAGACCGATATCAATCCCAGCCTCCGTCATCGGCATGGTCGACGAGAAGTAATTTCTTTTCTCTGGGTAGAGCTCTCTTAAGACCTGACCGTCGCGACGCATCTCGAAGGTACCCCGGGCGGCCATGTAATTTGGGCCCCTTAACGATGTCAGGTTCTTAAAAATAAGTTGGTGCCCCCCGACGGTGACGCTATCGCCGATATCCATGCGGACATCTTTCTCTTCTTGGAACCCGCCCACCATGGTGACTCCAACCATGAATACAGCAATACCAAAGTGCGCAATCTGCATTCCCCAATACGAGATCGGTGGAAACCCAGATCGAAGCCGCCCAGCCACCTGAATAACAACAGAACCCCCTACCCAGAACGAGAGAAAGCACCCCAGGGCGACCAGTGGTGTCCACTGGCCCATCGAGAAGGGGATAACGACAGCCGCCAGACCAGCAGCGATTCCCGCCCATTTAATTCGCAGAACTGCCTCTGCAAAACGATCCTGCTTCCAGCGCATCAAGGGTGTGAAGGCCATTAGCAGTGCGACAGGTGTCATAAGGGGAACGAATACCGCATTGAAGTAGGGAGGGCCTACCGAAATTTTTCCCAGGTTGAGTGCATCGATAAGCAATGGATAGAGCGTGCCGAGCAACACTGAACCTGCAGCGACAACCAAGAACACATTTCCAATCAGGATAAAGCTCTCGCGCGATACCATTTCAAACTGGCCGACACTTTTTACCTGAGAGGCCCGCCACGCAAAGAGTGTGAGCGATGTCCCCACCACCACACTGAAGAGCAGCAGAATAAACACGCCGCGGGTTGGATCGGTCGCGAATGCATGGACCGATGTCAGGACCCCTGAACGCACGAGGAATGTTCCCAATAGCGACATTGAGAACCCAGCGATTGCCAGCAGTACAGTCCAGCTCTTAAAACTCCCTCGCTTTTCTGTCATCGCCAGTGAGTGGATAAGGGCGGTCGCGATGAGCCAGGGAATAAAGGACGCGTTCTCCACGGGGTCCCAGAACCACCAGCCCCCCCACCCGAGTTCGTAATAGGCCCACCACGAACCGAGGGCAATTCCAAACGTTAAGAATGCCCAAGCCACGGTTGTCCAAGGCCGTGACCAGCGAGCCCAGGCCGCATCGAGTTGCCCCGCGATTAGAGCGGCGATTGCAAACGCGAATGCCACAGATAACCCAACATATCCCATGTAGAGCATTGGCGGGTGGTAGATCAGGCCAGGATCCTGAAGCAGTGGATTGAGATCACGGCCTTCAGGGGGTACTGGAAATAAACGATCAAAGGGGTTGGAAGTAAACAGCACAAACAGCAGCAGTCCAAACGTAATCAAGCCGAGGACGGCCAACACACGCGCCACCATTGCTGAATCAAGCGTTTTGGAGAGCTGGGAGACGGAAAACGCCCAAGACACCAACATGAATACCCACAGCAGCAAGGAGCCCTCATGGCCGCCCCAGACCGCACTTAGCCGATACATCGTTGGTAATTGCGTATTCGAGTGGCCGGCAACATAAGCCACAGAAAAATCGTTAACATAAAACGACCATGTCAGTGCTGCAAACGAAATACCCACTAAAACAAACGACGCCTGACAGGTTGGTCGTGCAAGCGCAATCCAATCCGAACGCCCCTTATGGGCCCCGATTAAGGGAACGACGCCCTGAATCAATGATGCGCATAGGGCGAGGATGAGCGCAAAGTGGCCAATCTCAGCAATCATGGTTTAGCAACCGTTTTCTGCGCCTGATCGAGCGCATGTTGGGCCTCTGGAGGCATATAGTTTTCGTCATGTTTTGCAAGCACTTCTGAGGCAAGAAACCGACCGCTTTGCTCAAGCTTGCCCTGAACCACAGCGCCCTTACCTTCTTTGAAGAGATCGGGAAGTATTCCAGTATAGGAGACAGGAATTTCTTTGGCCGTATCGGTAATCACAAAACTGACCGTGAGGTTGTCACGTTTGATTGAGCCCTCTTTCACCATGCCACCGACGCGAAATACCTGGGCTTTGGGGGCCTTACCCTGGAAGACCTCGGATGGGGTGACAAAAAACGCAATATTGCTATTGAGTGCATTTAAAACAAAACCAGCAGCAACGCTGATCGCCAGCACCCCGAACAAAATTACGAGACCCCGTTTACTTCTCGGCTTCATGTTTCTCCCCGACCCCTTACCCTCGTGCAGTTCTTTTGCTCAATAACTCAAATGGTTTACTCGCGGCCCTGATTGGCCGACAGTTCCTGCGTTAGTCGGCGCAGAATACGGTTGTGACGCCTTCTCACCATGATGAGTTCCACAAATACCATTACAAAACAAGCACCCATACTCCCCCAGACGTAGACCCCATAGCCCCCCATGGCCAAGAACGCCTCAAGGGAACCCCAGATCATCTCCGTACCTCCGCCAACTCAGGCAGGCGGGTCACCCACTCGGCATGTGCCTCACGCTCCAAGATGATGGCCCTTAACCGGGTTAATGCCATCGCAATGCTGTACATCCAATAGCAAAGGCTCATCAGCAGCATGCCCCAGAGCATTGTCTGGGCCATTGAGGGTGCTTTGGTGAGAGAGACTGAGGCCCCCTGATGCAGGGTATTCCACCAAATCACTGAAAAATAAATAATGGGTACATTCACAACGCCGACTAGAGCAAGAATGGCTGAGGCTTTATCTGCCCGACGCGGATCATCGATCGAGGCTTGCAACGCCATAAAGCCTAAGTAGAGAAACAAGAGAATTAACTCTGAGGTAAGCCGCGCGTCCCAGACCCACCAGGTGCCCCACATGGGCTTACCCCAGAAGGCGCCTGTCCACAGCGATAGAAAAGCCATCAATGCGCCAGTTGGCGCGAGGGACTGAGCCATCATCGATGAGAGCCGGGTGTTAAAGACCAGACCAATGCCCGCCCAAGTGGCCATCACGAGGTAGATGAACATCGACATCCAAGAGACGGGCACATGGACAAAAATGATCCGGTAGCCTTCCCCCTGCGTTGCATCAGTTGGTGCAACAAAAAATCCGATCCACAAACCGGCGGCACCCAAGAGGGCCGCCAAGGTCCAGAAGATCGGGATCAGACGCCCCGCCAGCGGATAGAAGGTCGCCGGACTAGAAAATCGAAACCAATGAATTACTGACCCACTCATTCAAGAGAAATCCTGATCGATACTGCCGCGACCCATGGCGCAAACACAGCAGCAAAAATGAACAAGGCAGCCAGCAGTGACAGGTGGCCTTCGGCCCCAAGACCCGCAAGGTGTGCGTTCACTGCTCCCGCCCCAAATATCAACACCGGAATATATAACGGAAGCACTAAAAGGCTGAGCAATGCCCCCCCGCCCCGAGCGCCAAGCGTCAGTGAGGCGCCAACCGCGCCGATCATCGAGAGTGTCGGTGTGCCCAGCAGCAGCGTGAGCATCAGAAGACCAATCGCAGAAGCCCCCAGGTCAAACTGAAGCCCAATCACGGGGGCAAGGACCACTAGGGGTAATCCGCACACAAGCCAATGGGCCAGAATCTTGCCGGCCACCATCGCCGAGAGCGATGCCGGTGAGAGTGCCATCTGCTCCAAGGTTCCGTCAGCGTAATCAGAGGCCAAGATCCTCTGGAGGCCCAAAAGAGTGGCCAACAGCGCCGACACCCAGATGACGCCGGGGGCGATCTTGCGCAAGAGACCCGGATCTGGCCCGATCCCGAGAGGAAATAAACTGGCAACAATCACAAAGAAAAATAATGCTGTGAAGACCTCACTCTTGCGCCTCATCACGAGCAATAAATCGCGATGCAGGCTCGCAGCCATCACGGAGATCATAGTGAGAGGACTCTCACATTAGACAATGCAAGGCTCTGATGGCTCGTCATCAACACCATTCCATCCGCTGCAAGGTGATCAGAGATCATCTGCAACAAAAATTCTGTCGCATTAATGTCAAGTGCATTAAAGGGTTCATCGAGAACCCATAGCTTTGCCGACCGAAGAGATAAACGCGCAAGCAACACCCGACGTTTCTGTCCAGCCGATAACCACTCGATAGGGAATTGCTCTCGCCCCTTGAGACCAAACTGGCCTAGGACTGCTGTCACAGCGCCCTGGGTCAGCGCCATGCCATCGATCGACGATGAGAAGCAGAGATTTTCTGTGGCCGTGAGATCGGCCTTTAAGGCTGAGTGGTGGCCCAGAAACAAAAGGTTTTCAAGATAGGACTCCCGACAACGGGAAATCGGAACATCGTTCCAGAGTATGTCACCCGCGGCAGGCGTCGAGAGCCCGACCACCATGCGCAACAGACTAGTTTTTCCTACGCCGTTCTCACCGCGAACGTGAAGGATCTCTCCGGGTTTTAATTCGGCCTGAACCCCTGAAAACAAAATCCGCTCACCCTTCGAGCAGGAGAGGTTTACGACGCGCAGCATGCAACAGCCCCCTGATTCAATTTAGCGGGGGCCGGACTCAACCAAAGAAGCGATTATTTCCCGCCGCGGTTGAAATGATTTGCGGCCATGATGATTGCAAAGACAAACCAGAGAATCAGAATAATCTGCCAGACTTCCATAGTTACCGCCCTTCTTGTAATCAGAAAATAAATCAGGTTTTACTTTACCAGTGAACCAACCGTTTTTTGTTGATCTCGAGCACGAATTAAGGGGGCCATCACGACCAAGGTGCAGGCCAGTAAGATGATCTCTATCCCGTACACCACCATATAGGCTCCTGCCGGGTCGCCAAATCCCGACCCATCGCGTGCAGGTTCGCCCAACGACAGCACCAGATCGCGAATCAGGCCCCCAAGGGCCATTGCCACACCCGCAGCGCTTGCCTGAACAGCGCCCCAGGCCCCAAGGGCCAGGCCCACCTGATTCTTTGGTGCAGCACGCATACTCGCTGTCAACGTTCCATGGCCAAAGAGCCCAGCTCCAAATCCAATTAAAAAGGTTCCGCAAACAAAGAGCTCCGGTGATTGCAGTGGTGAGGCGAGAATGACCGCACCGAAAGCAGGTATTCCGCACCAGGCGCCACACCCCGCCATCCAAAACGGATCTGCTCCCTTACCCAGGATTCGCGACGCCAGTGCGAATCCGATCAGACTACCAAGGGCAAGTGTCGCGGTAAGTGATGTCGTTGCGCTCACGCTTAAGCCGAGAACCTCGCCCCCGTAGGGCTCGAGCAGGACGTCCTCCATCGTAAAGGCCATCGTTCCAAGGCCCAACGCAAGTAGACGTCGAATCGCCGTTGGGCTGCCTGTGAAACTTGCCCAAGACTCCGCGAATGTTGGATCAGGAATCGGGGAGGATTTCCGGCCACGGTCGCGTGTTTCCTGTTTCCATAACGCAATCACATTCAAAACAACCGTCGTGAGTGCGGCTCCCTGAATAACCTGAATAAGCCGGCCGGGACTATAGGGTGACAGCAGGGCCCCAAAGACCAGTGCACTACCAATCATGCCCACCAGCAACATCACATACATCAGGCCCACAACATTGGGTTGCGATTCCTCGGGGACGAGATCTGTGGCAAGCGCAAGGCCTACTGTCTGCGTAATGTGTAGCCCAGCACCAACCAATAGGAATGCAATTGCGGCCCCAATCTGGCCCAACCAGGCAGGGGCATTGGCCGCCTGACCAGAGCCCGAGAGCACCAAGAGCGCAAAGGGCATGATGGCAAAACCGCCAAACTGAAGCAGGGTTCCGCGCCACATATAAGGCACCCGACGCCATCCCAACTCACACCGATGGATATCCGACTTAAATCCAATCAGGGCGCGAAATGGAGCAAAGAGAAGAGGTAAAGACACCATGACTGCGACAACCGTGGCCGGCACTTTTAGCTCGACAATCATGACGCGGTTCAACGTGCCGATCAGAAGCACTAAGGCCATCCCTACAGAGACCTGAAAGAGCGATAGCCTCAGTAAACGCGACAACGGAACATCCGGTGTCGCAGCGTCTGCGAAGGGAAGGAATCGCGAACCAAGACTGGTCCACGCCTGAACAAGATTTTTACTAAAGGAATTCACGATAGTGCCATTCTAAAAAC
>DBCQ01000060.1 GCA_002293155.1 Burkholderiales bacterium UBA954 | reverse complement strand
AGGCCGGTTGGCTGTGGCCCATCATCAAAGACATGGCCAAGATGGGCATCACACATACTGCACACAATCTCGGTGCGGATCATACCGTGAGTCGTGTCGCGATGCTCTCGGATCGCCTTCGGGTTGATCGCCTGCCAGTAGCTGGGCCATCCACAACCGGCATCGAATTTGGTGCTGGAATCAAACAAAGGCTGTCCGCAGCACCGGCATTTGTAAGTACCTGTTTCAAAATGATCCCAGTAACGCCCGGTAAAGGGTGGCTCGGTGTCTTTGAGTCGCGTGACGCGATACTCAAGCGGGGAGAGTTCTTTCTGATACTCGTCGTTAGTTTTTTTCATGATGAACAACTTACCTCAAGATGTTGGGCCCAGGCCGGCGGAGGAGCGGCATAACGCTCCAATGTAGGATGCTCGTCAAATGGCGTTTGAAGAACCTGAAAGACCTCTTCGAAAACGCTCGAGTCTCCAAGGTTTGCGACCTGCCGGATAACCTCCTCGGCGATCCAGTTACGCAGCACAAATTTTGGATTTACCTGCCGCATGGCATCGGCCCTTTGTTTTGGCGATTGACCGAGCAGCTTCATGCTGGCCGAGGCCCCCTCACGATAGCGAGATAGCCAGGGCTTCACAGCCAAGCGATCCACGACGCAATCAAGAATTGCCTGATCGCTGTCACTGCAGAGCGCTCGAAAGGTCTGGGTGTAATCCAAACGTTGCGTCTGCATCAGGCTATAGAAGTCATCGAGTAGGCTCCCCCAGGTGGACTCATCAATGCCTTGAAGCCCCAGTTTTTTTCTTAGAATTTCTTGCATTGTTTTGGCGTAGGTTTCTTTATAGAGTTCAACCGCAGGATGTAAACGCTCTGGGTCATTAACAAGCGGGTAGAGTGCATTTGCGAGCCGGCCAATATTCCATAGACCTACCGCGGGCTGTGCCTGATAACTATAGCGGCCACTGTGATCGGAGTGATTGCAGATATGTTGGGGGTCAAAGGCATCCATAAAACCGAATGGCCCGTAGTCGATGGTGAGCCCTAGAATTGAGAAATTATCGGTGTTCATCACGCCATGCATGAATCCAACACCCATCCACTGGGCCATGAGTCGCGCAGTGCGCCGAGAGACTTCCTCAAGAACATCCACGGCAAGCTGGGCATAGTCGCTAGCATCAGATTGCGACCCGATTCGCTTGAGATCGACCGCAGTGCAGTCTGGTCCCAAGAGTGGCGCTACGTGTTGCACTAATACCTTGACGAGGTCGGGCCTGCGTCGGCTTGAGAAATATTCAAAGTTTCCGAACCGAACAAAACTCGGTGCGACTCTGCAGACAACCGCCGCGGTCTCTACGGTCTCTCGTAGCACGGGGGCCGCAGAGACGATTAGCGAGAGTGCACGTGTAGTCGGGATACCAAGGTGTTGCATGGCCTCAGAGCAGAGAAACTCGCGTATCGATGATCGAAGCACCGCACGGCCATCGGCAAAGCGGGCATAGGGAGTAGGGCCAGCACCCTTGAGCTGCATTTCCCATCCATTGCGTGCGCCAAGGTTGAGTGCCCGGCCATCGCCAAGCCGGGGCACGAAGACCCCAAACTGATGGCCTGCATAGCAGGCTGCATAGGGTTGAGCGTGTTCTGGGGCTGCACAGCCGGAGAGAACAGACAACCATTGGGGGCTTGCAGTTAGGTTCTCAACGCTCTCGCCAATTAGAGCCGCGGCGCTCGCCGATACCGCTAGCCACTGGGGCTCAAGCAGGGGTGTCGGGTCGCAAGGCCGGACAAAGGGATCGGCAGGGTCCGAGGGGAGGGCGGCAAAACCGGCTGCCCAGTCTTTGGGCCCTAGGCTAACCCGGGGCGCGGAACCGGGATCCGGGTGCGACGAGAGGGGCGGAAGAGAGGCTTCGGGCGCATTCATGACTTGCAATAGTAAGTCTTGCTATCGTTGCGGTCATGGATAACCCGCTAAATCTTAGTTTTACTCCGTTTGTGCAGCACCTCGGTGTTGAGCTCGTTCAGGTTGAAAAAGGTCACGCCGAGATCAGGCTAACGCTCCAGCCGCATCAGGAAAACGGCCTCGAGGCGGCGCATGGTGGTGTCATCATGACGCTTATGGATGTGGTGATGGCCTTGGCGGCCAAGTCTTCTGATCCTGACGGGCTTGGTGTTGTAACGATTGAGATGAAGACGAGTTTTCTCAGGCCAGCTCGTGGCGAGATCCATGCATTCGGTTGGTGTGACCATTACTCGGCCACGATGGCATTTTGTAGAGCGGAGTGTCGCGATACCCACGGCCGTGTTCTTGCACAGGGTATGGGCACATTTAAACGCATGCGCACCCTGGGTCGTCGCAGACACAAGAATTCAGACTAAAGAGAAAGATTCGCGCAACTCGGAGTGGATCTGCCCGTCCGGATACCAGGTGATTTCATGGGCGGTGACCCCCGCATCGCCCGCCTCAATTAGGGTAGTGGAGCGGGTGTGATAGTCCTCTCCGGTGATCATCGCAGCTGAGAGCCTTTTTTCCCAATCCCAGGGTACTCCGGTTCTCGGAAGTTGATCGTCATTAGCGAGGGTTCTGTGTTGCAAGCTCTGCAGAATCGCTGCCCTGTCGTTGCCTTCGAGTGCCTCTTGAAGCCGTAATGCTTTTGGCCATGGCGTATTTAATTCCGCATTCGAGAGCACATAACTTCCCGCGGTAAGCGCTTGAGATTGACGCGTTCGGCCGCCGAGCCACCAGCAGTTAACGGTGTTTGAATTCGACACATCAACCGTGCCTACGATGAGATTAAACGCAGACGCGAGGGCGAGGTCTTGATTTAACCGATCCATAAAATCCTGCGGTGAGGTCTGACTCGTTAGAAACTCTTTCACCAGCAGTCCACGCGAACCCCGCGGCACTGGATTATCTTTTATCAACGGGTCGCGTACATTAGTCACGGCTGCAAAGCGGCCGGATTTGGTAACACCCAGCCATGTTCCCCCGGCTTTCAAATCCTTGCCCGCGAGTATGCCCTCCGACCACCAGTGCATGGCCGCCGTCGGTCGATCTGCGTATTCGTCGCGATTGGCCGCAATTAGTAGCGACCCTTTTGCACTTATCTTTAGGCCAATGAGACACATAGGCTGCACAAACCCTGCACGACGCGAGAGTGCCTATTCGGCAGTGGGAAATTCATACGGCATGGGCTGGGCATCAAGGCTCGGGCCGTCAATGGCACCCACGCGAAGATCTTGCTTCGCCCAGGCATCAAGGCTTGTCTCGACAAGAAGATCTATCGCCGTAAGCTGCACGCCTAGCGCAGAAAAAACTGGCGCCGCATTCACCACGAGACCGCAGGCCTCATGGCTAGAGGAGGCAGACCAGACATCCTTGCCGACAAGGCCTTGCGCATACGTTGCAAGGTTGAACTTCGCTGCACTCGGATCTGTTTGGCTATCACTCGTTAAGCCTAGACTGCGACTCAAAAGAGATGTCTCTGAAAGCTGAGCGCGAAAGCTGCGACGTTTAAGTTTTCCAAGGTATTGGCTGCGCGCAACTACTTCTTGGCCGGGGTAGCAGCCCTTAGTGAAGCTCACGCCATTGGTGAGCTCGAAGTTAATCATCTGAGGAACAAAGGCCTCTGTCGTGGGTTCGCCAACCCATGCCTTTGCGTTTTGTATTTCTGAAAACATCCAGGCTGCCTGTGGTCGTTGTTCATGCTGGGTGAGCAGGTGCCCAATCTGCGCCTCGTGATCCAAGCTCAAGATGCACCACGCACGCGCTCCCAAGACTGGGCAGGGTGAATCAATGAGTAACCAGGCTCCCGAGTCTGCCAGCGCAATCGTTGTTCCGGGTGCGAGCCCAGAAGCAGCCGATCCCCAGAGGCCAAAGGCGCGAAGGGGTTTCGTAGCGTCGGAGAACACAAGCTTCGAGCGCAACACAAACATTTTCAAACGTTTCACTGTGGGCTCAAGCAAACCAGAGGCGATCAGATGTCCGAGCGTCTGATCATCGATTCGCCACTGCAGCATCGTTGCCAGTAGCCGGCCCTTCGGGGTGCAATAGCCCGACCGTTGATGCCCGCCAAGACCAAGGCCGGTCACATCGTTGGTGAGTTGGCCTTGCAAGAACGTGTTGGCATCTGGCCCGCTCACCGTAAAGCCCGAAAAGTGCGATAAGTCTGCGACATGGGTCGCGGAGAAGTATTTTTCAATCATCCCTTTAATATAACGGCATGGCTTCTTTAAAACGGCATGCCCCTTTCTCGAACCGATCTATTCGATCCGCTAGGCAGGGGGCAGGTTTACTTCGATTAATCTGGCTGGTTGTGGCGTTGTTGGCCCTTGTCAGCGCCACCTTGCTTGGATGGTTCCTATTTGAGGCCAATCGACCAATCCTGAAGGCTGCCCCAACGATTGCGCTCTCAGAGGCTGAGAAAAAGACTCTGCTCGGACGGGTAGAGCCGGGCATTGAACTGGTTCTGCCTTATGGAACCTCCGCCCGGGGCGTTGCGGCCTTGATTCGTGATGCTGGGGTGGATATCCATGAGGGCATGTTTTTGCTCCATGCCCGTTGGCTTGGGGTCCACCGGCAGTTAAAGGCTGGGGTCTACCTCGTTGAGCCCGGTGTCACTAAAAAGCAGTTCATTTTGCGGCTTGCGGGTAAAGACCCAACGCACACCGAGCTGCGGGTTCTGGAAGGCTGGACGATTGACCAGACCCTGCAGGCAATTAAGAAAAACAGCGATATTCAATTTGATCTCGCGGGCGATGAGTCCGGCCGGGCGCTCGCGGGCGCCCTTGGGCTAAAGGTGAATAATCCCGAGGGCTGGCTCTATCCCGATGTCTATGTGGTTAAAAAAGGCAGTCAGGCCAGCACTGTCGTAAGCCGAGCGGTTCGATTTCAACGCCAGTTTCTTGCCGAGGCTTGGCAGGCCCGAAGCCCTGATCTGCCCTATCAATCGATCTACGAGGCCTTGATTGTCGCCTCGATCATCGAAAAAGAGACCCAATACCCGGGGGATCGGGAGCGAGTAGCGGCTGTGTTTGCCAATCGCATCAAGAGGGGAATGCCCCTTCAGGCTGACCCAACCGTCATTTATGGCCTGGGCCGAGAGTTCGCGGGCGACATCACCAAAAAGCATCTGCGTAAAGATACCCCGTACAACACCTACACCCGAAAAACCCTACCGCCAACTCCGATCTCTAACCCTGGTCTGCAGGCAATACGAGCGGCTATGAACCCTGCCCCCACCCAGGCCCTATTTTTTGTTGCGCGAGGTGATGGAAGCTCAGAGTTCTCCGAGACGCTTGCCCAGCATAACTCTGCAGTCAATCGCTTCATTCGTAAGCTTTCGGGAGACAAGCCATAGAGCCCGGAAAATTCATTGTTGTAGAGGGCATTGATGGGGCAGGCAAAAGCACCCATCTGGGGTTCATCTGCCAGGCGATCGAGCGCCATCAAGGGGCCAAGGCCCTGCTGACACGAGAACCCGGTGGAACGCCGCTTGCGGAGAGAATTCGAGAACTCCTGCTGCACGAGCCGATGGACAGCGATACCGAGGTCTTGCTGGCGGTCGCGGCGAGAAGAGATCATGTCATTAATGTGATCAAGCCTGCCCTTGAGTCGGGTCAGTGGGTGGTCTGCGACCGGTTTACCGAGTCAACCCGTGCCTATCAGGGTGGGGGCGGTGGAGTCGATACGGCTTGGATTGATAGGCTTAATCAGCAGGCTACCCTGGGCCTTAAACCCGATCGAACCTATCTCTTTGATGCTCCCGCAGAGCTCGCTGCCCAGCGTCGCTCGCAGCGGGGTAGGGCTAGCGATCGGTTTGAGTCTCAGGATGCGGAGTTCTTTGATCGGGTCCGCGACGTGTACTTAAACAGACCTCAAGTAGATTCTTTCAAGCGGCTTGTTATTGACTCCAGTGAAACGGTCATAAATATTCAAAAATTACTTGAAAAAGATATATCATCATTATGATTAATAATGATATTTCATTTCCAAAACCATGGTGGAATCGGGTCAATCAGGGGCTAAACCGCAGGCCCAGCGCCTTGCTCTTGGTTGGGCCCAAGGGGATCGGAAAGACCGGTCTTACCATCGAGTTAGCCGCCTCCTGGCTATGCCAGTCGCCCCTTCAGGATGGCTCTGGCTGCGGTTCTTGTCAGTCCTGCCATTGGATGTCTACAAGCCAGCATCCAGATTTTCGGTGGGTAAGGCCTGACGCAGATGTCGAGGAGGGCACAGGCCCCTCAGACGAGGGCAAGGCCGATCTCCAAGAGACCCCGGTCGCTGGCAGCGATGCCAAAAAGAAGTCTCAGGAGATTCGAATTGAGCAGATTCGAGCACTGTCAGGCTTTGCCAATGTCGGGTCTCATCGGGGTGGGCTGCGTGTCGTCTTGATTAGCCCGGCAAACCGGATGAACTACGCGGCGGCCAATGCCCTACTCAAAACCCTGGAGGAGCCCGCCCAGTCCCTTGTCTTTATTCTTGTTGCTGACCGGCTCCGCGGCATCCCCGCCACCGTGCTGTCGCGCTGCCGCCGGATCGACCTCGGCGTCGATGCGCAGGCCTTGAGCCAAATCCAGACTCAGAATAGTGAAGCGGCCGCCTGGCTGATACCCCTGCTGGTCTCTGGGCAGATCGACCCCATCAGGTGGGCCGAGAAGGCAGGCAAGTCACCGCCAGCCGACGCAATTGACCTCCTGGTTCGCTGGATGACGGATGCCAGTCGCGTTGCCAGTGGCTTAGCTCCGCGGGCCTTCCCCCAAGAGGGTGCGGCGCTTGAGGAGCAGGCCCTAAGGATGAAGTCCCCCCAGCGCTGGTTCCAGATGCTGGCCGAGATCCAGGCCTCTCGAGCCGTGGCCGAGCACCCCCTGAACCCAAAACTCTTTTACGAGTCGATCTTTGATCGCTATCGTAGGGCCCAATAATCAAATCCCAATGACCATGACCTTTGTTGATTCCCATTGCCACCTGAATTATCCGGGACTGATTGAAGACACCGAGGGGGTGCTTAGTCGGATGCGCCAAGCCAATGTGTCACGTGCGCTTAACATCTGCACCACCCTTGAGGAGTCTGAGCAGGTTCTTCAGATGGCCCGGGCGCATGATTTTCTCTTCGCGTCGGTGGGTGTCCACCCCGACAATCAGGGTATCGAGGAACCCACGGTGGATCGGCTTATCGATCTAGCCGAGGACCCCAAGGTGGTAGCAATCGGTGAGACTGGGCTGGACTACTTCCGAAGGGAGGGGGACGGCAAGACCGACGACCTTGAGTGGCAGCGCGAGCGATTTCGT
>DBCQ01000008.1:1956-5839 GCA_002293155.1 Burkholderiales bacterium UBA954 | reverse complement strand
TGCACACACTTTCATCCCGACCATGTCGGTCTTGCCGCATGGCTCTGCCGTGGAGCGGGCGGAAATCGCTGGAAGGCGCCTCTGTGGATGAATTTTGCAGAGTACACGGCTGCCCGGCTATGGAATCGTCAGGGCGCTGCCCCAACAAATGCCGAAGATCCCGACACCGCCAATATTGCAGACCACTTTCACAAGCACGGCATTACCGACCCAGAAACACTCGATAAACTACGTGCAAGGCGGGACTATTACCCAAGCCTTGTGCCGGAGGTACCCACGAGTTTTCGGCGGATATTTCCCAACGAAACTATCTCCATCGGTGCGCATGAATGGCAGATCATTGCGGGCTATGGTCACTCCCCAGAGCACTGCGCTCTCTTTTGCAAACCGCTCAATGTTTTAATTTCGGGCGATATGGTGCTGCCTAAAATCTCCACCAATATGTCTGTCTGGGCGCAAGAGCCCGAGGCTGACCCTTTAAAGCTCTATCTCGATTCTCTGAACGCCTACGAGGCCCTACCCGATGATGTCTTGGTACTACCCTCCCACGGCAAGCCCTTTGGCGCGCAAACTGGCAGACGCGACGGCGGCATTAAGATTCGCCTGGCCCAACTTCGAGACCATCACCAAGATCGGCTCGCCGAAACAATGGCAGCCTGCGAGACTGCCAAATCAGCGGCCGAAGTGTTGCCCGTTTTGTTTAAGCGTGACCTTGATCTCCATCAACTCACCTTTGCCCTAGGCGAAACCATTGCACATTTAAATTATCTCTGGCATTCAGGCAGACTTAAACGAGTCGAAGACTCTCATGGTCGGCTCCGATTTGCAGCCTAAAACTCTTAGAATTTAAGAATCAAATCCGTGTTCAGGCTTTGGATAGGCCCCTGATTTCACCTCGGCAACAAACTGCGTAACCGCTTCTTGAATGCTACCTGCACCCTGCAGATAGTTTTTGACGAAACGCGCTTTCTTACCTGCGCTGACATCCAAAATATCATGCAAGACCAAGACCTGTCCGGTCATATGGGGGCCTGCGCCAATTCCAATGGTTGGCACGCAGAGTGATTCGGTTAATCGTGCCCCTAAGGGGGTTGGGATTAATTCCACCAGCACCATATCCGCGCCACTTGCCTCGAGTTGTTTTGCATCGGCTATCAGTTGATCGGCCTGGGTAACACCTCGGCCCTGAACACGATACCCCCCCAAAGAATGTACCGACTGTGGTGTCAGGCCAAGATGTGCGCAGACCGCAATTCCGCGGGTTGATAGAAACTCAACCGTGGGCGCAAGCCATGCGCCCCCTTCAAGCTTGACCATCTGCGCACCCGCAGAAATTAGGGCCGCAGCATTGGCATAGGCCTGCTCGGGTGATTCCTGATAACTGCCAAACGGCATATCGGCGATGACCCATGCCTTGGGCTTCACACGGGCAACGCACTGGGTGTGATAGACCATCTCATCAACGCTAACCGGCAGGGTGGAGTCGTGGCCCTGAATCACCATACCAAGCGAATCCCCGACCAATAAAACATCGACACCACAGTCATCGAGTAGCTGGGCAAAGCTCGCATCATAGGCCGTCAGCATGGCGATTCGGTTTCCTGATGCCCGGCGAGATTTCAAGTCATGTAGGGTTACTGCCTTGCGGGACTGCTCTGCATCAACGCCATAATTTCCCATAAGATTTTTTCCTTTTCTATTCGGAGCCGAGAACCGCTGATTCACTCAGCCTTCGCTAACGCTTTTTGTAAGTCTTTCTCCGAGAGATTGCGAACACACAAGGTCACAAATCGCTTTACAAAGCCTCGCAGGAATCTTCCTTTACGCAGGGCGATCACGGTCGTGTTCTCTTTAAACAATTCGCTGCCATCGAGAAGCCGCAGATGCTGATCCTGGTCCTCGTCAAAGGCCATCGATGCAATAATTCCCACGCCCATTCCAAGAGCCACATAGGCCTTAATCACATCGGCATCCAATGCCGCCATAGCGATTTCCGGTTTTAGGCCAGCCTTTGCAAAAGTCTCATCAATCATCGAGCGGCCAGTAAACCCCTCGTGATAGGTCACGATCGGATACTTGGCGATTGCTTGGAGGGTGAGCTGCTTTACCCGGGTAAGCGGATGCCCCTTGGGAACGATCACGCCGTGATACCAGCGATAAAATGGAAAGGTCAGAAAATTCTGATTATTTCGTAGGGATTCAGTAGCAATGCCGATATCCGCTTCATCACTTTCCATCAGTGTTGCAATCTCGGAGGGTGTCGCCTGATGCATAACGAGTTGGACCTTTGGAAAATCCTCTCGAAAGCGCCGAACAATCTCCGGCAATGAGTAGCGGGCCTGGGTATGGGTTGTGGCCAACACCAATCGGCCTTCATCTTGCTTTGAAAAACTCAACGCCACGGCCTGGAGATTTTCAGCCTCTTGCAATATCCGTTCGGCATATCGCGCAACCTCTTTGCCAGGCTCTGTTAGGCCCAATAGCCGTTTTCCTTTACGCGTAAAAAGCGTTAGACCCAGCTCATCTTCAAGATCTTTAATATGCTTACTCACCCCAGATTGCGAGGTGAACAAGGCGCTTGAGACCTCCGTCAGATTAAACTGGCGGCGAATGGTCTCACGCACGATTCTGAGCTGTTGAAAATTCATAGGCTGCAATCTAGCACGGGCTGCGCCGTTGGTGTCTGCGCAGGGCGAAACGGACTGGGTCTACCGCGGCAAGCAGGCGTGGGCCTACGGGGGGTACAACACCCCGCATCTGGGCGGCAATAATCTCAGCGCCCAAGGGAGCCGAACTAAACCCGCGCGAACCGAGGCCGCCCAGAACCCACAGCATAGGATGGCGCGGCATCTGATGAATCTGAGAGATGCTTGGCTTTAAGGGCTGGTTTGCATCCAGCACGCGGCCAACATGCGGCATTCGGTCAAGACTCGCACTGCGGGTACTGCGTCGGTCTTGGCTAGGTGAAGCCGCGCATAGGGCAGCAAGGGGCTCGCAGATCACCCTTAAGCGGTCAAGATTAGAACTTTTATCATGAGTATCATCACCCCTCTCATAGCTCGCACCCACCACCATCTGGCCATCAATCACCGGTGTTGCATAACCATCAGCACAAATCACGCAGGGAAGTGACTCGCTCTGTGAAATTGAATAACTCGTTACCGTTCCATGCAGTGCATTGAGCATCAGCTGAGCTTGGGGCAACAGCAGCTCAGTCGATTGCGCAGTGCATACAACTGCCGCATCAAAAGACTGGTTTTTAAGCCCGAGGCTCACGCGCTCTGAGGTGGTTTCGAGCGCTGTGATCTCTTGGTTGAATATCACCTGCGCACCGCAGGCGATTGCCTCGCTTAAGCATGCTTTTACAAACTGCGTCGGCCGAATCCAGGCGCCATCGGCCGTCCAATGCACTAAGTCACTTGCGTCGCGATTGAGCTGCACCACACTGCAGGATTGTCCCAGTGAACCCATAGAATTACCCTCACCAAGTTCGCTCAGCCAACGCAGGGTAGTCTTCATACCCACCTCTACCCATTGGCTTGCCAGGTTGTGATCGCTTGAGACCAGCGGGTGCAGAATCGCTATCGGGTTGCCTGAGGCGCCCGATGCGGGCGCCCCTTGGGCCTCAAACACCGTCACCCGAAAACCGGCCCGTGCCAAGGCCCGTGCGCAGGCCGCGCCAGCGAGTCCAGCCCCAATCACAGCGATGTCGGTGCGAGTTACCATAGCCGCCTATGACAACACGAACTCATGGGATCTTCAAATCCCAGGCTCCCTCCCTAATTTCTACCCTCACCGCCTCTCTGGTGGGTTTCATTCTCGCCCTCTCTCTATCGGGCTGCGCTGAGACAAAGCCAAAATTCAATGCCATGGATGTCACCGG
>DBCQ01000008.1:1696-1865 GCA_002293155.1 Burkholderiales bacterium UBA954 | reverse complement strand
TATTCTTTGGCTTTATGTACTGCCCCGATGCCTGCCCGACTCACCTTACAAAAATGCAGGCGGTTCGAGAACAACTCGGTAAAGAGGGCGATCGACTTCAGCTCGTCTTTATTACCCTTGATCCTGAACGTGATACACCAGAGAAACTCAAGCAATACCTCGAATCATT
>DBCQ01000008.1:0-1595 GCA_002293155.1 Burkholderiales bacterium UBA954 | reverse complement strand
AACACCAAAGATTCTGCAAAAGATCCAATGGCCTACACCATTGATCACACAACATTTACCTATGCATTCGATGGTAAGGGTGCTCTCAGGCTCGTTATTCCCCACGATCTGGCTGTAGAAAAAATTGCAAGCGACCTCCGAAATCTCCTTAACCGATAGCCTAAAGCTCTGGTTTAAGATCGGCTGCATCTCGTTTGGTGGGCCTGCCGCACAGATTGCACTCATGCATCGGGAGTTGGTGGAGCGTCGGCGCTGGATCTCAGATGGTCGTTTTCTCCATGCCTTGAACTACTGCATGGTCTTGCCGGGCCCCGAAGCCCAGCAGCTCGCAACCTATCTCGGCTGGCTTACCCACGGCTCGCTGGGTGGCATTGCCGCAGGCTTACTCTTCGTGCTGCCGTCGCTGCTGATCATGATTGGTATCGGGTCGCTCTATGTGCTCTTTGGCCAGCTTCCAGAGGTCCAAGCCCTACTCTACGGCGTCAAACCTGCTGTGCTCGCTATCGTACTTGCCGCATGCCTGCGGCTTGGTCAGCGGGTCTTGCGTGGGCCGCTTTGGTGGAGTATTGCCGTGGGTTCACTCCTGGGCCTCTTAATCGGCCTATCGTTCATCACGATTATTATTCTGGCCGGGTTAACGGGTTGGATCACTTTTCTTCTGGCACGTACACCGATCAAGGGGCTTGAGGTCTTCTCGGGCGTAAAACCCAGAACGAGTGCACAAGCCCAAACCGCCCCACCTTCAACAGCCCTATCCGATCTTGATCCCACAAGCGATCCGGAAGACGACACGAAAAATTCCGTAAATCCTAAAAATAGAGCCGATACCCAAGAGCTATCAAAGCGTCGAGTGGATCGGTTTGTAATTGATGATGACACGCCACCACCCGCAATAATTCGCACGGATGGGCGCCACCTGATGATGGCCCTTGGCACCGGGGTTGCCCTCTGGGCACTTCTCTACAGCATCGTCGTGCAGTTTATGCCCTATGTGCTTGCTGACATGGCAGCATTTTTCACAAAGGTGGCTCTAGTCACATTTGGCGGTGCTTACGCGGTGCTGCCGTATGTCTTTGATTCGGCGGTCAATGACTATCAGTGGGTTACCGCCTCGCAGATGATGGATGGCCTAGCCTTAGGTGAGACCACACCAGGCCCCTTGGTAATGATCAATGCCTTTGTGGGTTTCGTGGGCGCCGCCCAGCACACTAGCCTTGCGTTCTTGCCGATTACCTGGGCGGGTACGCTTGGCGCGGTTGTAGTCACCGTCTTCACGTTTTTGCCTTCTTTCGTATTCATTCTTGTGGGTGCCCCATGGATCGAGGCCACCCGAAAAAATCTATCGCTAGCAGCGCCACTCACTGCAATTAGTGCGGCAGTAGTCGGCGTGATCGTTGATCTCGGGCTTATCTTTGCTCAGCACACATTCTTTCCAGATGGCCAGCTCTGGTCGTGGCGTAGCCTAGATTTGGTCGCCATTTTTATAACGGTGCTGGCCTCACTCATGCTTCTACAATTCCGTTTGGGAATGCTGACAACGCTCTTGGTTAGCACCGCTCTCGGGGTTGTCGCTGTTGCGCTTCAGCTGCCTTAGA
>DBCQ01000048.1:2009-5406 GCA_002293155.1 Burkholderiales bacterium UBA954 | reverse complement strand
ATTGGTTTATCGGGCCTGATTACTCCCTCTCTTGAGGAGATGAGCCATGTCGCCAAAGAGATGGAGCGTGATGACTGGTGTCGTTGCAAACAGATTCCACTGCTGATTGGCGGTGCCACAACCTCACGGATACACACGGCGGTAAAGATAGCGCCAAATTACTCTGGCCCAGTGATCTGGGTTCCAGACGCAAGCCGCTCGGTGCCAGTTGCGCAATCACTCACCAGTGACGAGGCTCAAAAGGGTGCCTACCTTGGAGCGCTAATTCAGGATTATCAGAAACTTCGGGAGCGCCATGCTGCGAAAATTGCGACCCCCATGCTCAAGCTCGACGAGGCCCGCGCAAATGCACCGGTCATTGATTTCACACAAACTCCGCCGCCCAAACCGAAGGCCATCGGACGGCGGGTTCTAAAATCCTACGATCTCAATGAGCTAGTCGACACGATTGACTGGACCCCGTTTTTTCAGACCTGGGATCTAGCCGGGCCCTATCCCGCCATATTGGATGACTCAGTTGTGGGAGAGCAGGCACGGCAGGTCTTCGCCGATGGTAAGGCGATGCTCAGTAAACTCGTATCCCAACGCCGACTTACCGCCAATGGAGTGTTTGCCCTGCTGCCTGCTCGTAGAACCGCGCCAGAAGACATCACCCTCTATGCCGATGAGGCCCTTAAGCAACCACTATTGACTTGGTGTGGCCTGCGGCAACAGACACAGAAACCTAGCGGTGAATTCAATAAGAGCCTTGCCGACTATGTGGCCGCCCAAGATTCAGGGGTTGCGGATTACCTCGGGTGCTTTGCGGTCTGTATTGATGGGGCCGATCGGCTTGCCAAAGAATATGAAGACAAAGGCGATGATTACAACGCGATCCTGGTCAAAGCCCTTGCGGATCGCCTCGCAGAGTCCTTTGCTGAGCGTCTACACCAACGCATTCGACAAGAGTTCTGGGGTTATGCGCCCAATGAGTCGCTCTCCAATGCCGCACTCATTGCTGAAGAGTATCAAGGCATTCGTCCGGCGCCGGGCTACCCGTCTTGCCCCGACCATACGGTGAAGACCGCGCTTTTTGAAGCGCTAAACGCAGACGAGATCGGACTGTCGCTCACCGAGAATCTTGCCATGCTACCCGCCTCTGCGGTGAGTGGGTTCTACTTCTGGCATCCGCAGTCACAGTATTTCAACCTTGGTGCAATCAACGAAGATCAGCTGCGCGACTATGCCAAACGCGCTGACGTACCCGAGTCTGTTGCAAGAAGCCGCCTAGCGCCTGCACTTGGCTTTTAATCGCAGGGCTGAGCCTTGATTCGCTACACACCCCAGACAATAGGCACGCCTTTTTTCTCCGCCGCTTTCAGCATATCAAGTAACGGAAAAGCCCGTTGTGATAACCCAACCGGCATCTCTTTCGATATCGCTTCGCCACTGCCTACGGCATCGTCGTGCTGCTCGAGCCTAGCGTGATCTTGTTGGCGTGACTGCTCAACGGCCTTATCAAGTTTTCTACGAATTGCTGGTACCTGTTCTGCGGTGAATATCCCTTTTTCTGAGAGTTCCATGTCGATTGCTGCAAATACAAGTTTTGCGACTGGTTCCGTCATAAAGAAAGCGCCCGCGGCTTTACTCTTAAATTCAATGATCACGCTACACTCCGCCTCATGTTTAGCACTCTGATTGTAGTCCCATGCACCCGACGCATGGCACGTCTAATGTTTGGTTTTCTCGCATTAGTCTGGCTGGCTGGCTGTTCACCAAAATTTGATTGGCGCGATGTTCGCCAAGAGGAGGCTGGCTGGCTGGCTAGCTTTCCTGGCAAGACCGTTGAGGTCTCGCGTGGGCTTAATCTACCTGGTGCGGCTGCCCCGGTAACACTCACCCTAAGATCCACCCGAATTGATGAGACTCTGTTCGCGGTGGGCTGGGTCATGAATGGCAGTGAGCCGGTTCGTAAGAGTCTAGAGGCCGCGATGATTGCCAACATTAATGCGGTGCCCTCTACAGTGATCCATCGTCGGGTAACGCTATCCGGTAGAGAGGGCATTGCAGCGACAGAGGTTCGGGCGACTGGAGAGGTGCGTGCCGAACCGCCGCCCTCAAATAAGCCGGGGGTTGTGACCAAGCTCTGGATGCGGACAGTCACTATTGGTGGTTCTTCCCCCCGGGTAATTGAGATCATTGCGGTGGGGCCCGCTAACTCGTTGACTGAAGAAGTTGCTGAGCAGTTTCTTGAATCACTCCGTATTACGAACTAATTACCTACGGCCAACCCAAAAAAGATGAGCGCTCTTAACACACCGAATAGTCTCGATGGGCGCTATCGCATCCTGCATGTAGTTCTACCCTTTGCCATCGCTTACCTGCTGTCTTACATCATGCGATCAGTTAATGCGGTACTCTCTGGGCCGCTTACCCAAGAGTTTGGCTTATCCGCATCCGAGCTCGGTCTCTTATCGGGTGCCTACTTTCTGACATTTGCCGCGATGCAGATTCCACTGGGCGCGCTTCTTGATCGGCGTGAACCTAAGCATGTTGAGGCGGGCCTACTTGTCTTGGCAGTTGTTGGCTGCCTGATTAGCGCCCTTGCCACGAATTTTTTCTGGCTCTGGGTTGGCCGGGGATTAATTGGTATCGGTGTTTCAGCATGCCTGATGGCGGCGTATAAGGCTTATCGACTCTGTTTTCCTGCGGAGCGACAGTCAAGCCTTGCCTCACTCATGTTGATGGTGGGCTCTTTCGGGGCCCTGATTGCAACCGTGCCGGTTGAGTTCGCATTACCAGTGATTGGCTGGCGTGGAATTTTCTTTACTGCCGGTGCGTTGTTTGTCTTATCAACCTTAGTGTTGCTCTGGCTTCTGCCAGAGATGCCGGCGCCTGCGCCGAATAACAAACCCTTCTGGTCAGATACCTGGTCGGGCGCGAAAGCTGCCTTTACACACCGCGAAATACAAAGACTAATTCCTTACGCCGTGTTCACACATGGTGGATTCCTCGCGATTCAGGGCCTCTGGATGGGGCCATGGTTTCGCGTCGTGGATGGTCAGACCTCCCATGAGGCCGCTTTTAGCCTTCTAATTCTAGGTGTTGTAGTGATGTTTTCGCACATGGGGATGAGCGTTCTCGGAACCCGATTTAAAGAGTTCGGATGGTCGCTTGACCGGATTATTGTGATTGGCTGCGCGGCGATGCTGACCTTAAGCATCGGCGGTGTTTTTAATCTCTGGGGCAACTCGGTAGTGAGTTGGTCCTTTATGGTGATTGCCACCTCTATAACCGCCGTAGGCTACGCCAAGGCAACCCTTGCATTTCCTGTATCGATGGCGGGCCGAGCCAGCACAGCAATTAATTTTATTGTCTTCGTAGGCGCGTTCGGTATGCAGTGGGGGCTTGGGCTACT
>DBCQ01000048.1:1643-1940 GCA_002293155.1 Burkholderiales bacterium UBA954 | reverse complement strand
TTTTGGTGTGCTGCACAGGCCTTTGCGCTGCTGTGGTTCTGGCGTTTACCAGCACAAGAGAATCAGAGTAAGCCCTAGGATTGGTGCGAACACTCTAGAGCTGTAACGCTCGACGCATTTCAATGGCTTCACTTAGGTGCTGAACGCTAATTGATGGGCTCGACTCAAGGTCTGCAACGGTTCGGGCAACCCGTAAGACACGATTCCAGGCTCTGGCACTCCATCCGAATTTTTCAGCGGTTTTCTGTAATAGGGTCTGGCTTCTAAGATCGAGTTCAAGATGAGGGTCTAGCTTTT
>DBCQ01000048.1:0-1514 GCA_002293155.1 Burkholderiales bacterium UBA954 | reverse complement strand
GGCGGTAATGCCTCAAGGGTAATCACCATATCGAACCGGTCAAGTAGGGGGCCTGAGATTCGCATTCGATAACGCATGATTCGATCCGGTGGGCAGTTACACAGCCGCCGGGCATTCGGTGCGCCAAAATAACCACAAGGGCAGGGATTCATTGCGGCAACAAGCATTACCTTGGCCGGCAATCGCAGTCGCTCGCGAACCCGTGCAATGCTGATCTCGCCTGTCTCAAGCGGCTCACGAAGGCTCTCCAAGCTATCTCTGGAAAACTCAGGCAACTCATCAAGAAACAAAATACCGTGATGGGCAAGCGAGATCTCCCCGGGGCGCACGGGCTGCCCGCCGCCAATCAAGGCCCGCGATGGGGTGCTGTGGTGTGGTGATCGATAAGGAGCTTCCCTCCATGTTGCTGCTGCGACCGCCGCCATATTCTGGCTAGCGATTGAGGGGTCGCTATCAGGTAGAACTGTAGTGTGATCAAGACTTTTAATGCTTGCTAGCTCACAGGCCTCTTGGTGTGAAAGCGGCGGCAATAGAGCAGGCATGCGCGATGCAATCATTGATTTTCCTAGGCCCGGTGCGCCCATCATTAAAAGGTTGTGCCCACCTGCAACTGCAATGAGGGCTGCTCGTTTAGCGCGCTCTTGGCCCTTTATATCCGACCACTCTAAATGCGGCGTGATGTTTATTGCAGTCGTGTTATTCAAAGTGCTGATCGTTTCTAACTCTTTGGCGCCTGCCAAGAAATCTGTAACGTCGCGCAAAGACTTTGCAAATCCGAATTTCGATGACGCTGTTAACGATACTTCGTCCCGATTTGAATAGGGCAACACCAGGCAGCGATGGCCTTGGGCCTGATGTAATACGCCCATCGCGAGCGCGAAGGCGCCGCGAATCGGCAAGAGATTACCCGTTAGCGATAACTCGCCAACAAACTCCCAGCAACTAATTAGTGAGTTGAGATGGGGGGATTTAATCTGCCCGCTAGCGACCAGAATCCCAAGGGCTATCGGAAGGTCGAACCGGCCCGAATCTTTAGGGAGATCGGCAGGTGCAAGGTTGACCGTTACCCGTCGTTGGGGGAATTCAAATCCCGAATTGGTAATCGCCGCACGCACCCGATCTCTGGCCTCGCGCACGGCAGTATCCGGCAGACCAACGATAGAGAAATTTGGCAGACCGTTGGCAAGATCGGCCTCAACTTGGACCGGAAGTGCACGAAGACCAGCGATTGCCCGGGAGTGAATAATTGAAAGCGACATGCCCACGAGTGTGGGCAGAACAATCGCTGGCCGCTATTAACAAAACGGTTCAGGCTTAGGATCTAACTATTTTTTGGACTGCTCAAGCTCAGCAACCCGCTTTTCAAGCAGGGCCATCTTCTCTAGCGCTCGAGACAACATCTGGCACTGCAGGTCAAAATCCTCGCGGGAGACCACATCCATCTTATTTAGCGCAGAGGCGAGGGCCGACTTCATGTGCTTTTCAACATCAGCTGCGGGTGAGGACTTAATCAA
>DBCQ01000046.1:3788-7965 GCA_002293155.1 Burkholderiales bacterium UBA954 | reverse complement strand
AAACCTGCGGTTTATGGCACCATAGTCTTCCTTCAACTCTCATTGCCCTGCATGAGTGACCCGCACCCCGGAAACGGGACCAAGAGCTTTAAAACACAATTTGAACGTGTGATCGGCCGGCTGTTTGGCAGGGCCGATGACAAAGAAGATTTAATCGAGCAGCTGCGCGAGGCCCACGAGCACGCCGTGATCGATGCCGATGCGGTCTCCATGATGGAAGGGGTCATGCAGGTCGCAGACCTTCAAGTTCGCGACCTTATGATTCCGCGGTCGCAGATGGATGTGATCGATATCGAGGAGCCTTTAGAGAAAATTCTTGAGTTGGTGGTGCAGACCGCCCACTCTCGCTTTCCTGTCATGGAGGGTAAACGTGACAACATTATTGGCGTCTTACTGGCTAAAGATCTTCTTCGCTGCCTCGCCCAGAAAGAGGATGATCTTCGCGGAATGATGCGCCCTGCCGTATTTGTTCCAGAATCTAAACGCTTAAATGTGATGTTGCGTGATTTCCGGGTTAACCGAAATCATATTGCAATCGTGATTGATGAATACGGTGGTGTTGCAGGCATGATCACGATTGAGGATGTGCTTGAGCAGATCGTTGGCGATATCGAAGATGAACACGATATTGAAGAAGACGACGACAACATTACGCCGATGCCAAAGCAGCCCGGTCGCTTCAGAATTCGCGCCCTTACATCACTCGAGCAGTTCAACGAATCATTTCAGACTGAACTCTTCGATGAGCAGGTCGAGACTATCGGCGGCTATGTTACCGACCATTTTGGCCGTCTTCCACATCGCGGCGAAACCATTGAGCTCGATGGATTTCGATTTGAAGTGCAACGGGCAGATGCTCGTCAACTCCATGTCTTGATTGCAGAGCGCTTGCCCCAAAGCGCTGCTGAGTAGTCTCTCCCTATCACCGCTGCACGTGCATAGACCGTCTCACGTCTCATGATGCGTTGGGTTGCCGGCCTGATACTGCTTGCCTACACCGTAGGCCTGCACTGGATCTACATTAGCCTGCACGACTACGGTCATCTGCCCGCCTGGCTTGCAGCACTGGCCACGCTGCTACTGGCCGCCTATGTCAGCCTCTATACGATGGGTGCGGTGATCACCTGTCGATGGGTACTCCGTTTGCCGGTGGCCAGCGAGTCACGACCTACTTCCAGGGTCCAGTCGCGGCTCACACCATTTCTGATTGCCGCCATTGTGACCCTCTTTGAATGGCTAAGGGGCACCCTCTTAACGGGTTTCCCCTGGCTCTCACTGGGTTATCTTGTTATCGATACACCGTTATCCGGCTTTGCTAAAGTCTTGGGCGTCTACGGGGTCGGTTTTGTAGCCGCGCTATCGGTGGTCTGGACTTTTCAAGCACTCCGTTACCGTCAATGGTTTGCATTTGCGGCATTGGTATTCGGTCTTGGCTTAGGCGCCATTCTCAATCTTGTGGAATTCACAAGCCCCCACGGCAAACCGCTTCGCGTGGCGCTCGTTCAGGGGGCAATCCCGCAGTCGATGAAGTTTGATCCTGCGCGCGAGTCCCAGTCCCTCGCGACCCAGCTCGCGATTGCAGATGTAGCCGCAACACCTGGCGGAGCACAACTCATCGTGTTTCCCGAGACTGCACTGGTTCGGCCCTGGGATCTCGCGCCAACAGAAATACGGGCGGCCTTCTATCGTTTAGCGCAACGTGGGGGAGCTACGATCATGCTTGGGCTACCCATGCGCGATCCAGATGGTTACCGCAATAGCGTCATTGCAATCGCCGATACGACCCCGGCTGCGAGCATCTATGCGCGCTATGACAAGCATCATCTTGTTCCATTCGGGGAATTCATCCCCTTTGGGTTTCGATGGTTTGTTGACCAGATGCAAATGCCCCTTGGCGACTTTCAACGGGGCGCAAAAGTCCAGCCTCCGATTGGCGTGGCGGACCAACGGATTGGCGTGAACATCTGCTTTGAAGATCTATTCGGAGAAGAAATTATTCGACCCCTTGCGCCCACGATAGAGGCCGTACAACAGCCAACTATTCTGCTCAATGTCAGTAATCTCGCCTGGTTTGGCGACACGATTGCGCTTGGACAGCATCTGGCCATCGCACGCATGCGCAGTAAAGAGACCGGCCGGCCGACCATTCGTTCAACTAACACTGGCGCCACAGCGCTCATTGATCACCGTGGGGCGGTCATTGAGGTACTGCCCTACAACAAACCCGGCCTACTGGTTGCAGCACCCCAGGGGATGCAGGGGCTGACGCCGTATTCGCGATGGGGCAATCAGCCCATCCTACTGACCTGCGTCGTGTTACTGATGATTGGCCTCTGGCCGCAGATACGGCAGAGAATTCGCTAGGCCCGCAAGGCCAATCGGTCGGGGTTCTAAACGGCTAGAATGTCGTTCATGCAAAGTTTTCAGAAAATTATTCTGACTCTCCAGAATTATTGGGACGCGCAAGGCTGTGCGCTGCTTCAGCCCATCGATCTTGAAGTAGGTGCAGGTACATCCCATACTGCAACCTTCCTACGAGCACTCGGCCCCGAACCATGGCGCGCCGCCTATGTGCAACCATCACGTCGACCAAAGGATGGGCGATACGGCGAGAACCCGAATCGGCTGCAGCACTACTATCAGTTTCAGGTGGTCCTTAAACCATCGCCGGAAGACATCTTGGAACTCTATCTCGGCTCCTTAAAGGCACTGGGCATTGACCCCGAGGTCAATGACATACGATTTGTTGAAGATGACTGGGAGAATCCAACCCTTGGTGCATGGGGGCTTGGCTGGGAGGTCTGGCTCAACGGAATGGAGGTCACGCAGTTTACCTACTTTCAGCAAGTGGGCGGAATCGATTGCAATCCAATCACCGGCGAGATCACCTACGGCATTGAACGGCTCGCCATGTACCTGCAGGGCGTTGAAAACGTGTTTGATCTGGTCTGGACAACCGGGGCCGATGATCACGGCGCACGCAGACTCACCTATGGTGATGTCTATCATCAAAACGAGGTCGAACAGTCGACCTATAACTTTGAATACAGCAACGTGCCCGTACTCTTCCAACGATTCGGCGAACATGAAGCCGATGCCCAACGATTACTTGAAGCTGGGCTTGCGCTACCGGCATACGAACAGATTCTAAAAGCAGCACACACCTTTAACCTCCTCGACGCACGCGGCGCGATCTCCGTCACCGAGCGGGCCCAGTACATCGGCCGAATCCGCAATCTATCCCGTACAGTCGCCCAAGCCTATGTGCAATCCCGCGAGGCATTAGGCTACCCCATGCTTAACGGCAGACCAACCGATAGACCGCTATGACGGATTCTTTTCTCCTTGAACTGTTAACGGAAGAATTGCCCCCGAAGGCACTCAAGCGACTCGGGGAATCCTTCGCCTGCGGTATTACACAGCGGCTCACAAAGGATGGCCTCTGTGATCAAAACGTAGTGGTCAGTCCGTATGCAACCCCCCGCAGACTCGCGATCCATATCGACCGAGTGCTGGCTCAGGCTCCGAGTCAGGAGCGGCAAGAGAAGTTGTTGCCGGTCTCCATCGCGATCGATTCAGCGGGGCAGGCGACCGCGCCGCTCATTAAAAAACTCGCCTCGTTCGGGGTGACACTGGGTCAGGGTATTGACTTGGACCAGCTCGATCGCGTGAGTGATGGGAAACAAGATTATCTCGTCTACCGATTCACAGCGCCCGGCGCAACGCTTGCCGCCTCTGCCCAGGCTGCACTCGAGGAAACAATCCAATCCTTGCCCATCCCGAAGTTAATGACCTATCAACGGAAAAATGGCGACACCGTAAAATTTGTCCGGCCCGCCCATCGGCTAATTGCTCTGCATGGCGACCAGATTCTACCCCTCCAACTACTTGGTCTTAAGGCCTCTAACCTCACATCCGGCCACCGATTCCATACCCATGAGGCCATCAAAATACCCCACGCTGATCTCTACGAGCAAATACTGTCAGCACAGGGCAAAGTCATCGCTGGATTTGCAACACGCAAGGCGCTGATCGCGCGAGCAATTCAAGATCAGGCAAGCCCTGACCAGGCCGTTATGCCAGAGGGCCTGCTCGACGAGGTCACAAGCCTAGTGGAGTGGCCCGTGGTGCTTGAGGGTCGGTTTGATGCAGCGTTTCTGAGCGTGCCTCAAGAATG
>DBCQ01000046.1:2734-3633 GCA_002293155.1 Burkholderiales bacterium UBA954 | reverse complement strand
GACTCGCCGATGCGAAATTCTTTTTTGATCAAGACCGCAAAAAGCCACTGGCTAGTCGTATTGAGGGCTTATCTGCTGTGGTGTATCACAACAAAATCGGCAATCAACGCCAACGGATTGAGCGGCTCGCTGTACTCGCAAGACGGTGGGCACCCGCGGTAGGCGCAAACGCCGACGACGCGGAGCGGGCCGCACGCCTGTCCAAGGCCGACTTACTCACGGATATGGTGGGCGAGTTCCCCGAACTACAAGGCGTCATCGGAACCTACTATGCCCGACATGACCAAGAGCCCGAGGCAGTCGCACTTGCGATTGAAGGCCACTATCACCCGCGGTTTTCGGGCGACAGCCTACCCACCAACACCGTTGGACTCGCGCTTTCCTTGGCAGACAAACTTGAGACCCTTGTCGGTATCTGGGGTATTGGTCTTGCGCCAACCGGTGATAAAGATCCATTTGCCCTACGTCGTCATGCCCTCGGCGTCGTTCGAATTCTGATGGAAAAAAATCTAACGCTTGGCCTTAACACATTGTTGCAAGAAACTGCGACGAGCTTTAAAGGTATTGATACCGTACAGCCCGATCTTGAGGCGATTCACTCGTTTATGCTGGATCGTCTGCGAGCCCTGCTTAAAGAAAAGGGCTATGGCGTTGAGTTAATTGAGGCGGTGCTCGGCCAATGCCCCAACGCGCTCCATCAAATCCTGAGTCGACTCGACGCGCTCCATGGCTTTATGCAAAAAGCCGAGAGCGAATCCCTCTGCGCTGCCAATAAGCGTATTGGAAACATACTCAAGAAGTCCGAATCTCGCAGCGATGATGTTAATCAACGCCTGTTGTGCGAGCCTGCGGAAAAATCCCTGGCCGATACCCTCGCCACTATTGCACCGGCAGCCTTG
>DBCQ01000046.1:2202-2658 GCA_002293155.1 Burkholderiales bacterium UBA954 | reverse complement strand
TTTTTTGAACACGTTATGGTCAATGCAGATGATCCTGCGCTTCGCGCAAACCGGCTCGCGCTTCTAACGCAGCTTCATCAGGCCATGAATCAAGTAGGCGACCTCTCGCGCCTCGCAAAGTGAACAGTCAATGACCAGCACACAGTCGCCCCTGATTATTCTCGACCGAGATGGTGTTATTAATCACGATAGCGATCGGTATATCAAATCCCCCGACGAATGGCTGCCTATTGAGGGCAGCCTCGAGGCAATTGCCCGGCTCACCCATGCCGGCTGGTCAGTGGCTGTCGCAACCAACCAATCGGGTATTGAACGGGGGTTATTTGATATTAATGTCTTGCATGCGATTCACAACAAAATGATGAATGCCGTTGCAGAAAAAGGTGGTCGGATCGACGGAGTCTTTTTCTGCCCCCACACCGCAAATACCGCCTGCTCCTGCCGCAAACCCTCGCC
>DBCQ01000046.1:0-2122 GCA_002293155.1 Burkholderiales bacterium UBA954 | reverse complement strand
CTGCGTGACCTCCAGGCGGGAGCAACTCTTGAATGCGATCTCTGGCTTGTTAAGACGGGGAAGGGCCTAAAAACAATGGCTGCTGCAAAGGATCCGGCCACTGCGCTGCCTGCCGGGACACGGGTTGTCGATCACCTCAGCGCTGTTGTTGATCACCTACTTCAGGAACAACAATAGTTTTCTACCGCACCCCACGCTAAGGGCCTTATGCGCCGACTTCGATCTGCCGCCTTTCTGCTCTTCCAAATTATTTCTCTTGTGATCTGGGCGACCCTGTTTCTCATCGTGGGCCCCTTCCTGCAAGCGCAACCACGCTATAGATTTGCGATGCGCTGGTGTGCCATGAATATATGGGCAGCGCGGGTATTACTTGGAATTCGTTATCGCGTGATTGGCCTGGAGAACCTGCCTGAGGGCCCAGCAATTCTCTTGTCAAAACATGAATCGGCCTGGGAAACCATGTTCTACCCTAGTTTCTTTAAGCGTCGCTTGTGTTTCGTATTCAAACGTGAACTGCTCTGGATTCCTTTTTTCGGCTGGGGGATTGCGCTCTTAAATATGATTGCAATCAATCGCGGAAAGGGTAGTGTCGCATTCTCGGAAATCGTGAAGAAAGCCAAGCCAGTCTTGCACAACGAAGGCCGATGGATGGTATTTTTTCCTGAAGGCACACGGGTTACACCGGGGCATGCAATTCGTTTTAAGACTGGCGGAACTCGGGTTGCAGTCGAGACCAACACACCCGTCGTTCCAATTGCGATGAACTCTGGCGATGTCTGGCCAAGAAAATCATTTATCAAGAAACCGGGTTTAATTACCGTCTCAATTGGTCCTCCCCTCTTGCCTGAACGTCAAGATGCGACTACTCTCATGGCTCAGGCAGAAAATTGGATCAACAACGAAATGCGTCACATCAGTCCTCATCGACCAGAGAAAGGCCATTGATGACATTACTAGAGCAGTTCTTACTGCCCTTTGGCTTCTCAGAATCCACAAGTTCAACTTCCGAGAAACCCAATCCGTCTTCAGGTTCGGATAAAGAAAAAAACTCCACTAAAAAACATCGCACCGTTGCATTGCAGGGGCAGACGGTTCCATGGCTTCTGAAGCGAACCCGTCGTAAGACGGTGGGGATGTCGATCGGCCAAGGCATGATCCAGGTTAATGCCCCAAAATGGGTTCCCGTTAGTGATATCGAATACATCTTGAAGGAAAAATCAAACTGGCTTCTCGCCCGATTGGCAGAGTGGTATCAGAGTGACCAGCATCGGCTGTTACCCGAGCAGCAGTGGGCTCACGGCGCAACGCTTCAGTACCTTGGCAAGCCGATGACACTCGCACTGGCACCACAACTCAAGCAGGTTCAGTTCGACGACTTTCGAAGAGAGCTTCAACTGGCCCTGTCCGCAGATGCAAGGCTCGAGCAGATTCGGGATAGCGTGCATGCCTGGCTCCAGTCACAGGCCAAGCGCTTTTTCGCGGCCCGGCTCAAGGTGATCAGTGACCAATCAGGTCGCCAGTTCTCTAAGTTCAGTCTCAGTAACGCCCGAGGGCGCTGGGGCAGCTGCTCAGAAGACGGTCATATTCGATTGAACTGGCGGCTCATTCACTTTGGTCAAGATGTCATTGACTATGTGATTGCCCACGAACTCGCCCACACCCACACCATGGATCACAGCGCTAGTTTTTGGGATGAAGTGGCCGAGATTCTTCCGAACTTCGAAGAGGGTAAGCAGGTCTTACGAAAAATCCGTCTCGACGCCCTGCCCACCTTTTAGCCGAATCCCTGATCGCGCATGAAGCCCCTCAATCGCATGAGGCCCCTTAATCGCGCGAGACTCCCAGAGAATCCGTCAGTGAGTTGGCTAGCCCAATAAACGCATCAACCGAGATTTCCTCAGCCCGTTGGGTTGGACCAATGCCAAGGCCAGTCCAGTCGATGGCCTCACCATAGCCTGCCAAGGTATTGCGAAGCATCTTGCGCCGCTGAGAAAAGGCTGTCATCACGACCGCAGAAAAGATCGGCCAGTCCCGAACACGCACATCTTGGACGGGTAGCGGCACCATGCGAACCACTGCAGAATCAACTTTCGGTGCCGGATGAAAGGCCCCCGGCGCAATG
>DBCQ01000047.1:3096-8259 GCA_002293155.1 Burkholderiales bacterium UBA954 | reverse complement strand
ATCGCCACCGTCACCTACTAAGGCCCCGCGATGGAACATAGCCAACCCCCACGTCAACGGTGTCATCGAACACGGCTTCACGGCAGTCTAGTCAATGTTGTGGTTGTACTAATCAGCATCATTCCACTCGCTGGTCAGGCCGCTCTCAACATCACGCCGCCTCAGTTAGCACCCGATGACCAGGGTGTTATCGCAACTGAGGTCCGGTCAAGTCTCTCAACCCCAAGCCGCTGGTCCGTAAGGATTGTGCCGTGGGACCCTTTGGCACCGGAGACTAGCCCATCGGCAGCGATGCCCGTTTCTGCCCTGCCTCTACCGAGTCATCCACTCGGGGTTGAGGTCTCCCCACGGTTTTTCTCGCTCGCAGGCGCGGGGCGGCAGGTGATTCGTGCGCGAATCATCGATCGCTCAAAACACTATCGTCTGCTGATTGAACAGATTCCTGACGATACCGTTCGAGGTCAGGGCGTGAATTTCCGGTTTCGATTTAGCCTGCCAATCTACAAATCGAGTCAAGATCCCTTAATTCCTCGTGGCGTTGTGATTCAGTAAGTCATGCTTGAGGCGGTCTGGTTGCTTGCAGCGGTTGAGATTAATGGCGCCTTAGTTTCTCGGGGCGCCAATATCCAACTCAGTGAGCACCGATGCGCAGTCGAGGCCGCTATGATTAGCCCGGCGGTCTCGCCTGCTATCGCTAAACAGTATCGACAGGGTGAGCACTGGGTCATTAATCCAGACTACTGCAGCTACCACGAAGCAGATAATCTACTCAGAATCCAGTTGCCCCAGGAGTTTCTCGCCGCCAAAGGCCTGACGCTGGGAGATCCAACAGGTGACCTGAGTATTGCGCTTCTCCACGATCCGGGAATTCTGTCGCAACGGCCCGAGTTCGCGAGCCAGCCAACACCCAGGCCTCTGGCGTCCGCTGCCTTTGACCTCTTTCTCGGCTCTGGGTTGCGGGGCCTTGGGGCAACGCTTGCCCAGGGGCCCTGGTCGATGCAGTTTCTTAATCAGCGCAGCGCCGGCACCCAGAGATTAGATCGCGCAACCGCTGAGTATTTCTCCGCAACAGGCGGGCAGATTCGTATTGGTGATTTTCGTACTGACTATGGCGCAGAACAGACCTTTGGTGAATTTCGAGGTCTGTTCATCACCAATCGGGCTGCGCCGCTTCGCGGCTATGGAAAGGCTGAGGCGAATCTTGCAATACGTAGCCCATCACGAGTTCAATTCTTTGATCGTCATGGCGTTGCAATCTATTCCAGCGAGATTCTGGCACCTGGGAACTACCAGATTCAAGGCTATGGAGCGAGTACCGTGCCGGGGTTTCTTGAGGCACGATTGATTGACACCAACGGAGTTACCCAATCCATCACCCTGCCCTGGTCTGCCGATCGGAAACTTCTGTCGTACCAGCAACTACAGTGGGAAGTCTTTACCGGAGAGCCTCGCGTGATCACGGGGCAACTCGCCCCGCCACCTCTGCATTCCGCGCAGGTCCGTTATGGCGCAAGCCAGAACATTACGGCAGGCCTATCGGCTGAGTGGCTGGGCTCGGACCGCCGTTGGGCCCTTGAAACCAGCAGCCGGGCTATTCCGAATCTCATCGCCACGGCAGCAGCAGGCCAGACCTGTCTGTCGTCGGTGTCCTGCGCATCGAGTTGGCTATCGGAATTCAGAGCAACGCTCGGCCGACGTTTTCATGCGCTTGCAAGCGTCGGCCGCAGCATCCCGCTCATCACCCCACCAACCGCAGGCCCGCAGAATGCCTTCACCTCACGCGAGACATTAACCGCTCAACTGCACCTCACCGGCGCAATTAGCCCTCGGGCCAGTGGATCGGTTCACCTCGCAAGTACTCAGTCGGGTGTAAGCCCTGCACAGCAGATTAAAACTCTAGCTGCCAGTATTCGCCTAGGCCCCTCACAGACCCTGCAACTTCAGGCCCGACATCATCTTCTTGCTACAGAACCCGCAGGCTGGAGCGGCTTTGTTGGCCTGACGTTTTACTTCGAGAAGCTCGGCACCGCGGTTGGCACCTATGCAAATTTCAGCGCGAACAATTCGGCAAACACGGGCAGACCAGGCCTCACACTGCAGGCGAGCCGATCTACACCCGGGCTGTACGGGCCGTCAATTCATATCGCCCACACCGAAGCCAGCGAGACACAATCAAACGCCTTTATGCGTTACACCAGCCCCTACGGAGATGCCTCGCTGCGTGCCGATACGCAGACCGATCGAGCGGCCTGGTCTGCAGCAACGCGCTTATGGGTAACTCCCCTTGCAACAACGCTTGCGCCTGCCGGTGACGACAATCTGGTCATCCAGCAGGTTGGCCTATCGTCAATCAAGATCCGTCAGCCCGGTCGTGATGTTCAGACTACGAATCAAGAAGGACTCGCCATTTTTAAAAAGGCGCCCGCCTGGACAGACTCGCGCTACGCCCTTGACCCAAAATCAATTCCTTTCGGATTTAACATCGCGGCCCACCAAGTGAGAATCCCCCTTGCCGCCAATCGAGCCTACTTTATCGACTTTAAAGGGCTATGGTCCCGCACTCAGAACTGGCGCATTATTGATTTTCCAGCGTTTAATTTCCAAGAGCCGATCCTTGCGAGGGACCGGTTCAATAGACCCATCTTCATCGGCGGCGATGGATTTGTTGATCTTCAATCCACTGATAATCTACCGATTAGCATCCTTCGCTCTTCTAGTGAAACCCTGATCTGCCATCTCGTGCCTGAGCAATCGGCCCGACAGTTGCAAGATCAGGAGAATCTAGAATGTCGGTCATCACTTGGGAACCTTTAGCGCCCTCTCTTTTGCCCAATTAATTCAGACAAGGAAGGCAATTGATTATGAAAAACGTTATTCATAAACCCGATGCCACTGGGCTTTTACATTCAGTGCGTAATGTGCTCGGTATTATCTCGGGCAAGGCCAGCCTACTGGAGCTCAGTACTAACCTATCAGAGGCCGAACGAGATCAGGTCAAGATGATCTCGTCGGCGGTATTCGAAATTAGCGAGCAACTCCATCAGCTTGCCCGCGCAATCGAAGTAGCGCCGCCAACCAACACAAAAGACTAGCCCCGACCAACAAAGGGCATGGTCGTCGCCATAACTGTCATGAATTGAACATTCGCCGATAATGGGAGGCCCGCCATATACGCAACGCCATCTGCAACATCTGCAATATCCATACGCGACTCGGGCATGCGTGTTCCATTAGCCTGCAGTGCGCCCGCACCAAAGCCTGATGTCATCTCCGATGCCGCATTCCCAATATCGATCTGTCCGCAGGCAATATCGAATGGCCTTCCATCCAATGAGAGGGATTTGGTGAGCCCCGTGATGGCGTGCTTGGTTGCTGTGTAGCCCACCGACTGAGGCCGTGGTGCATGCGCAGAGATTGATCCGTTATTAATAATTCTTCCGCCCTGTGGCGACTGTCTGCGCATCTGCGCAAATGCAGCGCGTGCGCAGAGAAATGCACCCGTTAAATTGATATCGACTGATTCGCGCCAGCTGGCGACCGAGAGCTCATCAATCAACTGACCCGGTGGGAATATGCCGGCGTTATTAAACAGAAGATCAAGTCGATCCCAGCGCGTAGCAATCGCCGCAAATAACCGATCCACATCCGACTCTCGGGAGACATCGGCCGTTGCCACTAGGATCTGATCCGGATGAGCCTGCCCGGTCTCGTGGAGCGGCGTCTCACGGCGTCCCGTAAGTGCAACCCGCCAGCCGAGGCTCAACAACCTGCGAGCAACCGCCCGACCGATGCCGCTTCCTGCCCCGGTAACAAGGGCTACTCCCGGTGAGGTTGAATGTGATGTCGTGTTCATGGCGGCGGGCCTCTCTCAAGTAAGATGGCAAGTGTAAATTGAAATCGAGACTCCCTTGAAGCCCATTAGCGTTCTCTACCTCCACGGTTTTCGAAGCTCACCACAGTCGTCAAAAGCCGTCATGATTCGTGACGATCTGGCGCAATCGGGTATTGGCGCAGTGTGTCCTGCACTAGATATCGCTCCAGAGCTTGCCATGGCCCAGATCAATGCCGCGATTGACGAGTGCCTTGCCCAGGGTCATCAGGTTCGCCTTATCGGCAGTTCATTGGGTGGTTTCTTTGCAAGTGCCATCATGGAGCGCCACCCGAGTCGGAACGAATTTCGTGCGGCACTTCTGAATCCCGCACCGTGGCCTGCCCGAGATCTCGCGCCATATGTTGGGGAACTCCCCGCATGGCACACCAACGAGATTCTGAACTTTCGTCAGGAATACATTGACGACCTCAAGGCGCTGGAGGTGGGCATTACGCAGCCCAAACGCTATCTTCTCGTTGCAGCAAAGGGCGATGAACTTCTCGATTGGAAGGAAATGGTAGCCCGCTATCCGAAGGCACATCATTACATTATTGAGGGTTCAGATCATGGCCTATCCGACTTTGATCAACATTGGCCCACGATTAAGAAGTTTCTTTTGTCCTCGTAGGCGCCTGAACTGCCTGGCGGGAATCTCGGTATCCCCGATCGAAATCAACACGCAACAGCAGCCCAAGGCCAATCAGAAAAAATAGGCCGCTCACCAACATTGCGGTGCGATGATCGTTATTGGTGAGCCATGTTGTTAGTCCATAACTCACGGGGCCAAGGATTGCTGAGCAGTTCACGGCGACTCCCCAGAGCCCAAAAGTCTCTGCCTGATGGCCAGGCTTTGCAAGATAGGCGACCGCTGCTCGGGCCCCGCTTTGAGATGCTCCCATGGCGAGGCCTGCGAAGTTTGCTGCAACCCAAAACAGCGTCTCGGTCCTTGCCACCCAAGCGATTAAGACCATCGCAATCCAACACAGCAACGCAAGAGCAAGACTCTTCGTATGGCCGAGTCGATCTTGGAATAAACCAAAAAGCCAGGCGCCGAGCGCAGCCGTAATGTTGACCACCAAGATCAAACCAATCGTTTCTCGCAGCGTGAACCCCATCGCCTGCTGGGCATAGACTGCCGCCAAGGTAATCACCGTCTGTACACCCGCGTGGTAGACCACCACGCATACTAAAAATCGCCTGAGATCCGGGTGCTCACGCGAGGCATGCCAGGTCTCAAACAGCCGACCCCAACTCGCGCGAAGCCAGTGGGGCTCCGACTGCACAGGCAGGGC
>DBCQ01000047.1:0-2922 GCA_002293155.1 Burkholderiales bacterium UBA954 | reverse complement strand
CCGCCCGCATAACCCCAGGCCCATCCGTAACCCGATACACGACCGAGTTGATCGGGCCTGGCAAGCTCCGGCAAAAACGCTGCCACCAAATCCTGGTGGGTGGCGTAACAGACATTAGAGATCACAAGCAGAACTGCAGCCCAGGCCCATAGACCCGGCCCGACCGTTGCAAGCAATGCGGTCGCCATGACGCAACCCAGAGTGGTCCAGACAAGAAAGTTCTTCTTACGAGCCTTGAGATCTGCATAGGCACCCACAATGGGTGCTGTGATCATCACGATGAGGTAACTTGCAGCCAAGATTAGTGTCCAGGCCAGAGTGGCCGATGCGGACTGGCCCATGACTGTCGATACAAAATAGGCATTAAAGACCGCAGTCAATACCACCGTGGTGTAGCCCGAGTTTGCAAAATCCAGGCTAGCCCAGGCGAAGGCCTCTTTTCGGGAGACCCCATCTTGTAGGATCTTGGTGGGTCCCGAGGCTCTGGGTGAGGATGAAATCAACATAAGGGGTGATGATGAGGCAAAATCTAGCCTAAGTCCTCCAGTTCAACCCCTGGCACGACCCCACACAATGACCACACCGATTCCGAAAGCTCCAAAAAAAGTCTTTATCCGCACCTTTGGGTGCCAGATGAACGAATACGATTCCGACAAAATGGTCGATATTCTCCATGCCTCGCACGGCATGGAATCAACGGACCGCCCAGAAGACGCCGATGTCATTTTGTTTAATACCTGCTCGGTCCGCGAAAAGGCACAAGCCAAGGTCTTCTCAGATCTCGGCCGTGCGCGAGAACTAAAGAAATCCAATCCCGATCTGATCATTGGCGTAGGCGGCTGCGTTGCCTCCCAAGAGGGGGATGCAATTATTCGGCGTGCGCCCTATGTGGATGTTGTATTTGGCCCGCAGACACTGCACCGACTTCCCGATCTGATTGATGCCCGTCGCAAAACCCGAAAACCTCAGGTTGACATTCGATTCCCTGAGATTGAGAAGTTTGACCACCTTCCGCCAGCGCGCGTCGAGGGGCCTACCGCCTATGTATCAATCATGGAAGGCTGCAGTAAATATTGCAGTTTCTGCGTGGTGCCTTACACACGTGGCACAGAGGTCTCTCGGCCACTAGAGGATGTGCTCGCTGAAATTGCTGAACTCGCGCATAAGGGTGTCAGGGAAATCACGCTTTTAGGGCAGAACGTTAACGCCTATCTCGGGGCCCTCGATCGATCCAATCCCGCAGCCGGCCAGGCAGACTTCACGACATTGCTCGAACTGGTCAGCGGGCTGGAGACGATCGAGCGTATCCGTTTCACGACCTCCCACCCCCGTGAGTTTTCGCAACGGCTCATCGATGCCTATGCACGCCTACCGAAACTCGTCGATCATGTACATCTTCCAGTGCAATCAGGGTCTGACCGCGTTCTGGCCGGGATGAAGCGTGGATATACCGTGATTGAATACAAGTCCATTATCCGAAGACTTCGGCTGGTAAGGCCCAATATCGCAGTCTCAACCGATCTCATTATCGGATTTCCGGGTGAGACTGAAGACGATTTCGAGGCTACGATGGCCTTAGTGCAAGAGATTGGATTTGATACATCCTATAGCTTTATCTACAGCGCACGGCCCGGAACGCCTGCAGCAGACCTTACAGACGATACACCAAAGCCCCTCAAACTCTCCCGATTGCAACGCCTGCAGGCAGAAATCGAATCGAATGCCACCCGGTTTAGCAATGCAATGGTTGGCTCTTGCCAGAAAATTCTTGTAGAAGGGCCCTCAAGAAAGAATCCCGAAGAGCTGCAAGGCCGCACCGAGAATAACCGCGTTGTCAATTTTCAAGGTCATGCACGCCTGATGGGTCACACGATCAATGTCCGAATTACGCAGGCACAGCCCCACTCCCTTCGCGGCGAAGTTCTATAGCGGTACGTAATTGATCGTCATGCGCAACCTTGAGATTCGCCTCACCATTCAAGACAGGGAGTTACCGCGGCAGCCTGCCTGGCCCTTGTCACGGCCGCGGACGCGCCGACTGATTGCAGCGGCGTTGCCCGCTAACTGTCACTGCGCAGCGCTCACTCTCGTGCTCGTTGGGCGCGCTCATGGCCGACGATTAAACCAAGAGTATCGGGGCAGAGACTACGCCACCAATATCCTCACCTTTACCTACTCGGGTCTGCCACAGTTACATGCCGACCTCGTGTTTTGTCATCCCGTTGTCACACAAGAAGCACGCGCACAAAAAAGGAGCGTCGATCATCACGCTGCGCACCTTTTGGTGCATGGCGTATTGCACGCCTGCGGGCTTGATCATGACCGCGCATCCGATGCTGCCCAGATGGAATCCCTTGAAATTGCAATTTTGAAAAGATTTCGCATTCCAAACCCCTATCTATAAGGGCTTTTCAGGGACAACCATGATGCAGCTACGCATCTAAGATCCCCCTAAAACCTGCGGTTTATGGCACCATAGTTGTCCTTTAACTCTCATTGCCCTGCATGAGTGACCCGCACCCCGGAAACGGGACCAAGAGCTTTAAAACACAATTTGAACGTTTGATCGGCCGGCTGTTTGGCAGAGCCGATGACAAAGAAGATCTAATCGAGCAGCTGCGCGAGGCCCACGAGCACGCCGTGATCGATGCCGATGCGGTCTCCATGATGGAAGGGGTCATGCAGGTCGCAGACCTTCAAGTTCGCGACCTTATGATTCCGCGATCACAGATGGATGTGATCGATATCGAAGAGCCTTTAGAGAAAATTCTTGAGTTGGTGGTGCAGACCGCCCACTCCCGCTTTCCTGTCATGGAGGGTAAACGTGACAACATTATTGGCGTCTTACTGGCTAAAGATCTTCTTCGCTGCCTCGCCCAGAAAGAGGATGATCTTCGTGGAATGATGCGCCCTGCCGTATTT
>DBCQ01000051.1:3477-3851 GCA_002293155.1 Burkholderiales bacterium UBA954 | reverse complement strand
CGCGCAAGAATTAAGGCGCACGGGATGCGTAATTCCAACTGTGTGGCTATCGCACCCACGGCAACAATCTCGAATATCGTGGGGATCTCCGCCTCAATTGAGCCGACCTACCAGAACCTCTACGTCAAATCGAACCTCTCCGGTGAGTTCACCATGGTCAACGAGTATCTAGTCCAGGACCTCAAGCGCCTTGGGCTCTGGGACGAGGTGATGGTGTCGGATCTGAAGTATTTCGATGGCAGCTTAGCCAAGATCGATCGGGTTCCCGCCGAGCTTCGCCAGCTCTATGCAACAGCCTTCGAGGTCGATACCAGCTGGATGGTGGAGTGTGCCGCGCGCCGTCAGAAGTGGATCGATCAGGCGCAGTCGCTCAA
>DBCQ01000051.1:2337-3269 GCA_002293155.1 Burkholderiales bacterium UBA954 | reverse complement strand
CCTCATCGGAAATCGTAGCCGCGGGAAGTGATGTGAAATTCTGCTCGATCGACAATCCGGAGTGCGAAGCCTGCCAGTAAAAAACTGATTGTCAGAGAGTGGCAAGAATGCGACAGGAACACTGTCGCATTCCCCAATTTAATAATTTTTTAAAAAAATGATTGCATCGTGAAAAATGTTCTTGCATTATTCGCGCTGTGTACAACAACCGAATCTCACGTTGCTTTCATTTGCCGGTTATGTTTTTTGGAATTTAATCGTCATCTGCACCTTGTAAAAAGGTGAGAAAGTAAAGTGAGAGTCGAAATGCTGAACTGGGAAGATAGCTCTACCACCGTCGCGCAAGTTCCACCCGGAGTCGCTGGGATGGATTCCGTCGCCCTGAATGTGCCACCCGTTATGGGGACGGCAGTGGCGTCGTCCGCATCGCCCGCCCCTACTGCCTCGACTGTCGCGTCAACAACGCGGGCCACGCCCTCCCCAGGCCTTATGGCCAGCCAAGAGCCTTCTACGGCCCGCCGAGTTCGGGTGGAAGATAAGCGGGTCATCAATGCTGGCACCGATGTCAACCAGTTGGTGCCCTTTAAATATAAGTGGGCCTGGGAGAAGTATTTGTCGGGGTGTGCCAACCACTGGATGCCTCAAGAGATCAATATGTCCCGGGACATCGCGACCTGGAAGGACCCGAACGGGCTGACGGACGATGAACGTCGTTTGATTAAGCGTAATCTCGGGTTCTTTGTGACTGCCGACTCTCTGGCGGCTAATAATATTGTTCTCGGCACGTATCGCCACATTACCGCCCCAGAGTGCCGCCAGTACTTGCTGCGACAGGCCTTCGAAGAGGCAATTCATACCCATGCCTATCAATATATTGTTGAGTCACTGGGGCTAGACGAGGGCGAGATTTTCAACGCCTACCACGAGGTCGC
>DBCQ01000051.1:1501-2244 GCA_002293155.1 Burkholderiales bacterium UBA954 | reverse complement strand
GAGGCAGACCAGCAGTTATTAAAGTCTTTGATCGTTTTTGCCTGCCTCATGGAAGGCCTCTTTTTCTACGTTGGGTTCGTTCAGATCCTGGCGCTCGGCCGCCAAAACAAGATGACAGGGGCTGCCGAGCAGTACCAGTACATCCTGCGTGACGAGTCCATGCACTGTAATTTCGGTATTGATCTGATTAACACTATTAAGCTTGAGAACCCTCATCTCTGGACTCCAGAGTTCCGGGAAGAACTCAAGGTAATTTTCCAAAAAGCGGTAGATCTTGAGTACCGCTATGCCGAAGATACGATGCCCCGGGGCGTTTTGGGCCTGAATGCATCTATGTTTAAGTCATATCTCCGCTACATTGCGAATCGTCGCTGCCAACAGATCGGCCTAGAGCAGATTTTCGGCAACGAGGAGAACCCGTTCCCCTGGATGGCCGAAATGGTCGATCTCAAAAAGGAGCGGAATTTCTTTGAAACCCGTGTGATTGAATATCAAACGGGTGGGGCGCTGTCCTGGGAATGAGCCAAAGGGTGAATCCGGGTCGGCGCCAAACAGTATTCATTAGCGTTGGGGGATGGTCCTCTTGCGCGAATGAATGGTTCGGACCACCCGGTGCGAATCCCCTTTTGTTCAAGCTTGAAGGAGTTTTCCATGGCTGAAGAAGCAAAGAAGAAAGCAAAGAAGAAGCCCGCCGCTAAGCGTAAGCCTGCAGCGAAGCGTAAACCCGCAGCGAAGAAGAAAGC
>DBCQ01000051.1:0-1327 GCA_002293155.1 Burkholderiales bacterium UBA954 | reverse complement strand
AAAAAAGCGGGTGGTAAGAAGCGCGCCGCTAAAAAAGGCGCAAGAAAAGCTGCTAAAAAGCCTGCTGCAAAAAAAGCGGGTGGCAAGAAGCGTAAAGCAGGCAAGAAGCGGGCTAAGAAAGCCGCTGCTGCACCCGCTGCTGCTGCGACATTGTCAAGCACATGGCCATTCCCAACGGGTAGCCGTCCTTAAGTCTTTTGGTCGGGGTTCTGCCCTGATCCAAGACAATAAAAGTCCCGCCTTGGCGGGACTTTTTTTATGGCCGTATCATTTGGCCCTATGACAATTATCTGGTTGGCCGTTAAGACCCTGGGTAGCCTATTTGTGATGGCCTGCGCGTTGAGGGCCTACCTTCAGGCGGTCCGACTCCATTCGCAAAATCCCTTGAGTCGTCTGACTTTTCAAATGACGGATTGGGTGGTCTTGCCGATCCGCCGCCTGGTGCCTGGATTTGGGGGGGTTGATTGGGCCAGTGTTTTGGCGAGCTTATTGATCTCCATTGCGCTGGCAACTATTTTTTATCTTTTAACGGTCTGGGGCCTGCTACAGGATTCATCAGGGTCGACGGGCAAGCCTGTTCGACCCTTTGGCTGGCTCGTGCTGCTTGCCGCTCTCTGGGCCAGCAAATGGTGTCTTCAGCTGGCTGTAGTTATTCTGATCGTGAATGCGCTGATGTCTTGGATCAATCCAATGCATCCGATGAAACCCGTGCTTGAGTTGCTTGCCTCTCCGATGCTGAAACCCTTTCGCCGGCTGATGGGCCGCATTGATTCGTTAGAGCACAAGAAAGTGTCTTCGATCGGCAGACGGCATCAAGGGCGGGGATTCGATCTCACCCCGATTGCTGCCTTCCTTGTGCTTCAGATTCTCGCTGCCGTTGTCACGGAACTCGAAACAGTCGTCATACGCCATTTGTTCTAACGGGCGACGCGAGTTACCCCATTGACGGAGGTGACCCGTACGCGGTCTCCCGCTTTAAGTTCAACATCAGCTTCCTGGACAATGACGCGGGTCTCACCCGAGTCGTACTTGAGCGTGATCTCGAGCCCTTCCCGGAGATTGGCTTTATCTTCGAGCGCCTGCCCAGCGACGGTACCAGCAATCGCCCCAAGCACAGTGGCAATGTCTTGGCCCTTGCCGCCACCGACCGAGCTGCCTGCAATCCCGCCCACGACCGCCCCGCCAATCATCCCAATACCCTTGCTGTCACGCTGTATCACCACTTTGCGTACCGACTCGACGGTTGCCCAGCGCAATGTCTGCTCTCGTTGAGTATCACTTGATCGATAGACTCCCGCCGAACTGCTCTGCGTTGCGCAGCCCGTCG
>DBCQ01000022.1:3636-6716 GCA_002293155.1 Burkholderiales bacterium UBA954 | reverse complement strand
CACCGAGCACAAGGCAACGCTGGATACCTGCCGAGAACTCGAGCGCGAGGGGTTCGAGGTAACCTATCTCGATGTCAAAGACAATGGATTGATCGACTGGGATGTGCTTGTCGCGGCATGTCGACCTGACACAATTCTGATCTCCGTGATGTATGTCAACAATGAGATTGGCGTTATTCAAGATATCCCCCGGATCGGAGAGTGGTGCCGGGAAAAGGGAATCATTTTCCATGTGGATAGCGCACAGGCAACGGGTAAGGTTGCAATCAACCTGCAGGCCCTGAAGGTGGATTTAATGTCATTTTCTGCCCACAAGACCTACGGCCCAAAAGGGATGGGTGCGCTCTTTGTGCGCCGTAAACCACGAATCCGGATCGAGGCCCAGATTCACGGCGGCGGCCACGAGCGCGGAATGCGCTCAGGGACTCTTCCCACCCATCAGATTGTCGGCATGGGGGAGGCGTTTCGTCTCGCGAAACTTGAGATGGCGGTCGAGAATGATCGAATTCGTTCGCTTCGCGACCGTTTATGGAAGGGCCTCTCGGAAATAGAGGCGGTCTACCTGAATGGCGACTTAGATCATCGGGTGCCGCATAACCTCAATGTCAGCTTCAATTTTGTAGAAGGCGAGTCGTTGCTGATGGGGATCAAGGATGTCGCCGTCTCATCAGGGTCGGCCTGCACATCGGCAAGCCTTGAGCCCTCCTATGTCTTGCGTGCACTTGGCCGCTCTGATGAGTTAGCCCATTCGTCAATTCGTTTCTCGGTGGGCCGATTTACCACAGAGCAGGATATCGATTTCACGGTAGCACTATTAAAAGAAAAAGTTGCGAAACTGCGCGAAATGTCGCCCTTGTGGGAGATGTTTAATGACGGTATTGATCTCAATACTGTGCAGTGGGCAGCCCACTAGGAGAGAGCAGATGGCGTACAGCGAAAAAGTGATTGATCATTACGAGCACCCCCGTAACGTGGGCGCGTTTGACAAACAAGAACCTGATGTTGGAACGGGTATGGTTGGAGCGCCAGCCTGCGGTGATGTCATGAAGCTACAGATTAAGGTCAATAAAGAGGGCATCATCGAGGACGCTCGCTTTAAGACCTATGGCTGTGGTTCTGCGATCGCCTCGTCATCTCTCGTGACGGAGTGGGTAAAGGGCAAGACACTTGAGCAGGCTATGACGATCAGAAATACCCAGATCGCCGAGGAACTCGCCTTGCCACCAGTCAAGATCCATTGTTCGATCCTTGCTGAAGATGCGATCAAGGCCGCCATCGAGGATTACAAATCAAAACACGGGGCAGAAACCTCGGAACGGATCAAGGCAGCCTAAGATGGCAGTGACTCTGACTGAAAAGGCAGCCCAGCATGTCGCCCAGTTCATCGCGAAGCGGGGAAAGGGCATGGGCGTACGTCTTGGGGTGAGAACGACAGGCTGCTCAGGGCTTGCCTATAAGTTTGAGTTTGTCGATGCCGCAGCCCCAGAGGACATGACCTTCGAGAGTCACGGGGTCACCGTTGTGATTGACCCCAAGAGCCTGCCGTATATTGATGGTACTGAACTCGATTACACCCGTGAGGGCCTCAACGAAGGGTTCAAGTTCAACAACCCCAACGTGAAAAGCGAGTGCGGTTGCGGCGAATCATTTAAGGTCTAATCTGTGACCATCCCCTCTTGCGGCATGGCCTCATTTGCCGCACGTGATTATTTCTCCCTCTTCGGACTGCCTGTGCGGTTTGCAATCGATCTTGTCGCCCTCGATGCGGCATGGCGCTCCGTTCAGGGCGCCGTTCATCCCGATCGTTTCGCGGGGCAGGGCGATTCCCAGCGCCTGTTGGCGCTGCAGTATTCCACTCAGATTAATGAAGCCCATCAAACGCTAAGAGATCCTCTGCGCCGCGCGAGTTATATCTGCAAGCTCAACGGCCTCGAGATCGACCCTGAGCGTAATACCGTGATGCCGCCTGAATTCTTAGTCCAGCAGATGGAGTGGCGTGAAAGCCTAGAGGATGCTCTCGATGCGCAGGATGTTCGGGCCGTCGCTCAGTTGGAAATGGAGGTTCGGGCAGCCGTTACCGAGGGCGAGATTTTATTAGAGCACTTACTCGATCAGAGTGTGCCCGATACAGCCCGGGCTGCCGAAGAGATCCGTTGCATGATGTTTCTGGTGAAGTTCAGCGCCCAGTTGCGTGAGGAAAAAAGAAGGTTATCGCATGGCACTCTTGCAAATCGCTGAGCCTGGAGAGTCGACCGAACCACATCAGCGGCGGATCGCGGTGGGCATTGATCTGGGTACGACGCATTCCTTGGTGGCGGCCGTGCGCAGTGGCAGCCCGCAGGTCATCCCTGACGAGCAAGGTCATGGACTGCTGCCATCCGTTGTTCGATACGGAGAGTCGGGCGTACTTGCCGTGGGACAGGCGGCGGCGGATGCTGCAGAGGTAGATTCCGCCAATACCGTCATATCGGTAAAGCGACTCATGGGCCGCGGCCTTCAAGATGCAGTGCTCCAGAAAACCCCTTACCAGTTATCGCAAGATTCTGATCAGTCGATGGTGCGGCTTCACACCGCAGCCGGACGGGTATCGCCGGTGGAGGTCTCTGCTGAAATTCTGAAGTCTCTGCGTCTGCGTGCCGAGCAATTTTTCGGGCTCGGTGTCTCCGATCGATTGGCAGGTGCTGTGATCACCGTACCAGCCTATTTTGATGATGCCCAGCGACAGGCGACAAAGGATGCAGCAAGGCTCGCGGGCCTTGAGGTATTGCGCTTAATTAACGAGCCAACAGCGGCTGCTCTGGCCTATGGCCTGGATTCGGGGGCTGAAGGCCTGTATGCAATCTTTGATCTTGGTGGCGGCACTTTTGATATCTCCATTCTGCGCCTCACCAAGGGGGTGTTTGAGGTGGTTGCGACCGGCGGGGATACGGCGCTCGGCGGCGATGACTTTGATCGGGCAGTCATCGAGGATTGGCTCTTATCTTGGGGGCTAGACCCCGATATTGGCGCGCGCTCTGGCGCAGAGAAGCGACGTCTAGCGCAATTAGCGAGGCGCTTAAAAGAGCAGCTCACTGAGGCTG
>DBCQ01000022.1:1190-3532 GCA_002293155.1 Burkholderiales bacterium UBA954 | reverse complement strand
GGCACTTGGTTGAGCGAACGCTTGGCGTCGCCCAACAGGTGATTGATGACGCTCAGATCACCTGTGAAGATCTTAAAGGGATTGTCCTCGTTGGGGGTAGTACACGGCTGCAGGGCCTTCGTCTGGCCGTGAGAGAATTTTTTGGGCAGGAGCCCCGAATTGATATTGATCCTGACTGTGTCGTAGCAATTGGCGCTGCACTTCAGGCGAATTTACTCGCGGGTAATAAATCGAGCAGCGATGATTGGCTACTGCTTGATGTCTTACCCTTATCGCTTGGCCTTGAGACGATGGGTGAACTGGCCGAGAAAATTATCGCCAGGAACACACCAATTCCTGTTGCGCAGGCGCAGGAATTTACGACATTTAAGGATGGTCAAACCGCGATGATGATTCATGTCGTGCAAGGTGAACGGGAACTGGTTGGCCAATGCCGTTCGCTGGCTAGGTTTGAATTACGCGGAATTCCTCCGATGGTGGCGGGGGCAGCACGGATTCAGGTGACCTTTCAAGTCGATGCTGATGGGCTTTTATCGGTGACCGCCAAGGAGCAGAGTACGGGGGTTAATGCATCGGTGGTGGTCAAGCCCACCTATGGCCTAAGCGATGGTGAGATCGCCAACATGCTCAGCGAGGGCTTTTCCTCGGCGAAAGAGGACATGGAGATTCGCGCGTTGCGAGAGGCCCAGGTCGATGCACAGCGTCTATTAGAAGCCATCGACGCCGCCTTAGCCCAGGACGGTGATCTACTCAATTTAGCCGAGCGTGCCGAGGTCAATTCGGCGATCGATGCTTTGCGAAGCTCATGTGGTGGATCCGACTTAGATTTGCTTCGGGATCGCACCAAGCAGCTGAGCCTCGTGACAGACGGGTTTGCAGCCCGCCGAATGGATCGGGCTGTTCAACGGGCACTGTCGGGCCGATCGATACACGGAGTCATTTGATATGCCCCATATAAAGATTTTGCCTCACCCCGATCTCTGCCCTGAGGGCAAGGAGTTCGATACGCCGTCTGGCCAGAACCTCTGCCGATCCTTACTTGATCATGGCATTGAAATTGAGCACGCATGCGAGATGTCACGGGCGTGCACGACCTGTCATGTCATCGTTCGCGAGGGGTTCAATACCCTAACGCCCTCTGATGAAGACGAGGATGATCTTCTCGACCGGGCCTGGGGATTAACTCCAGTATCGCGTTTGTCGTGTCAGGTGGAGGTCCTTAATCAGGATCTTACAATTGAGATTCCCCGTTATACGATCAACTACGCACGAGAGAACCATTAGCCGTTAACCGAAAGGAAGTGCAACATGAAACTATTTTTAAAGCCTGGCTCCTGTTCTCTCGCGCCCCATATTGTGTTGGAAGAGGCGGGGCTCAGCTATGAGACAGAAGGCGTTGATCTCAAGACAAAGATTACAGAGTCTGGAAAAGACTATTGGCAGATTAACCCAAAGGGGTATGTACCGGCCTTGCAGTTAGACAGTGGTGAGGTCATTACCGAGGGCCCAGCGATCAGTCAGTTTATTGCCGATCAGGTGCCCCTGAAGCGACTGGCGCCTGCGAATGGCACGATCGAGCGCGTTCGTATGCAGAGCTGGCTCACCTTTGTGGGAACAGAGTTACATAAATCGCATGGCGCATTTTTTAATGCAGCCGCGAAAGATGATTGGAAGACTGTCGCGCGTGGCAATCTCGAGCGGCGCTACGGCTACCTTGATGCGTATCTCTCAGATAAACCGTATCTGCTTGGAGAGCAATTTACAGCAGCCGACGCTTATCTCTTTACGGTGCTCCGTTGGATTGGCGTTACGGGCTTGACCCTCGCAACCTGGCCGCACCTTTCGGCCTTTCAAGAACGCGTAGCGGCGCGGCCCGCAGTTGCTGCGGCGATGAAGGCCGAAGGGTTGACGGCCTGATCGGCTTAGATCTCTTCCTTCCGTAGGGCTGGGAATAAGATGACGTCCCGGATGGTGGGGCTATCGGTCAGCAGCATAACGAGACGATCAATGCCAATGCCGCATCCGCCGGCTGGCGGCATTCCGTATTCAAGGGCTCGAATATAGTCGGCGTCGAAGTACATGGCCTCTTCGTTGCCTGCATCTTTGGCCTGAACCTGTGAGTGGAAGCGACGTGCCTGGTCTTCGGGGTCATTGAGCTCTGAAAAGCCGTTGGCAATCTCGCGGCCGGCGATAAAAAGCTCAAACCGTTCAGTGATATCAGGCCGATGGTCTGAGGCACGGGCAAGCGGCGATACCTCAATCGGATAATCGACGATAAATGTAGGGCTCCAGAGTTTGCTCTCGGCAACCTCCTCAAATAGGGCAAGCTGCAGGGCGCCGAG
>DBCQ01000022.1:0-1101 GCA_002293155.1 Burkholderiales bacterium UBA954 | reverse complement strand
TCAGTCAATGCCGATTCGGAATACTCGGGCGCGTGACGCTGGATTGCTTCAACAATAGTGAGCCGATCAAAGGGCTTTGCGAAATCGAGAGTCTGCCCTTGATAAGACAGTGTGGCCGAGCCCGTGGCAGTCTGGGCGGCATGCCGCAGAATCGCCTCGGTGAAGTCCATTAGCCACTGGTAATCGGTATAGGCTGCATAGAACTCCATCATCGTAAATTCCGGATTGTGTCGTGGGCTTAGGCCTTCGTTACGAAAGTTTCGGTTAATCTCATAGACCCGCTCAAAGCCACCTACAATTAGCCGCTTTAGAAAAAGCTCTGGTGCGATCCGCAGAAACATCTCTTGATCGAGAGCGTTATGGTGGGTTATGAATGGTTTTGCAGCAGCCCCTCCGGGGATCGGGTGCAGCATGGGGGTTTCAACCTCTAGAAATTCATGGTCATTCATGAAATGGCGCAATGCCGAGAGGGTTTTGGACCGGGTGAGAAAGATTTCGCGAGAGCCACCATTAACGATGAGATCGACATAGCGTTGGCGATATCGCGTCTCGGTGTCGTGCAGGCCGTGGAACTTGTCGGGCAGGGGTCTGAGTGATTTTGCGGCAAGACGCACCCGTTGGCAGCGGATCGAGAGCTCGCCCTTCATGGTTTTAAAGAGAACACCTTCCGCATAGAGCATATCGCCGAGATCCCAGTGTTTGAAGGCCTCGTGGTGCTCGGGGCCGACCCCCTCGTCATTGAGGTAGATCTGCAGGCGCCCTGTCGCATCCTGGAGTGTTGCAAAGCTGGCCTTTCCTTGGATGCGTTTAAGCATCATTCGCCCGGCGATACTCACCTGGACATGCTCGGATTCGAGTTGCTCGCGGGTATGGTGTTCGTAGCGCCCGTGTAAGGCCTGCGCACGATGGGTGGGCCTAATATCGTTAGGAAAGGCCGGGACCCCCTTGTCGCGAAGACGGTCGAGCTTGAGGCGGCGCTCGGCCATGATCTGGTTTTCATCGAAACCCGATTGTTCTGCAGTATCTTCGGCAGTGCTGTGCCGCGGTGCTGGGTCGTTATGCGCTGGCGAATTCGGCATATCAGATTCCTTGTTTTAGGCT
>DBCQ01000062.1:1662-3062 GCA_002293155.1 Burkholderiales bacterium UBA954 | reverse complement strand
GCACAGCGCCTTCGTTACGAGGTGTTTAAGCGGGAGTATGGCGCGAGCTTTATCGGCAGCGCTGCAGGCCTTGACACAGACAGCTTTGATCCTTACTGCGACCACCTGATCGTTCGATCTAAGGGTACAGGCGAGGTTGTCGGCACCTATCGTGTGTTACTACCCGAGCAGGCCCATCACATCGGCCGCTACTACAGCCAGAGCGAGTTCTTTATGACACGTATTGAACGGCAGATTCCTAACCTGGTAGAGCTGGGAAGATCCTGCGTTGATCCCGAGCATCGCAATGGCGCTGTAATCATGCTGCTCTGGTCTGCGATTATTCGCTACATGCGTCACCATAATCGGCGCTACCTCATTGGTTGTGCAAGTGTGAGCATGCGGGATGGCGGAACGCAGGCTGCGAGTCTCTGGAATCGCTTTCGATCAGAGTCGATGGTGGATTCGCTGCTGGAGGCCTTTCCAAAGCATCCCTTGGCCCTCTCTCGGATCCCGGTCGATACGAAGGCCCAAGAGCCGGCATTGATTCGCGCGTATTTAAAAATTGGCGCCAAGGTCTGTGGGGAACCCTCCTGGGATCCTGATTTCAACACGGCCGACTTCCTGCTTCTGATGGATCTTCAGTCGATGCATCCCCGGTACGCTCGCCACTTCGGCCTAGAAGAATCCTAAGTCATTGATTTAAATAAGCTTTTTTAAAACCCGGGCATTCCTGATTGTCACGTCGCTGAAACATTCGGTGGTTAGAGTGGGAATGACCAAAAGCTGGTTAGTGGTTTTACTCGTAATTTCAATTCTTAAATAGGAAGAGTTATGAACACGACGTTTAAACGATTCATGGTTGCAGCGGCCTCTGCAGTTACGCTGATCTCGGCGGCCCACGCTGCTGATATTACTGGCGCAGGAGCGACGTTTCCCTATCCAATCTACGCAAAGTGGGCTGAAGCCTACAAGAAGGTGACGAATGTTGGATTGAACTATCAATCGATCGGATCCTCTGGCGGAATTCGTCAGATCCGTGCGAAAACGGTGACCTTCGGTGCAACAGATGCGCCTGTGCCAGGTGCAGAACTCGACAAAGACGGCATGGTTCAGTTTCCCGCCATCATCGGTGGAACAGTCCCCATTATTAATTTGGATGGTTTTAAGCCTGGAGAGCTCCGCATCACGGGCGAGATCCTCGCAGAAGTCTTTATGGGCAATATCCTGAAATGGAATGACGCCAAGCTCGCTGCCCTGAATCCCGGAAAGAAGCTGCCGAATGAGAACATCACGGTGGTTCACCGTGCAGACGGCTCAGGCACCACCTTTAACTTTACGGATTACCTGTCAGTGGCCAGTAAGTCATGGGCCGAGAAAGTCGGTAAGGGCGCTGCCGTGAAATGGCCAGCTGCTTCCTC
>DBCQ01000062.1:654-1515 GCA_002293155.1 Burkholderiales bacterium UBA954 | reverse complement strand
TATGTATCGCCAGATGACAAAACCTTTGCTGCCGCTGCTGCAGGCGCGGATTGGTTCTCGGTTCCCGGCATGGGCCTATCGATCGTTGACCAGAAAGGTGCTCAGACATGGCCAATCTCAACCGCATCATTCATCTTGATGTACAAGAGCCCGGCGGATAAGGCAGCGTCGCAAGAGGCCTTAAAGTTCTTTGATTGGGCCTTTAAGAACGGCAAAAATCTCGCCCTCGAGCTTGATTATGTGCCCCTGCCCGATTCACTGACTGACCAGATCCGCGCCAAAGTCTGGAACCAGATCGCGAAGTAATCCAAGGTAAGATTAGTCGATACGAGGGGAGTGGCCTGAGAGGGCTGCCCCCTCTTGATGCCTTCTCCCTGTTTTCCTGCAGTGGTTTAATTCTGGAGCCTCAATGGATACGTTGCCTGCCGAAGCCGGTCTGCTTGACCAACGGCGTTTAGAAGTCGTTAAGAAGCAACGTAATCAGGACTTCATTTTTCATAAACTCACCCTTGGTTTTTCACTGATTGTCTTGGTGTCCTTGGTGGGTATTATTCTGTCGCTCGCAGTTGTTGCCTGGCCTTCATTTCAGAAGTTTGGGGTGGAATTTCTCTGGCGGGTCGAGTGGGACATTATCAATGAAGAGTTTGGGGCTGCAATTGCGATTTTCGGCACGCTGACCAGCGCCGCAATTGCGGTGCTTATTGCGGTGCCCTTAAGTTTCGGGATTGCACTCTTTCTAACGGAGACCTGCCCGGTCTGGCTGAGGCGGCCCCTCGGTACCGCCATTGAGCTACTTGCAGCGGTGCCTTCCATTATCTACGGAATGTTTGGGCTCTTTATCTTTGCGCCCTTATTCGCGGA
>DBCQ01000062.1:0-525 GCA_002293155.1 Burkholderiales bacterium UBA954 | reverse complement strand
GCGTTTATGATCCTGCCCTTTATTGCGGCTGTGATGCGGGATGTGTTCGAGATCGTCCCACCGATTCTTCGCGAATCCGCCTACGGTGTTGGGTGCACTACCTGGGAAGTTGTTCGCTTCATTGTCTTGCCCTACACCCAGCAGGGTGTCATCGGCGGCATTATGTTGGGTCTTGGCCGGGCACTTGGCGAGACTATGGCTGTAACTTTCGTGATCGGTAACTCTCAGAGAATTGGAACATCGTTATTTTCTCCGGGCTCCTCGATTGCCTCGACCCTGGCCAACGAGTTCGGAGAGGCTGCCGATTTCCACCTCTCGACCTTGTTTGCCCTAGGGCTCCTACTCTTTTTAATCACCTTTATTGTGCTTGCTTTCGCCAAGATCCTAATTCTTCGCACCGAGCGTGCGAAGGGGCTCAAGACCTAGGAATCGTATGGATCAGAAACTCTATCGGAAACGCGTCCGAACCAATCGAATTGGTCTTACCTTGTCGATGATGGCAATGGCTCTGGGCTTATTTGTATT
>DBCQ01000068.1:10687-12597 GCA_002293155.1 Burkholderiales bacterium UBA954 | reverse complement strand
TCTAACGATGCCGGTATCCGAAGCTCAGGTTCGACAGCTTCGTATTAATGACACCGTCACGCTGCAACAGACCCTATTTGGTATTCGTGATGCTACGCAGATCCATATGTTCGACCACGCGCGTCACACGCGATTTGACTTACAAGGGCATGCGGTAATCCACACCGCCCCAAACGTGAAGAGAGTGCCTATTTCAGAAAAACACCCGGTGGGATACGCGCCAATCTGTGTGGGGACAACCACATCAGATCGGATGGAGCGCTTCACTCGGCCTCTGATGACAGATTATGGTGTACGACTCATTGTCGGTAAGGGTGGCCTGCGCGAGGGATCAAAGGCCGCTTTTCGAGAAATCGGGGGAGCCTATCTTGCGATTATCGGGGGTACAGCGGCACTGGAGACCACCTGGATTGAGTCAATTGATGATGTTGATCTTGATGATTTGAACCCTGAATCCCTATGGCGTTTCAAGATACGAGACTTTGGTCCCCTGCTTGTGGCAATGGATAGCGAAGGAGGCAGTCTCTACGACAGCGTCCGCGCACAAACTGCCGCGCAACGAGACCGCGTACTTGCACAACTTGGCGTTCAACCATGAAAACGCTTTCGACTGACATTCTCATTCTTGGATCTGGCGGTGCAGGCCTTTTTGCAGCACTGCATGCCCACCAAAACGCGCCAGATGCCTCCATCACAATCGCAGTGAAAGGCCTGCTCGGCAAATGTGGCTGCACCCGAATGGTCCAAGGCGGCTATAACGTCGCCCTCGCTGAAGGGGATTCAGTGGAGCGGCACTTTATGGACACGATCGAGGGAAGTAAATGGCTTGCCGATCAGGATCTTGCCTGGACTCTGGTGACCAAGGCCGTTGAGCGTATCCACGAGTTGGAAAACGAACTAGGATGTTTTTTCGACCGTAACCCCGACGGCACAATTCACCAGAAAGCGTTTGCAGGGCAGACTTTTGATCGAACCGTCCACAAAGGCGATCTCACAGGGATTGAGATTATTAATCGCCTAGCCGAACAGGTCTGGGCTCGCGGTATTCACCGCCTAGAAGAGCATCGGGCAATCGAACTGATCAAAACGAAAGATGGTCAACAGATTGCCGGCGTCTTGATGATTGATATGCGAAGCGGCGAATTTATTTTTGTTCGGGCAAAAGCTGTTTTGCTGGCAACGGGTGGCGGGCCCACCATGTATAAGTATCACACCCCATCGGGCGACAAGAGCTGTGATGGGCTTGCCATGGCACTACGTGCCGGCCTGCGGCTGCGTGATATGGAAATGGTCCAATTTCATCCAACCGGTCTGCTTGCCGGTGTCGGCACACGAATGACGGGCACGGTAATTGAAGAAGGGTTGCGCGGTGCTGGCGGCTTTCTGCTCAATGGGCAGAAGGAACGCTTTATGCACCACTACGATCCAAAAGGCGAGAGAGCTACGCGGGATATTGTCTCGCGATCAATTTATTCTGAAATGCGCGCTCACCGCAGCTCACCCAATGGCGGGGTCTACATTCAGATGTCACACCTCGGCCCAGACAATGTTCGTAAGGCCTTTAAAGGCATGGTCGAGCGGTGTGAAGACTCCGGGTTTGACCTGGCAGGAGGGCTTGTAGAGGTTGTGCCCACCGCCCACTACATGATGGGGGGGCTTGTATTTCAGGCCGACTGCAGTACCGAGCTTCCCGGGTTGTTTGCAGCAGGTGAAGACACTGGCGGAGTTCATGGTGCCAACCGTTTGGGCGGCAACGGTGTCGCTAATTCAACCGTATTCGGGGGTATCGCAGGAGAAACAATGGCGCGATGGGTATCCGCGCAGCACGAATTCTGTACCCCCGATCAGGATGCGCTGCTGCGGAGTATCGCTGAACACGAGGCCCCATTTAACCACCGTAAAACAGGAAT
>DBCQ01000068.1:0-10625 GCA_002293155.1 Burkholderiales bacterium UBA954 | reverse complement strand
CGCAACCAAGCGGATCTCGAGATCGCCCAACAAACCCTGAGAGCGCTTGCGTTCGAACTAATGACCATTGGTCTTGCCGAACCAAATCGCGCCTATAACCTGACCTGGCATGATTGGCTCAACCTTCGCAATCTCATTGAGGTAAGTCGTGTGATCACGACCGCTGCCCTCGCCAGGGAGGACTCTCGTGGGGCCCATTTTCGCGAGGATTTCCCAGAAACTCGGAACCTGGAACAGTCCGCCTTCACGACCGTCCGAGCGCGTGAAAACACTCTCGAGCTGAGTTGGACCCCTGTATCCTTCAGCCGAGTCAAGCCCGGCGAAACAATTCTCTCTGAGGATACTGCCAGCGCCTAAGTTCTACAAAATGGCGAGCGTTGGGAAGTGCCTCCATAAGAGTGAAATTCCCGCAATACCAACAATGACCCAGACGAGCTGGTTTAAATGTCGAACGTGCAGACGCTTTCGAAGCAGGCTACCGGTATACACCGCAGCCAAGCATACCGGCAGACACAGCATGAGGTAAGGCCCTAACCTTGGGTCAAAAATAAGACCTGCGAATATAAAGAGACCAAGCCGGCCAAGACTCGCAATTAGAATTAGGAAAGCGACTGTCGCCCGCCGGGCGGTTTCAGAGGGCAGACGCCTCGCGATATAAACGATGTAAAGAGGCCCGCCTGTGCCAAAAAGCGCAGACAGCACGCCGCCCACGGTGCCATACACTATTCGCCAATGACTTGCGATAGGGTTATATGTTTTGGATCTAGACAGTAGGTTACGTGCACTTTGAAATAAGGCGAAGGCTCCAAGCAAGGAAAGCAGCAGAGATTCCGGCGCCTGGATCAGTAGGGTAACACCCAACACCATGCCGATACCCATCCAGATCAGTAAGGACCGTGCCTCACTAAAATTTACGTCGCCCCTATTTTTGAGCCCAAAGAGAATCCCAGCAACGAGATCCATAGCCAGCATCATGGCAACCGCAAGTTTGAGCGGAACAAATTGAACAATTAAAGGAAGTGCGACAATTGAAGCGCCAAACCCAGTCAGACCATAAACAAGATACCCCAGAAATACGCAGCAGGCGGTAAGAAATAAAATCAATTGGGCTCCGGCATCATTGTTCTTATTCTAATTTTTTACCCTTACAACATGAAATTCTCTTCGAATCATAAAAGCATATCTAGAGGGGTAATTGTCATTATCGCCCTTTTCCTTATGCAATCATTAGAGGCCCAACATGGCCAACAACGAGAGTGGCCCACAGGATCTGATCAAACCTGGTTTCAAGAGACTTGTTTAGTCGAATCGCAACAATGCCATATTCGCCACAGATCGCTGTAATCGGAGCGGGTATTGTGGGCGCCGCCAGCGCACTGCGCGCATTACAGGCGGGTCTGCGCGTTACGCTAATTGATCCTCACCCACCTGGAAATGCTCAGGCCTCAAGCTATGGAAATGCGGGTTGGCTATCCTCACACTCAATTATTCCACCGGCAACACCCGGCGTATGGAGGCAAGTTCCCGGCTGGCTCACAAACCCTCTCGGCCCCCTTACTGTTCGCTGGCGCTACCTTGCAAAAGCAGTGCCGTGGCTACTTCGATATCTTGAATCGGGGCGTACTTACGAGCAGATCGAACAGACCGCTAAAGGATTACGAGCCTTATTGCGAGATGCACCCGACCTGCACCTTGAGATGGCTAAGATTGCGGGTGTACCGCAGTTGATTCAGAAAAATGGCTTGCTCCATGTCTATCCAAGCCGAGAGCAGTTTCACAAAGATACACGTCTCTGGCAGATCCGCGGAAATGAAGGAGTTCGTTGGCTTGAATTAGATCATCAAGAACTAACATTACGCGAGCCCCATCTGAACCCGCGTTACCAGTTTGGGCTTTTCGTACCCGATACCGGTCATTGCACTAATCCTGGTTTATATGTCCAGAGTATCGTCCAGCATATTGTGCGGCATGGCGGTGCGATCGCTCAGACTGAGGCGACAGGATTTCGCTATCGGAACGGCCAACTTCACTCCGTGGTGACTACAGCAGGTGAAATTGAATGCTCCAAGGCCGTTATTGCCACAGGCGCAAGGGCTAAAGCACTCGCACATCAGGCGGGTGATGAGGTCTGCCTGGAAACGGAGCGGGGTTATCACGCCGTCATCTCAAGCACTACAGTTGGCCCCCACACCCCAACAATGCTCATGGATGAAAAGGTGATTGTTACCGCAATGACGACCGGCCTGAGAATCGCCGGCCAAGTCGAAATTGCCGCACTCGACGACACACCAAATTGGAAACGGGCTGAAGTCCTATGCCAACTCCTTGCGCGCGCTTACCCCTCGCTATCATGCGTCATTACGCCTGACCAGATCAATGTCTGGATGGGCCGCAGGCCCAGTACACCTGATGGACTGCCCTGTATAGGAAGAGCCTCGCGATCACCAGATATCATTCATGCCTATGGGCATGGCCATGTCGGCTTGGCAGGCTCTGCCCGAACTGGCCGTATCGTCGCGCAACTCCTGACCAACCAATCTCCCGAGATCGAACTCTCGCCTTACTCTGCGCAGCGGTTCAGAAACTCCTGAAGTTTGTCCGCCGTGGGGGCTGTCTCATTGACCTTGGTGTAGGAATCCCCAAACGGCCTTGTAGACGAGGTCTGGCCGCTGCTCTTGCGGGTAGTGCCCTGTCGGAAGGTCGCAGCCCTGGACCTGGTCCGCCCACTCTGACCAGGCCTGAATAACCTTGAAATGGCGGCCGCAGTGACTATTGCCACCCCACAACACCATTACAGGACAGGTGATTTTCTTTTTCCCGAAATCAGCTTTGTCCATATCAAAATCAACGGAGACAGTTGCCCGATAGTCTTCACAGACTGCGTGAATCTGCTCTGGAGTGGTGCAGCGGACATACTCTTTCATTGCCTCGGGCGCGAATATCTCAAGACCGACACCCTTTTTATTGAGCTTGTATTGGATGTAATAAGGAAGGTCTGCGCAGAGTAGTTTCTCGGGAAACGGGGCCTTCTGGGCCATAAAAAACCAGTGGTACGCCTCAAGACCCCAACCCATTGTGACGTTACTCAAGACATGATGTGTGGGCACAATGTCGATTGCAACCAGCCCGCTCACCATCTCAGCATAGTCAAGCGCCATTCGAAATCCGACTCGGGCCCCTCGATCGTGGCCCACAACGGGAAACCGCTTAAATCCAAAGTGCCTGGCAACCGCTACGAGATCCTTGGCCATTGAGCGAAAAGAATACGCAGAGTGATCGCCACCGCCCTCCGGCTTGCTGCTATCGCCATAGCCTCGCAGATCCGGAATTAAGACGGTGTAGTGACGCGCTAGAGAGGGTGCAATCTTGTGCCAGCTGACATGGGTCAAGGGGTTTCCGTGGACCAGCAGCAGGGGTGGCCCACTGCCGCCAATAACGCCATGAATCGTGGCGCCCTCACCGGGTAGATCGAACCGCTCAAAACCAGGGAATAGCTCTGGACTATAAGGAAGCAGCTCGGCATTGGGCACCCCCTCGACATCTTGAAGGCAATGAATCGGAGAGTACTGGGCCATATTAATTTTCGCTAGAAAAGGTCGCCGTCTCAGACGCGCTGTGATAACGGGGGTGGAAACAGTACCTGCATTTGCAACACGGGCCGCCTGCAGAAGCCTGCTAGGCAGCCCGAGGTACGATCAGAGCCCGACTTAGAGAACGGCGTCTTTGAGCTTTTTCAAAGGACGAACCTTGACTTTGACCGTGGCGGGTTTTGCCGCAAACCATTGCTCTTGGCCCGTAAACGGGTTTTTACCGAACCGCTTGGGTTTGGCCGGCACTTTCTGGGCAATGACTTTTAGGAGACCTGGTAGCGTGAATTCGCCGACGCTCTTTTTATTCATGGCCGCTAGTGTCGTGCTCTCAAGGGCAGCAAGTACGGCTTTCACTGACTTGGACTCAACACCAGAACGCTCTACCAAATGCGCCACAAGGCTAGTTTTATTCAACGCTGATTTAATTGGTTTCATGTCTGCAGGCTTAGCTGCGGGGGCTTTCTTTACAGATGATTTTTTTGCTGTTTTAACGACTTTTTTTGCTGGTTTTTTTGCCTTAGCGGCCCGGGATTTTTTCGCTGCCATAGTGACTCCAATAGGGTAGAGGGAACGGAATGCCAAGAAATTCTAACAGGTGAACTGATTGTTTCCCAAATGGTTTGAGAGGCTTCTGAACACTCGAAGAAAATCGCCTACGAAGTCAATACCTCAGCAGAGCCCAATTAACCCCCCTCAGGCGCCCTAAAAAGCCTACAATCACGGCGAAGGAAGGGACTCTGAACCTCCCCAGTAGCGCTGGTTTCTCCTGAGCACCTGCATGTCAAACAACGTCAAGCTTGTCTTACTTCTCGTCGCCGGACTCGCCGCGGTATTTCTATTTATTGACCAGGTCGTCTGTAACCGGTGGTCTTATCACGATTACGCGGCCGGAATTGATCGACGCTTTATCTGCCCCTGGCAGTAAACCCCGCGTTAAGTACACGACGCATGGTGTGCTATAGCGCCCGATCCCTGTAGGTGGTATACCGTAACGCAGTCCGCTCTCGCTCGATTCTCTCCCAGACGACGGATTTTTCAGCATCGGTCATGATCACCCAGTTGGTGACCTCTTCGAACGTACGGCCACAGCCCTTACAGATATCGTCGCCGTTCGTAGTCGAGCAGATCGCAATACAGGGGGTGTCTCGCATCGCCACACTAGCGCCCCCCAGAAAAGCCAAAACCGAAATAGAAGCGATTGCGTTCGTTGCGCTGCTCCTCTTCCCTCAGTGCCCGTGTCAGAAACTGAATGACCTCTAACCGGTGACTGGCGCAGTCGATCGTGCGCTCCCGCACACGCTCAAAAACCGCATTGACCACCTCTGGCGCCAACGCAAATGTCTTTCTATCCATCTTAGCCTCCGCGGCAAGACACACCTCAAAAACTGACATTTCTTCAACCTTATTCCGTGCCTGCTGCGGTGACATGACGGCGCATCCGGCCAGCATTATACTAATCGCAAGCCCGAATAAAGCACCAATACTTCCAGAATTGATCTGCATCAATTATCCTCTCAACCAATAAGAAAACAGCAACTCTTAACGCCTTAGTTATGCAAATTACACTGAAACACCGCGCCGGATTATATGCACTTGGCGGAACTATTCTTTTATTTTTAATCCCACTCTTTCTCTTACATCAGTTACTCATTTCCGATTTGTCTCTCAGCGGATTAGAGCTCATGCTGATCATCGTGTCGGGCCTGATTATTTCGAGCTCGATCGCAATCGGAATATGGTGCTTCTGGAAAGCAGTCGTCAATCTTACCGCCCATAGTAAGGCGGTTGTCTTGGGTAACCAAGAGCACTGAGGACTACACCGCGTTTTTTCCCACGACCTGGTTGCCACCGCCCGCCTTTGCTGCATACAGTGCCTGATCTGCCTGATCCAACGCCTTCGCAGCTCCAGGGCCCTGCGTGGTCGACCAGGCCAACACACCCACACTCACGGTGAGCTCAAGGGCAGTCCGCTCAGCTGACAGCCCCCCGACAATAAGCGACGCGGTTGAAATGTTCCGAATTTTCTCAGCAACAACGAGCGCTTCATCTAGACCAACCCCCGTCAATACGAGGCAAAACTCATCGCCACCCATCCTCACCAAGAGGTCCGAGCCCCGAACCGCATCATGCCACCGTCGAGATAGCGCCTTCAATACAGCGTCTCCTACCGGGTGGCCATACCGATCATTGATCGACTTAAATCGATCAATATCAATCAGGACAAGAGCAACTCGACCGCCTAGCTGCGAGGATGCACGTGTGATCTCACTGATAAATTGATCATAGGATCGACGATTGTGAAGACCAGTTAGAAAATCAGTATGACTCTCTACGACCAGACTACGAATCAGTTGCGCAAGATCTCCGCCCCCGCCCACAGGGAGCAATGCCTTTCGCGCCCGTCGAAGGAGGTCATGGGCTAACGCGGTGATTAATAGAATCGCACCCACCGCCAGAGCTGTAACAATCCATACTCCGGAACCCTCTCTAACGACAACAGCAGCCAATACCATAACGACAATTAAAAAAATACCTACGATCCAGAGCATTGATTCCCTAGGCTTACGCTTAGACGCGAACGACATTTCTAGGCTCCAGCCAGATCTGACTGAAAAATCAATCCTGCATGCTCGCGCAAGGCATGAAACCTAATCTGTGGCCAACGCTCTTGGACAACATCAAGTTCTGAACGGTGTGCTGTCAGTAATACAGGGGCCCCCACTACATCTTCAGCGGTTCGGTGGGCGTTTTCTTCTAGAAATTGTGCGAGTTTTTTGGGATCTTCTGAGGTAACCCACCGGGCAACGTTAAATCGAGAGCCAAGGAGCCTCACTTCAGCGCCATATTCGGTCTTAAGCCGATGGGCGACCACTTCGAACTGCAACTGGCCCACAGCACCTAAGAGCATAGCCCCGCCTGAATGCGGACGAAAGACCTGAATAGCCCCCTCCTCGCCAAGTTGCATTAGTCCCGTTCTTAATTGCTTGTTTCGCATTGGGTCTGCCGTTTCAACCATTCGAAACATCTCTGGGGCGAAAAAAGGAAGCCCCTTGAACTGCAAGATTTCTCCCTCCGTTAAGGTATCACCAAGTCGCAATAGGCCGTGATTGGGCAATCCAATAATGTCGCCTGCGAAGGCCTCATCTAAGATATCGCGACGCTGGGATAAAAACGATAGGGCATTATTAGTACGAATTTCTTTGTTGTTGCGACTAATCTTAAGTCGCATCCCGCGCTCAAATCGACCTGAGCAAATCCGCAGAAACGCCACTCGATCTCGGTGGGCAGGATCCATATTGGCCTGCACTTTGAAGACCACTGCGGTGAATTTTGACTCCCCTGGATTTACTTCTCGTTGAACAGCTCCCCGTGGTCCCGGCGCCGGCGAGAGGTCAGCCAATGCATCCAAAACCTCTTGCACGCCGAAATTGTTGATCGCAGACCCAAAAAATACGGGAGATTGTCGGCCTGCGAGAAACGCCTCTCGGTCAAATGAGGGCATTGCACCCTGGACCAATTCCACCTCATTTAAGGCGTCGACCAATGAACTGCCGAGCTGCTCGCGTAATTGCCGATCATCCGTACTCACCCGATCAGCCCCCGAATCGGAGACACGATCCTGTCCTGCCCGGAAAAGTCGAATATGAGATTGCGCGATATCAATCACACCCGCAAAAGATTTTCCCATGCCAACTGGCCAGGTAAATGGAACAACGGGCATTCCAAGGGCCTGTTCAATCTCATCCATGAGGTCTAGAGGTTTTTTCACCTCGCGGTCTAATTTATTCACGAAGGTGATCAATGGGGTGTTTCTCGCCCGACAGACTTCGATCAATCGGCGTGTCTGAGGCTCCACTCCATTGGCGGCATCAATTACCATCAATGCTGAATCAACAGCCGTTAGTACTCGGTAGGTGTCCTCTGAGAAATCTTGGTGTCCCGGAGTATCGAGTAAGTTGATCACGCAATTGCGATACTCCATCTGCATGACTGAACTCGCAACAGAAATACCCCTTTGCTTTTCAATCTCCATCCAGTCAGATGTCGCATGCCGAGTTGCTTTCCGTGCTTTAACACTGCCGGCAATCTGAATCGCCCCCGCGTAGAGCAGTAGCTTTTCAGTTAGTGTTGTTTTGCCTGCATCCGGGTGGGAGATAATCGCAAAACTACGGCGGCGGGCGACTTCGCGCGCGCCCAAAGAATCGTCAGTCAAGGGAACCCTCGGATGATCTAAAGCGGGCAGTGTACTGAATATTCGATACGACAAAAAACCTCAATAAAAACAAGAACTTGCTTTGTTACGCGCTCTGGGGAAAACCTGATAAACCCCAGTACAAAACGGGCTACACTCATAGGCTCCATGACGACTCAAATGCTTCCGATCATCGCAATCAGTCTTGGCGCGAGCGCTGGCGCCCTCGCCCGCTGGCAACTCGCCTTGCATTTGAACCCGAAAATGGCGATGTTTCCCTTGGGAACACTGCTTGCAAATTGGATTGGCGCCTACTGCGTAGGGCTTGCGATGGCAGCCGTGGCCGAAAGCCCAAAAATGTCCGAGGAGTGGCGCCTCTTTATTATTACGGGTCTTCTCGGTGGGCTCACGACCTTCTCAACGTTTTCAGCCGAAGTTGTTCAATTACTTCAGCAGGGCCGGTGGCTCTGGGCAGGTGCCGAGATTTCGGCCCACGTTATTGGATCAATTCTCTTAACACTACTCGGATTTGCGACCTACCAGTTGCTTCGTTAAACCCAGCAAAGAACAGTCGATGGGGCAGATTGTGCAGACAGGTCAAGAAGGCAAGATTCGGGTCTCAAAACTTCTGGCCGATCAGGGTCTCTGCTCGCGTCGGGAGGCCGATCACTACATAGAACAGGGCCTTGTTCTACTCGATGGTGAAGTCGTGAGCCAACTCGGAACCCGGGCATACCCACATCAGAAAGTTGAGCTCGCCACAGGGGCAAAGCAACAACAGGCCACGCGGCTCACCTTTATTCTGAACAAACCCATCGGCTTTATTTCTCACGACGATGATGAGCGCCACTACCCGGTAGCGGCAACCCTAATTCAGGCCGACACCATGTGGCACCACCCCTCCACATCCGCCGCCCATGCAAAGCTACCCCAGCGAATCACTACCCGAGGCCTTGCCCCCGCTGGCCGACTCGATATTGATTCCACTGGCATGCTTGTGCTCACGCAGGACGGCCGTATTGCCCGTCTTTTAATTGGGGAAAACTCCCCAATCGAAAAAGAGTATCTCGTGCGTGTTGAGGGCAGACTACCGCCAGAGGCATTAAAACTCTTAAACCATGGGCTCTCACTCGATGGGCAGCCACTGAAACCTGCGAAAGTCTCCTGGCAAAACGAGGATCAACTCCGGTTCGTGCTGCGTGAGGGAAAAAAACGGCAGATTCGACGCATGTGCGAACTGGTCGGCTTAAAGGTAATCGGCCTGAAACGCATTCGCATGGGCAGGATTAACCTGGGACATCTGCCCCTTGGCCAATGGCGCTCGCTTGCCCCTTGGGAAAAGTTTTAGATCACGCATCCATCGGACCAACCGTCAAAAACCGGCCTCCTAACGAGAGGCCCATTGCGGTAAGGGCGAATCCTTGCGGGGATCTCTGAATACGACCGATTTTTTTGGACGTTTACCTACGAAAGGATATATCATCCTATAAATAGGAAAACCAAACCAACCGGGGGATGTCGGTGACAACGCTATCGGTCTTTGATTTATTCAAAATTGGCATTGGTCCAAGTAGTTCTCACACCGTCGGACCGATGAAGGCCGCTAAGCTTTTTGTAGAAAAACTTCAGTCTGCGGGGCATCTCGCCAATACATCCCGGGTAACCTGTGAGCTCTATGGATCCCTCGGCGCAACCGGAAAAGGCCACGGGAGCGACAAGGCAGTCATCCTTGGTCTCATGGGACACGCGCCTGATACCGTTGAGATTGATAAGGTCCCCAGTTTTCTTGAAGCAGTTCAATCCTCAAAGGCACTCAGGCTACTGGATACCCAACGAATTGATTTTGATCCGAAAACCTCAATACTGTTTTTCCGCAGATCGCTGGACCAACACCCCAATGGACTTAAATTCACGTCGTATTCAACTACTGGCGAGACCCTAGCGAGCGCCACTTATTTCTCCATCGGCGGCGGATTTTTAATTGACGCGACACCCTCTGATAAGCCCCTATCGACCCCGTTATCAGCGGATAACGGTTCGAAGAACGTCAACTTTGAAAGCGGCGCTGAGCTGCTCGCTTTAACTCACAAACTTGGATGCAGCATTTCTTCTATCATGCGCACCCACGAGAGAAAATGGCGGGGTGATGCCGAAATTGATCGTGAACTATTAAATATCTGGGCGGTGATGCAGGCGTGTGTCGAGCGGGGCTGCCATAGCGAAGGTGTATTGCCCGGTGGATTCCAAGTTCGACGCCGCGCGCCGGATCTCTATCGGCAGCTATCTGCCCAGGAACCAGCGGGCACGATAGAGGATCCCTTAAAAATATTAGACTGGGTCAATCTATATGCGCTTGCCGTAAATGAAGAAAACGCTGCGGGAGGCCGGGTTGTAACGGCACCCACAAACGGCGCTGCAGGCATTATCCCGGCGGTACTCCACTACTACACGCGCTTTATTCCTGCCGCATCAACACGGGGTGTCGTTGATTTCTTTTTGACAGCGGGCGCAATCGGATTTTTATACAAAAAAAATGCAAGTATTTCAGGCGCTGAGGTCGGATGCCAAGGCGAAGTTGGCGTAGCGTGCTCAATGGCAGCCGGCGCGCTCTGTGAAGTTCTCGGCGGATCACCCGATCAGGTTGAGAACGCCGCCGAGATCGGCATGGAACACCATCTCGGTCTCACCTGCGATCCCGTCGGAGGATTGGTTCAAATTCCATGCATTGAAAGAAACGCCATCGCCTCCGTAAAAGCGATCAATGCCGCGCGGATGGCTCTGAGAGGCGATGGAAAGCACTCTGTAAGCCTCGACAAAGTAATCAAAACGATGTTCGAAACCGG
>DBCQ01000057.1 GCA_002293155.1 Burkholderiales bacterium UBA954 | reverse complement strand
GTCACCAGAGTCGGCGGCATCAGCAGCACCTCGGCGCTACGGTGGCAGAGTCGACATCGTCTGCGAGACGCTGGTTCTCGGCGCTGGCCCTGGCGGTTATTCGGCCGCATTCCGTGCAGCAGATCTTGGCTTAAATACCGTGATGGTCGAGCGCTACGCGAATCTCGGTGGTGTGTGTCTAAACGTCGGTTGTATTCCCTCGAAGGCACTCTTGCACGTCGCCTCCGTGATGGATGAGGTGAAGGGATTTGCAGCCCATGGCATCAGTTTTGGTGAACCAACGGTTGATCTGGAAAAGCTTCGCGGATGGAAAACCCAGGTGGTCGGTAAGCTCACCGGGGGGCTAGCGGCTATGGCAAAGGCCCGTAAGGTTCAGGTCGTGCAGGGTCTTGGAATATTTCTGGATGGCTATCACCTTGAGGTCGTGGGTGATGATGGCAAGAAGACGGTGATTGGTTTTCAAAAAGCGATAATCGCCGCAGGCTCTGAGGCCGTGAAACTCACCTTTATGCCAGACGACGAACGGGTCGTGACCTCAACAGGTGCGCTGAAGCTGAAGTTTCGCCCCAAGCGAATGCTCGTCATCGGTGGCGGCATCATCGGTCTTGAGATGGCGACGGTCTACTCCACGCTGGGTGCCCGCATTGATGTCGTCGAAATGCTCGATGGTTTGATGCAAGGTGCTGATCGTGATCTCGTAAAGGTCTGGCAGAAATTTAATGCCCATCGTTTTGATCGAGTGATGCTGAAATGTAAGACAGTGGGTGCAGAGGCGAAGGCCGATGGTATTCACGTTCAATTCGAAGGAGAAGGCGCACCGAAAGAACCGCAGATCTATGATCTGGTGTTGCAGGCGGTTGGCCGCAGGCCAAATGGCGCAGCGATCGGCGCGGATCAGGCGGGTGTTGTCGTAAACGAACGTGGCTTTATCCCGGTTGATTCTCAGATGCGGACGAATCAGCCTCATATTTTCGCAATCGGTGATCTTGTAGGCCAGCCCATGCTTGCGCATAAGGCTGTTCATGAGGGTCATGTAGCGGCAGAGGCTGCCGCGGGCGAGAAGAGTTTCTTTGATGCCCGCGTGATTCCCTCCGTGGCCTATACCGATCCCGAGGTGGCATGGGTTGGGGTTACGGAAGAGGAAGCAAAAGAGAAGGGCATGGTGATTGAGAAAGCCGTATTCCCCTGGGCGGCATCTGGCCGGGCTATTGCCAATGGCCGCGACGAGGGTTTCACCAAGATCATTGTTGATCCGACTACCCATCGAGTGATCGGTGGGGCGATGGTGGGAACCCACGCCGGCGACATGATTGGAGAGTTCGCATTGGCAATTGAGATGGGCTGCGATCCTCACGACATTGGCAAGACGATTCATCCGCACCCAACACTTGGAGAGTCGATTGGCATGGTGGCAGAGGTCTTCTCAGGCACGTGCACTGACCTGCCGCCGATGAAGAAGAAGTAGACCGATCTCATCAGATCTTCGTGTTGTCTTGTAGGCGAAGGCAGTTGATATGAATGCATTGCTAGGGGTCTGTCGTGCCATAGATGCGTTAAGCCGGGGTGCTGCGCGGATTGCGATGGCACTGGTGCTGCTGTGCGCCTTAGTGTCTGCTGCAAACGCACTGTCTCGTTATGTATTTGATCTCAGCTCAAACGCCTGGCTCGAATTGCAGTGGTATATGTTTGGCGCAATTGTCTTGCTGGGCGCTCCCCACCTTCTGAATACAAACGGCCATATTCGTGTCGACCTGTTCTACTCAAAGCTCTCTGATCGCCAGCGGGCCTGGCTCGATCTCTCTGGGCTTATCGTATTTCTAATGCCCTTTGCGGTTTTCATGGCTTATATCTCCTGGCCCTGGTTCGTCGAGTCCTGGTCCATTCAAGAGACATCGGCCAACGCGGGTGGATTGTTGCGCTGGCCAGTTAAGCTACTCTTGCCCCTAGGTTTTGGTTTACTCATTCTGCAGGCGGTCTCTGAGGTGATCAAACGCGTGGCAGCGCTTATGGGCGTGATTGCACTCGATTCCCACTACGAAAAGCCCGTCCAGTAATGAGCAGATCAGTCGATCCTGGGCGAGACGAGGGGGCCGCGTGACTACCATCGAGATCATGGCGCCGGCCATGTTTTTGGCATTGGTCGTCTTTCTGTTGATTGGCCTGCCCGTTGCATTTTCGTTAGCGGCATTAGGCCTTGCATCGGGCTTTGTCGCAATCGAACTGGGCCTCTTTCCCCCGCAGTTCATGGCGAACCTGCCCTATCGTGTGTTTGGCATTCTCTCCAATGAACTCTTACTTTCAATCCCATTTTTTACACTCATGGGGGCGATTCTCGAGCGCAGTGGTTTGGCTGAGGATTTATTGGAAGGCTTCGCACAGCTGTTTGGTGGTCTCTCAGGTGGCCTTGCTTATGCCGTGATTGTTGTTGGTGCAATTCTCGGTGCGATCACGGGCACAGTGGCTGCCTCTGTTATTGCGATGGGGGTGATTGCGCTGCCGATTATGCAGCGTTATGGCTATAACGCTCGGCTGGCAACCGGCGTCATTGCGGCATCCGGAACTATCACGCAGGTGATTCCGCCATCGCTCGTGCTCATTGTGCTGGCAGATCAACTCGGCCGTTCGGTTGGGGATATGTACCTTGGCGCAATTGGCCCGTCATTTGCGCAGATTTTTATCTTCTTGATTTTTATCTTCTTGGTATCGGTCTTCTCCCCGAGATCGATGCCGCCAATGCCACAGGCCGATCGTATCTTGCGCGGCTGGCGTCTGGCCAAGGCGGTGATACGGGCGGTCCTGCCCTCGATGGCCCTGATTTTTATTGTATTGGGCACCATCTTCATGGGGCTTGCAACGCCCACAGAGGCCGGGGCAATGGGTGTCGTTGGTGCGATTGGGTTGGCGGCAGGCCATCGCCGCCTCACCTGGCCAATGGTTCGCGAGGCGATGGAGACAACCATGGCCATCACGGTGATGGTAATTTTTATTCTGATTGGCGCAACTGTTTTCACCCTGGTTTTTCAAGGGGTGGATGGAGGGCTCTGGGTTGAGCACCTCTTTACAAGTGTTGGTGCCGACGATGCTGTTACGTTTCTGATTGTCGTTAACATCCTGATTTTCTTTCTTGCGTTTTTCCTCGACTTCTTTGAGATCGCCTTTATTGTGGTGCCGCTTCTGGTGCCTATGGCCAATAAACTCGGTATCGATCTGGTCTGGTTCGGTGTCTTAATCTGCGTCAATATGCAGACCTCTTTCATGCATCCGCCATTTGGATTTGCATTATTTTATCTGCGGGGTATTGCGCCCCGTTCGATTAAGACTTCCGATATCTATATCGGAGCAATTCCCTGGGTTGGGCTACAGATGCTGCTGGTGGCGATCCTGATTTTTTTTCCGCAGCTGGCGACTGGCTTACTGGATCGCCCGATCTCGGGCAATCTCCAGTCTTTTGAAATTCAGCTTGATCAAAATGAGGCGGGCGCAGAAGCCCAAGCGCAGTCCTCGGCGGCCGGGCCCGATGCGGCAGGAAATCTTCCTGCCGACGATCCCGCAGATTACTTTAAGAAGAAATAGCTCTCGCCCACTTAGAGTTTTTGTCGTGACATAAATCCATCGAACTGGGCCTCTGCGACACGGAACCAGGCCACCTGATCACGATGGAAAGCAAGCATCTGATCGTAGATCTTTTTGAAAGCGGGGCTCTTGGCGTTCGTCTCAGCGATCAGCTCGCGGTTTGCTGTGAAGCAGGCATCCATCACCGTCTTTGGGTAGGCCCTCAAGAGCGCACCGCCTTGCACCAGGCGTTTGAGAGCGATCGGATTTAAAGCGTCGTACTTGGCCTGCATCCATGTGTTGGCCTCCGCGGTGGCCGCCTGGAGGGCGGCGCGGTAGGCCTCGGGCAGCGCATCCCACGCCTTTGCGTTGACCTGAAATCCGAGCGCCGCACCGCCTTCATTCCATCCGGGATAGTAGTAATACTTTGCGATCTTGTTGAGGCCGAGCTTTTCATCGTCATAAGGCACGGTGAACTCAGCTGCGTCAATGGTGCCCTTCTCAAGGGCGGAGTAGATCTCGCCTGCTGGCAATTGTTGGGTCACCACACCGAGTCTGGTCAGGACCTGGCCGCCCATGCCACCGGTTCTGAACTTTAAACCTTTTAGGTCAGCGACGGATTTGATTTCCTTTTTAAACCAGCCAGCCATCTGGGAGCCGGTGTTTCCGCACAAGAGATTTACAACACCAAACTGCCGAGTGAATTCGTTGTAAATTTTTTCGCCATCACCGTGGACCCACCAGGCATTATGCTGCCGGCTATTGAAGCCAAACGGTATACAGGTGCCAAAAGCCCAGGCGGGGTCTTTGCCGATGAAGTAATAGGGCGCCGTGTGGTTACACTCAATTGTGCCTTTTTCCACCGCATCAAGCACCTGAAGAGGTGGAACAATCTCCCCAGCTGCATGTAGGCTGATTTGAAACTTTCCACCTGTGATTTGGCCTACCCGTCTCGCCACCAACTCAGCCGTTCCAAATAGTGTATCGACGCTTTTGGGAAAGCTTGACGCACAGCGCCAGCGCACAACATCGGACTGTGCGATTGCAGGTGCGCAGACAACGGCTGCGCCGGTGGCAACTGCTGCAGCACCGGTTTTAGAGAGAAATTCGCGGCGGCTCATAGAGATTCCTTTCCAAGAAATTTGCCTGAGATTAAAACAGTTGCCTAACCGTAATCAACTAGGGTGAAGTACCGAGACGAAGGCTGGGAAGCTAAAAAATGCCAGTGTGGTGGTGATGAGTACGATCTTTGCAATCCGGCCCGCATCGGCGCCGAATCGCTCGGCAAGTAGCGTGACATTGCTGGCACTTGGGAGCGCACCCAAGAGCACAACGATGGCAATCGTAGCGGGATCAATACCGGCGCCAAGTTCATTGGCGATAGCGAACCCTAATGCAATGATGGCCGGATGAGCCAGTAATTTGATAGCCACAATGGAATAGATCGCGGTCTCAATGGGGGGCGCCTGTCCATCGATCTTGGATTGCATCGCAGAGCGGGCCAAGACTGCTCCAATCGTGAAGAGCGCCGTCGGTGAGGCTGCGTTGCCCAGCAGCCCAACAGTGGACTCAAAAATGGCAGGTAGCTGTGCGTCCAATCCGGAGGCGAGCACGCCTAGGCAGATGGCCCAAGGCATTGGGTTGCTGACCATGCCTTTAAAGGATTGCTGAATCGAGGCACTAAAGGCCTGGTCGTTGTCAGGCGTGATCCGAGATAGACCAACACAGAGCGACGAAATAATCACAATATCAATAAAAATCGTGACAATCACCGGGCCTGCTGCTGATGCTCCAATGATTGTGAGCAGTAAAGGGGCGCCCATATAGCCCGTGTTGGGAAATGTCGCAACCAGTGCGCCTAAGGCTGTGTTGTTCCAGTCCAGCCGCTGACGCCGGCTGATCACAATCGCGATCGCCACCAGGAGTAACGAGCATAGTAAGTAAACGGCCGCGAGAGGAAGGTTTAAGAGCTGCTCGATCGGTGTATTGGACCCATAACGAAACAGCATGCAGGGCAGTGCAAAGTACAGAACGAAGATATTAAGACCCGTGATGGCACTTAAGGGAAGCAGGGTAGTCCGTATTGCGACATACCCTGCAAGAACTAAAAGAAAAAACGGTGAGGTGACCGTTAAGATGCTCAGCACGAGGACTTTTTGTGGGCATCGACCTGTAGATGGACTTGGGAAGGCGCGGTTCCGCCCGTGTGCTGCCGAGCGGCTACCGAGCCCTCCACCTTCAGGACATCAAATACATCTTGCGTAATCAGTGGGCTGAAGGCTTGAAGCTCTCTAATCTCCATCTCGGATAGATCTTTGTGTTGGGCTACCGCCGCGCGAACCGCCAAGGCAACAGCCTCGTGGGCATCACGAAAGGGTAGGCCTTTTTTAACAAGATAGTCCGCAAGATCGGTTGCCGTTGAGTAGCCCTCGAGGGCTGCAGCACGCATCACATCTTTTTTAACCTCGAGTCCTGCCATCATCTCTGCAAACACGCGAAGGGTATCGAGGATCGTATCGGCAGTATCAAAAAGCGGCTCCTTGTCTTCCTGATTGTCTTTGTTG
>DBCQ01000037.1:360-13730 GCA_002293155.1 Burkholderiales bacterium UBA954 | reverse complement strand
AATGTAGAGATGCTTCAAGACAATCCGACTATCACTCTCAGACATCATGCTTGGCGCAAACTGCCTAATCTCATCGAGAAGCGCTTCCTCAAAACGCTCCCGAGGAAAATCAACGTTGGAATACTCCCATGTGTCGGCCATGCGACCCGCCCGATCATGGACCTTGACAAGCAGATATTTAGATTCAATGTGCTCACGTGAGACATCTTTACTTCGCCGATCTTTAATGATCTTAAAGACATAAGGAAATGAGGGTAAGGTAAAGACCAGCATTACAAGACCTTTAATCCCGTCAGCAATTCTAAAGCGGTCCGAAGAGTGCTTAAGATGCGTCAATAGATCACGGTAAAATAGTGTCTTGCCTTGCTTGTGCAGGCCGAGCATTGTGTAGAGTTCACTCTTGGCTTTGTTGGGCAGGAGGCTTCTCAGAAACTGAACATAAGCCGATGGCACCTCCATATCGACCATAAAATAAGACCGCGCAAATGAGAAGAGAACCGAAATCTGCTCGGCCTGAAACAATACGGTATCGATAGTAGTCTTACCCTTGTCATTTCGGATAATTGGCACAGCGAATGGAATGGGGTCTCCGTCGTTCACAATCCTGCCAATTAAATAGGCGCCCTTATTGCGAAAAAACAGAGAGCGGAGTACGTGAATCTGTAGGTCGTTTTGCGATCGCCAAGGCCGCTCAAGACGCTCACAGACTGCGCGCCGAACGAAGCGGAGATCTCTAGAAATATCCTCCCAAGGGCAGGCTAAGCCAATGTCTACCGCAATCTCTAGCAGGGTGTGTTTCAGACCCCTACGCTTCGGATAGTAGACGCGATAGGAAGGAGGCTCTGAATCAAGATATTCAGTTGAGATCTGCGGGCGTACAAATAAGACATCATTTCGAAAATACTCTCGATCGAGTAATTTGGTCGTAACTGAATTAAAAAACGTCTCGGCGAGTTCAGGCTGTCGGTGATCGGCAATCAAGCCGGTGTAGGACCTCTTTACGTCTTGCCAGAAGGTTCCTGCCTTCTTGATGTCATCGGAAAACTGCGTCCGCATCTGGTCAAAGGCCTCGCGAACTCGGGAGTCATAGAAGGTGATGCGCTCACGGGCAAGATGCCGAATTCCTTGATAATCACCTGCCTCAAAACGATGCTTTGCCTGTTGGGCGTTGTAACGAAATAAGGCGTAATGCCGATCAAATCCCTTGAGTAAGGTCTCGGCAGCTTCCAACGGGCCAGCCATCAATCTCCCCCATCGCCTATCTTTAGTTACTTGCTGATCTACTGTCGTTGTAACACAAAGCCTTGTACTGTCTGGGAACGCGTTCGGGCAATGCTCATCAAGATACCTGCACCGAATCCGAGCGTCACCATCGCGGTGCCGCCATACGACATCCAAGGCAGTGGTACACCCACTACAGGGAGAATACCCGTAACCATACCCATATTGACAAATGCGTAATTAAAAATAGTGAGTGAAATTGCCCCAGCAAGCAGCCGGGAAAACAATGTCGGCGCACCAATTGCGATCCACAATCCGCGAAGAATTAGTCCGCAATACAGGCTCACCAGGAAGAGATTACCGAGTAGTCCAAACTCCTCTGAGTAGGCCGCAAAAATAAAATCGGTAGTGCGCTCTGGAATAAACTCGAGATGGGTCTGCGTTCCCTGCATCCAGCCTTTGCCAAAGAGTCCGCCAGAGCCCACTGCAATTACTGACTGAATGATGTGAAAGCCTTTTCCTAGAGGGTCTCGCATTGGATCCATCAGGGTACAGACGCGCTGACGCTGATAGTCTCTTAGACCCGGCCAGGAGACTCCGTCTGCACAGGCTGCATCGCCAAAGAAGATCAGGGTGACGACACCAAACAAACCAATACCAAGCGCAATAAAGACTAGCTTCCAGGGTACGCCTGCAAAAAATAAAACAAAAAATCCTGCAGCAAACACCAGAATTGCCGTACCGAGATCAGGCTGGGCGAGAATCAAGCCGGTGGGAACAATTAAGAGCAGGATTGCCAAAAGCCAATGTCGGGCAGTCCTTAGACCCTCATATTTATGAACTAGCCAGGCGAGCATTAGAGGCATTGCAATTTTCATCAGCTCTGAGGGCTGGATTCGTGTCACACCGAGATTCAACCAACGACGTGCCCCCTTGGATACATCACCGGCTATCGCAACGGCCACAAGCAGTAAAAGAGCGAAGATAAATAAAGGAACCGCAATCTTCTGCCACTGGCTAGGTGAGATATGGGCAACGGTCCACATAATCAGTATCGCTAAACCTAGATTACGAATATGGCCAAAAAAGCGGCCCTCAAAATCATTACCAGCGCTGTAAAGAATCAGACATGAGAGTGCTGCAACGCCGAGAAACATGCTCATAAATGGGCCATCTAAGACGCCCACGAGTGGCTGCAGCCGCGCCAGGGTATCTCGCCAACCTTGAGGAATCAGCTTATTGGACAACCGGTAGCCCTTTTTTAATTAACAAATAATCAAACACCTGGCGTGCAATTGGGGCAGCAGCAGCCGCACCAAAACCGCCGTTCTCGACGATCAAGGCGAGTGCGACCTGCGGCTTATCGGCCGGTGCAAATGCGATATACAGCGAATGGTCTCGATGCCGCTCTGCCACTCGGGAAGCGCTATATTTTTCATTCTGACCGATACTAATGACCTGGGCCGTGCCCGTCTTACCCGCAACCGAATACGGCACGTTACCGAATATTCGTGCGCCCGTGCCAGACTTGTTAACGTCAATCATTGCCTCGATAACCAGATCAATGGCTTTCTGATCCACATCAAGCGTTCTTAATGTCTGCGGCTCGGTCTTCACAACCTCTCCGGTGTTGGGATCTTCAATTGATTGGACAAGCCGTGGCTTCATCATGACACCACGATTCGCCAAGGTTGCAGTCGCTAGGGCCAATTGCAGAATTGAGAATGAGTTATAGCCCTGGCCAATGCCGATCGACATATTTTCTCCAGGATGCCAAGGCTGCTTAAAGCGATCCAGTTTCCACTGGGAGGAGGGCAAAATACCCGACACCTCACCGATTAAATCGATGCCCGTCTTTCGGCCAAAGCCCCAGGGCTCAATGTGTCGATGGATTAAGTCGACTCCCATATCTTTGGCCAGAATGTAGTAATAAGTGTCACTAGAGACCACAATTGATTTTTTAAGATCAACAATTCCATTTCCATCTGGATTGCTGTCCCGGAATTTATGATTACCAAACATGAAAAATCCGGGGTCGTTAATCGTGTCTTCTGGCTTTCTCAGACCCGACTCGAGGGCGGCAATCGCCATAAAAGGTTTATAGGTAGAGCCAGGGGGGTAGGTGCCGCGCAGGGGTCGATTCAAGAGTGGCTTATCGGGAGAGTTATTCAGTCCATCCCAGGTCAAGGCATCAATCCCATCGATAAACAAGGCCGGATTGAAATTCGGCATTGACACGAAGGCCAAGACCTCGCCAGTTTTCGGATCTAAGGCGACCAAGGCGCCACGCCGTTTCCCGTAGGCCTGCTCAATAATTCTCTGGAGCTCACCATCAACCGAAAGCTTAAGATTTTTGCCAGAGACTGGGAGCCGCTTCGCTAGGCTTCGCACCATCCGGCCACCAGCAGTGATTTCCATTCGATCAAAACCGGTCTGGCCGCGTAGGTCAGACTCGTAGGCCTGTTCGAGCCCGAGTTTTCCAATATGCGAGGTGCCGTAATAGGTCGATGCCAACTCGCTCTGCTCTATGCGTTCACGATCTTGACGCGAAATCCGCCCAATGTGGCCGAGGAGATGGGACGAGGAATCCCCGTGCGGGTAGTAACGCATGCTGCGGACATTGACGGATACCCCCGGAAGGCGATGCAGGTGCACGACAATTCGGGCCACCTCGGCATCGTTAAGCGTTGGGCGTAAGGGAATCGTGTCGAATCTGCGCAACTCGTTTTTAAGCCGACGGAATCGGCGAAGATCAAGCTCGTCTAACTTAATAAGGGTGCCCAGATACTGTAGGGTCTCTTCAAGGTTGGGAACCTTATGGGGCTCAATCTCAAGGGCGAAAGCCGATGCATTGCGAGCGATGATATTGCCATTACGATCGAATATCTCACCACGCGGCGCCTGTATTGGCAGAAGCGCAACCCGATTTTCTTCTGAGAGTGCGTGAAAATCGTAATACTTCCAGACCTGTAGATAAAAAAACCGCAATGCTAATAAGCCAAATGCAAAGAGGACTAAGAGAGCGACAAAAGAAGCCCTTAGACGAAAATCACTCGATCCGTTAGAGCGAAACTCAGTCATGCTGAATTCAAGGGGCTAGCGGCCAATCGCTGCCGTCGAACTTAACGGCCGATTCAATCGGTTCAACACTATGTTTGTAACCGGTATCCACAAGGCGGCAGTAACAATTGGTGATACAAGGTAGACCCAAGAGGGAGACACGCCTGAGAGAAATAGGTTAACGAGTGAGACCACCACATGGGTGATAAAAAACAAGGGGAGCAGCTGAAGTGCCTGGCCTGGAATTGAATACCACAGGATCCGACGATGCAGGGCGATTGCGCCGTAAGACAGAATCGAATAGGCCAATGCATGCTGCCCTAGGAGTGAGCCCGCATGGACATCCATAACAATTCCCACGAGCCAAGCCAGGGCGATACCGACCCTTCGGGGCTGAAAAATGTTCCAAAACACCAATACAAAAGCAACAAAGCCTGGCACAGGCCAATTGCCCCAGGGCACCATCTCAAGAGCAAGCGCAATTACAAATGACCAGGTAATCATGGCAGTGCTTGGCGCACGACCCAGAATTGCGCGTTTCATTTCGTTATGCCCCCACGCTGCGGCTGCGATTGCTTCTCGAGTTCGCGAGGTGCCGGCAGGATCAGGTCTTGATCAATTAGGATAACAAGGACTTGCTGAAGCGTGCCAACCGTTGCAACGGGTGTTGAGGAAATGCGGGGAAACTGTCCACCGCCCGCCCGCTCAACCCGGTTAATTTTTGCAACGGGCAGCCCACTCGGATAGACGCCGTCGAGCCCCGATGTCACCAGCACGTCGCCGACCTCTACTTCTGCATTGATATTTAAATACTTGAGTTCAACCTGTTGCCCATCGCCCGTGCCGGTTGCCACACTGCGGATACCCGTTCGGGGTAGGTTCACAGGGATCACCAAGGAGGGGTCTGTCACCAGCGAGACCTCTGACGTGATCGGCGAGACACGAATGACTTGGCCTACAACACCACGCGCATTAATCACCGGGTGGCCCGGCGCCACACCATGCTGACTGCCCCGATCAATCACAATGCGGTTGCTAAATGCGTCTCGAGTCTCATGGCTAATTTCAGCAGCAATCGTTCGATGCTTGATTTCTTTACGCAGCTCTAAGAGCACCCGCAGGCTCTCGTTCTCTGTGCGTAGCTGTTCGAATTGCAATAATGCAGCCGCACTATCAACCTCGCGCTTTTCAATATCGGCCCGACGGTCGACCGTGTCGATGATGACAGTGCCGTATTTTGTAAACCAATAGAACACATCGCGGGGCATCATCAGCACCTGCTCGATCGGGTAGAGCACCATCGAGAGGCCTTGGCGCAGAGGCTTGAGCAGCCCGAGATTTAAATCGACATATAGAGTCCCTGCCGCCAAGAAAACAGCGATCAGGAGACGGAGTCGGGCAGGAAGGCCCTGAGTGAAAAGTGGTGGTGGAGTCTGAGAGAGCGCCATATCAAACGACAGCTACCCCCTCACCCAGGCACTTATTCCGTTGCAAAGATGTCCTTGAATTCATCAATTCGTTCAAGTGCCTCACCGCATCCGCGCACCACGCATGAGAGCGGATCTTCCGCCACATAAACAGGCAGACCAGTCTCTTCACTTAAGAGTCGATTGAGGTCACGCAGCAGCGCACCCCCGCCGGTAAGAATCAAGCCGCGCTCTGCAATGTCTGCAGCCAGTTCTGGCGGTGTTTGCTCCAGAGCATTTTTTACGGCGACCACAATCTGATTCAGAGGCTCGGTGAGTGCCTCGAGGATTTCATTGCTAGAGACTGTGAAAGTCCTTGGAATACCCTCGCTGAGGTTGCGGCCACGGACTTCCATTTCGCGGATCTCGCTGCCCGGAAACGCCGAGCCGATTTGTTTCTTAATGGCCTCAGAGGTCTGCTCACCGATGAGCATGCCAAAGTTTCTACGAATGTAATTCGTGATCGCTTCGTCGAACTTGTCGCCACCCACCCGAACGCTGCCCGCGTAGACCAGCCCACCGAGCGAGATCACTCCAACCTCAGTTGTGCCGCCTCCGATATCGACCACCATCGACCCATGGGGCTCAGAGATGGAAAGGCCAGCGCCAATTGCAGCCGCCATTGGCTCTTCAATTAAGTACACCTCACTTGACCCTGCCGATAATGCAGACTCGCGAATTGCGCGGCGCTCGACCTGCGTTGATCCACAAGGCACGCAGATAATTACCCTCGGGCTCGGGCTGAGAAACCTCTTTTCGTGAACCATGCGGATAAACTGCTTTAGCATCTGCTCCGTCACTGTGAAATCGGCAATTACGCCGTCTTTCATCGGCCGGATCGCTTCAATGTTGCCTGGAACCTTGCCCAGCATCTGCTTGGCTTTCTTCCCAACTGCCTCAATTATTTTTTTTCCGCCATTTCCCTCATGACGAATCGCCACAACGGACGGCTCATCAAGGACGATGCCCTTACCCCGCACAAAAATAAGGGTGTTGGCCGTACCCAGGTCAATCGCGATGTCCTGGGAGAGATAACTTCTTAGAAATCCGAACATAAGAAACTCACGTCAAAAGAAAAGGATAATAAAGCACAACGACACTTTAAGAATCTTAATCCGTGAACCTCGAACCAAAAGACCTTGAAAAGCTCGCCCGCCTTGCAAGACTCGCAATGTCGGACACCGATCGGCAGGAGGTCTTGCCTGCACTAACCTCTGTGGTGAACTGGGTCGGTGAGCTCGCTAGCGCCCCGACTGAGGGTGTCGCGCCCATGGCCCACCCCCATGACCTGACCTTAAGGCTGCGCGAGGACGTCGCCGTGGCGCTTGCCCCCCGCGAGGAACTCATGAAAAACGCACCCGAGGCGGCGGTGGGCCTGTTTACGGTGCCACGGGTGGTCGAATAATGGCGGCGATCTCCCCCTTTTCCGATCTTGCTAGTCTGGCCAAAGCCTTATCCAGCAAGGCGATCAGCGTGCCTGAGCTGACAAGATTTTTCCTCTCGCGTATTGCCACGGACACCACTAATTCGTTTTTAGCGATCGACCCCGAGACCTCGCTTGCCAAGGCCGCTGCTGCCCAAAAGCGCCTGGATTCAGGCGACACCGGCGGCCAGCCCCCCCCAGGAAAGGGCCCCGGCCAGGGGTTCTCCTTGGTGGGGCTTCCAATTGGCCACAAGGATATCTTCGTCACCCGGGATTGGCCGACGACAGCCGCCTCAAAAATCCTGAAGGGCTATCGGAGCCCCTTCGACGCTACGATCGTCGAAAAACTTGAGCAGGCCGGCATGGTGGGTATGGGCAAACTCAACTGCGACGAGTTTGCCATGGGCTCCGGCAACACCCACTCGGCATTTGGGCCGGTGAAGAATCCCTGGGATATCCGAGCCATCCCCGGCGGCTCCTCTGGTGGATCGGCTGCCGCCGTGGCGGGGGGCTTGATCCCCGCTGCTACGGGAACGGACACCGGGGGGTCGATTCGACAACCCGCAGCGATGTGCGGCCTCACAGGCATCAAGCCAACCTATGGCAGGGCCTCCCGCTGGGGAATGATCGCCTACGCCTCAAGCCTTGATCAGGCCGGACCAATTGCGCGGACCGCCCTGGACTGCGCCGTGCTGCTGGGCGCGATGACGGGTTTCGACGAGAAAGATTCCACAAGCCTAGAGCGGCCTAGCGAAGATTTTGCCAATGGCATTGACGAACCCGTTCGTGAAGGGGGTCGCCCAGGGATGCCGTTAAAAGGCCTGCGCCTCGGATTACCAAGAGAGTTTTTCTCTGACGGCCTTGGCACCGAGGTTCGCCAGGCTATTGAGGCGGCCACAGCAGAACTGAAGGCGCTCGGTGCAGAAACAGTGGACGTGAGTCTGCCCCGAACTGCACTGAGTATTCCCGCCTACTACGTAATCGCACCGGCCGAAGCCTCCAGCAACCTCAGTCGTTTTGACGGCGTACGTTATGGCTACCGTGCAGGCAATCCCAAGGACCTTGAAGACCTCTACTGCCGGTCACGCTCCGAGGGGTTTGGCAAAGAGGTTCAGCGCCGGATTCTTATTGGCACCTTTGTACTCTCGCACGGATATTACGACGCCTATTACATGCAAGCTCAACGGGTTCGCCGTTTGGTTGCACAAGATTTCGAGGCGGCATTTAACTCCTGTGATCTCATTATCGGGCCCGTTGCACCAACTGTTGCATGGGACATTGACGCACCCATTAAAAATCCACTGCAGGATTACCTTGCAGATATCTATACCCTAGGTGTGAATCTGGCCGGGCTACCCGCCATGTCGATACCCTGCGGATTCGGCCACGGTGACCACGCGCAGCGGCCCATTGGCCTGCAGCTCATCGGTAGAAAATTTGAAGAAAAGCAGCTTCTAAGTGTTGCTCATCATTTTCAACACGCAACCGACTGGCACCAACGCACCCCAATGGCGGGAGTTACGAAATGAACTGGGAAATCGTCTTGGGGCTCGAGGCCCACGTTCAGCTTAGAACTCAATCAAAAATATTCTCTCCCGCGTCGACGGCGTTTGGGGCGGCGCCTAACACGCAGGCCCACATCATCGATATGGCATTACCCGGAGTATTGCCCGTGATGAATCGGGAGGCGGTTGCCTGCGCCATTCGCTTCGGATTAGCGGTTGATGCAACCATCGCACCCCATTCGATATTTGCACGCAAAAACTATTTCTATCCCGATCTACCCAAGGGCTATCAGATTAGTCAGTATGAGACTCCAGTGGTTCAAGGTGGCGTAATCACTATTGTGACCGACCAAGGGATCAAGCCAATTGCGCTTACGCGTGCGCATCTTGAAGAAGATGCCGGAAAGTCGATTCATGAAGGCATTGATGGTCTGCCCCAGGGCTGCTCAGGCATTGATTTAAATCGGGCGGGAACACCCCTTCTTGAGATTGTGAGCGAGCCCGTGATGCGCTCTGCAAAGGAGGCGGTCGCGTATGCCAAGGCACTTCATAACCTTGTCACCTGGATAGGGATTTGCGATGGCAATCTGCAAGAGGGCTCCTTTCGAATTGATGCCAACGTTTCGGTACGGCCTGCCGGACAGACAACCTTCGGGACGCGCTGTGAAATCAAGAACCTAAACTCATTTAGATTTCTTGAAAAAGCCATTGAGGTCGAAGCCCTTCGTCAAATCAGACTGATTGAGGATGGCGGTGCCGTTACCCAAGAGACCCGACTCTTTGATCCCGATCGCGAAGAAACCCGAGCGATGCGATCAAAAGAAGATGCGCATGATTACCGGTACTTTCCAGACCCCGACCTGCCACCGCTGGTGATCTCGCAGGCCTGGATTGATCGTATTCGGGCAGAAATGCCAGAGCTGCCAAGCGCGCTTCGCGAGCGACTCGTGAAGCACTACGGTCTATCCGACTACGATGCCTCGATGGTGGCGATGAGCCGCGACACGGCCCAGTATTTCTCTGAGGTCCTCGCAGCGCAGCCAACCGATGCCAAGCTCGCCGCAAACTGGGTTATGGGCGAACTCGCAACAAACTTGAATCGAGATGATCTTGAGATTTCCCAATCAAAAGTCAGCCCCTCGCAGCTTGCCGGACTCATCGCAAGGGTTTCAGATAATACGGTTAGCAACAAAATTGGGCGGGATATTTTTGCAGCGCTCTGGGGCGGAGAGTTCGAGTCCGCTGATGCTGTAATTGAGGCTAGGGGCTTAAAGCAGATTCAAGATACGGGTCTTATCGCGGGGCTTGTCGATGATGTAATTACCGCAAACCCGAAGATGGCGGAGGAATTTAAGGCCGGCAAAGAAAAAGCAATGAATGCGCTTGTTGGTCAGGTTATGAAAAAATCCCAGGGCAAGGCAAACCCTCAACAGGTCAGCGATCTAATCAAGGCAAGACTATCGGCGGGCGTTTAACGCCAGAATTCTTCGCCCAATTTGTAATGGATTATCAGACCCTATGACCACCGCTCACTTACACCATCATCATGCAGCTGCCGCATTGATCACGCCAACTCTTCGGGACTTTGGTGATGGCATCTACGCTCTTGATTCGGGGTATTTTCGCAGCGAATTTGATGCCATCCACTTCGTTGTACATCGGGGTCGAATCGCAATCATCGACACCTCAACCCGCTATGCCGTACCTCATGTGGTCGCCGCCATTGATGCCCTTGGATTGACGCCCGCCGATGTTGACTGGATTTTCTTAACCCATGTACACCTTGATCATGCTGGTGGCGCAGGGACACTGATGCAGGTCTGCCCAAATGCAAAAATCACAGTTCACCCCCGCGGCGTGCGTCACCTGGTTGACCCTTCCAAGCTCTGGGCTGCGGTCTGCGAGGTCTATGGCACCGCGATGGCCGAGCGGGAGTACGGAAGGCTTGAGCCCATTGCCCACGAACGAATTCTAGAAACGCCAGAATCGACACGCGTTGACCTCGCAGGCCGGATTTTTGAATTCTGGGATTCACCGGGCCACGCCAAACACCATGTCTATATCCGGGATTCACAGAGCAAGAGCTTTTTCACGGGCGACACCTTTGGAATCTCATACCGAGAGCTCGACTCCGCCAATGGTCCCTATGTATTCATCACCTCATCGCCATCGCAGTTTACCCCTGAGGATCATAAGGCTTCTATCCGACGGCTTTTGGCCGCCAACCCGCCGGCGGTTTATCTCACCCACTACTCGCAGCTGCGGGATGTGCAACGCCACGGCGAATTCCTGCTTCGACAGATTGATCAGTTCACCGATATCGCACGCCAACATCTCCATGCGGGAGCATCGCGGGCCAGAGGTATTCGCGAGGGCTTAGAGCGCTTGTTTCTCGCTGATTTAAAGCACCACGGCGTTTCGCTCTCCGAGCAGGCCTGTCTTGAGGTGCTCGATTTAGACATTAAGCTCAATAGTGATGGGCTCGTTTGCTGGCTCGATAGCCTAAAATAAGGGGTTGATTTCCGAGCCCCCTATGCCCCAACAGTTACCCGAATCTTCTGCATTTGCTCCGCTTCGCCAACAGCTGGCCAAGCGGATTCTTGTGCTCGATGGCGCAACCGGCACCATGATTCAGCAATACAAGCTCTCCGAGGCGCAGTATCGCGGCAGTGACATGTCAGACCTGTCGTTGACAGTTCGCGAGGCCATTGATCAGGCCACGCAGACTGGGATCGATGTCAAAGGAAATAATGAACTGCTCTCGCTAACGCGACCTGAGGTAATTGCGCAGATTCATGAACAATACCTCTGCGCTGGCGCCGACATCGTAGAGACCAACACCTTTGGTGCGACCTCCATTGCCCAGGAGGATTACCGGCTGCCCCAACTGGCGCGACTGATGAATACAGAGTCAGCCCGTATCGCCAGACAGGCCTGCAATAAATACGCAACGCCCGAACGGCCACGGTTTGTTGCAGGCGCAATCGGCCCAACACCACGAACCGCATCAATCTCTCCTGATGTCAACGACCCTGGTGCGCGCAATATTCACTTTGATCAGCTTGTCACCAGCTACACCGAGCAGATTGATGGATTGCTTGATGGCGGCGCTGATCTACTCTTATTGGAAACTATCTTTGACACCCTGAATGCAAAAGCCGCAATCTTTGCGATGGAGACGGTATTTGATCGTCGCCAGATGCGCTGGCCTGTCATGATCTCCGGAACCATCACGGATGCATCAGGCCGTATTCTGTCGGGGCAGACTGTTGAGGCATTCTGGAATAGCGTTCGGCATGCACAGCCCATTACGATCGGCTTGAACTGCGCTTTGGGGGCAGCGCTGATGCGGCCCTATGTTGAGGAAATCTCGCGTCTCTCAAATACTGCGATTTGTATCTATCCGAATGCCGGCCTACCTAACCCAATGGCTCCGACGGGGTTTGATGAAACACCGCCAATTACATCGGGATTTTTAAAGGAATTCGCAGAGCAAGGCTGGGTTAATGTGGTGGGCGGCTGCTGCGGCACCACACCCGATCACATTGCCGCGATTGCCAACGCCGTAGAAACCTTTGCGCCACGGCCGATTCCTGAGGTTGCACCAAAGCTGAGGCTATCTGGCCTTGAGGCCTGCACGATTGACGAGAGTTCGTTTTTCGTCAATGTGGGTGAACGAACGAATGTGACCGGCTCTAAGCAATTCGCCCGCCTAGTTCTTGCGGGTGAGTTTGAACAGGCTGTTGCTGTTGCCCGCCAGCAGGTTGAAAACGGAGCTCAGGTCATTGACATCAATATGGATGAGGCCATGTTGGATTCCGAGGCGGCAATGGTTCGCTTTCTGAATCTGATCGCCTCAGAGCCTGACATCTCGCGTGTGCCCATCATGATCGACTCATCAAAATGGAGCGTCATTGAGGCAGGCTTGAAATGCGTTCAGGGCAAGGCCATTGTGAACTCGATCTCAATGAAAGAGGGTGAAGAAGAGTTCCTGCGCCAGGCAAGGCTCTGTCGGCGTTACGGGGCGGCCGTAATTGTCATGGCCTTTGATACCCAGGGTCAGGCGGATACGCTGGAGCGGCGTAAAGAGATCTGTACTAAAGCCTATCGACTCCTCACCGAAGAGGTCGGGTTTCCCGCCGAAGATATTATCTTCGATCCCAATATTTTTGCGATCGCCACAGGCATTGAAGAACACAATGCCTACGCACTCGACTTTATCGAATCCTGTAAGTGGATTCGCGCAAACCTTCCGTACGCCAAGATTTCAGGCGGTGTGTCAAATGTGAGCTTTTCCTTCCGCGGCAACGACCCAGCTCGTGAGGCAATTCACACCGTATTTCTCTATCACGCCGTAAAGGCTGGTCTAACGATGGGAATCGTCAATGCGGGCCAGCTTGGTGTCTATGAAAACCTCGACCCAGCGCTGCGCGAGAGAGTCGAGGATATTGTTCTTAATCGCCGCCCAGACGCCACAGAGCGAATGATCGAGTTTGCAGGCCAGCTAAAAACTGATGGCAGACGCGAGGAGGTTCAACTCCAGTGGCGCGGGCTGGATGTTCAGAAACGGCTCGAACACGCCTTAGTCCATGGCCTCACAGAATTTATCGTTGAAGATACCGAAGAGGCTAGGCTGGAAATTTCGGCCCGCCAGGGCAGGCCTATCGAGGTGATTGAGGGCCCACTGATGGCGGG
>DBCQ01000037.1:0-237 GCA_002293155.1 Burkholderiales bacterium UBA954 | reverse complement strand
GTGCCCTATATTGAAGAAGAGCAACGGATATCCGGTAACACCCAGGCCAAGGGAAAAATTATTATCGCTACCGTGAAGGGCGATGTACACGATATTGGAAAAAATATTGTGTCGGTCGTATTGCAGTGTAATAACTTTGAAGTCGTCAATCTTGGCGTGATGATTCCAGCTCAACAGATCCTGCAGGCGGCAAAGGATCACAATGCCGACATTATTGGTTTATCGGGCCTGATTACT
>DBCQ01000043.1 GCA_002293155.1 Burkholderiales bacterium UBA954 | reverse complement strand
TCAATCGCTGCCATGTGTGTCTCCTGTTGCGCGTTGGGGTTAGACGGACATCGGGCTCGGACGGCCGGTTGCGATGCCATACTTTTTAATCGCATCCTCGACAACCGACATCTTGATCTTGCCCTCTTCTGCAAGACCACGTAGTGCTGCAATCACAACATAACGGCGGTCAACCTCAAAGAACTCACGTAACTTCGCCCGAGTATCCGAGCGACCGAATCCATCGGTACCTAGCGTCGTAAAACGCCGGCCAGCGGGGATATAGGGTCGAATCTGGTCGGAGAACAGTCGGATGTAATCGGTAGCCGCAACGACCGGACCCTCATGGCCTTCGAGTTGCTGTGCGACAAAAGGAATGCGCTGCTTTGCACCAGGATTTAATAGGTTAAACCGCTCACACTCCATGCCATCGCGGCGTAATTCGGTAAAACTCGGGCAGCTCCAGACATCGGAGCTCACACCAAAATCGGCGTCGAGCATCTTTGCGGCCTCAATGACTTCGCGCAGGATCGTTCCGCTCCCCATCAACTGAACCCGAGGTTTGGAGGAGTTCGGCCCGCCTTCCAGCCGATACATCCCCTTGAGAATCTCTTGCTCCGTGCCTTTTTTTAGGCCCGGGTGGGAGTAATTCTCGTTCATCAAGGTGATGTAGAAAAACACATCTTCCTGATTGCTCACCATCCGCTGTAGGCCCGAATGGATAATGACTGCAACCTCATGACCAAAGGTGGGGTCGTAGGAAATACAATTCGGAATCACCGAAGAGAGGATATGACTATGTCCATCTTCGTGCTGAAGGCCTTCACCATTCAGTGTTGTTCGGCCTGCGGTGCCGCCTAATAAAAATCCGCGTGCTCGCATATCGCCTGCGGCCCAAGCCAGGTCACCGACACGCTGTAGACCGAACATCGAGTAGTAGATATAAAACGGAATCATGATCCGGTTATTCGTTGAATAACTTGTCGCTGCTGCGATCCAGGAACTCATACCGCCGGCCTCATTGATGCCCTCTTGCAGGATCTGGCCTTTGACATCCTCTCGGTAATACATCACCTGATCACGGTCGACTGGCTCATATTTCTGCGGCTCTACCGAATAGATTCCAATCTGTCTAAACAACCCCTCCATACCAAAGGTGCGCGCCTCATCGACAAGAATCGGCACGATTCTTGGGCCCAGAGATTTGTCCCGTAACAACTGTGTCAAGCATCTGACATAGGCCTGCGTGGTTGAAATTTCACGGCCCTCTGCGGTGGGCTCCAGAACCGGCGCAAAGACATCCAGTTTGGGTACCTGTAGCGCCTCATCCGCCTTCTCACGCCTTGCGGGCAGATACCCACCTAGCGCCTGACGCCGCTCGTGCAGGTACTTCATCTCGGGCGTGTCGTCTGCGGGTTTATAAAACGGAATATCGTGCAACTTGTCATCCGGGATTGGAATACCAAACCGATCTCGGAACTCGTGTACGGTCATGTCGTCGAGCTTTTTGGTCTGGTGGGCCGTATTGCGCCCCTCTGCAACCTTGCCCATTCCGTAGCCTTTGATGGTCTTCACAAGGATGACCGTGGGCTGGCCTTTGTGTCTGACGGCTGCCGAAAATGCCGCGTAGATTTTGTTCGGGTCATGGCCACCCCGGTTTAAACGCCAGATGTCATCGTCCGTCATGCGGGAGACCATTTCGAGCAGCTTCGGGTGCTTACCAAAGAAATGCTGGCGAACATAGGCGCCGTCATTTGCTTTGTAGTTTTGATACTCGCCATCCACCGTGTCCATCATGACCTGCTGCAAGATCCCATCCTTGTCTTTCGCTAGCAAGGGATCCCAATAAGACCCCCAGATCACTTTGATGACATTCCAGCCTGCGCCCCTAAAGTCACTCTCAAGCTCTTGGATAATTTTTCCATTACCGCGGACGGGGCCGTCGAGCCGCTGGAGGTTGCAGTTCACTACAAAGACTAGGTTATCGAGCTGCTCGCGGGCGGCCATCCCAATAGCGCCCATAGATTCCGGCTCATCCATCTCACCGTCGCCACAAAACGCCCAGACCTTACGCTCTTCGGTATCGGCAATGTCGCGGGCGTGTAAGTATTTGAGAAACCGCGCCTGATAAATAGCCATCAGTGGGCCAAGCCCCATCGACACCGTGGGGAACTGCCAGAAGTCTGGCATTAATTTTGGGTGTGGGTAGCTCGAGAGCCCTTTGCCATCGACCTCGCGACGAAAGTTAACGAGGTGTTCCTCTGTGATTCGGCCCTCTAGAAAAGCGCGCGCGTAAATCCCCGGGGATGCGTGACCTTGGATAAATAACAAATCAGCACCACGTGGGTGCTCTGGGCCCTTCCAGAAATGGTTAAAACCAATACCCAGCATATTGGCGAGCGACTGAAAGCTCGCAATGTGGCCACCGAGATCCCCTTCGCCACGGTTTGTTCTAACGACGGTCGCCATTGCATTCCATCGCATCCACGAACGCAGACGCTCCTCGTATTCCTGATTGCCTGGGCAGTGCTCCTCGAGCGCTGTTGGAATCGTATTCACGTAGGCCGTATTACCCGAAAACGGAATAAAGCCCCCCGTGCGGCGGGTCTTATCAATGAGTGTCTCGAGGATGAACTGAGCGCGCTCAGGCCCCTCTCTCTCGATCACAGCCTCGAGGGATTCGAGCCATTCACGGGTCTCGACCTCGTCCATGTCGACGCGTTTCGGTTCACTCATTTAGGTCTCCTTCTTTTAGTTTTCCTCATTGTCCGCAGGAGCTTAACCCCGTGGCAAGCTGTTTTTCACTATGCGGCAATTAATTTCACATTACAAAAAATAGATCCCTCGCTACACTTGGACGTAATTGCCCTATCGCCCCTATGACAACCAACCCAAGTTCGGCTGCACCGCCGCCCTACCAGCCCCCAACGCAGGCCAAGCTGCCAAGCAGACGATCGCAGCGTTGGATATTACTCACGCCATTACTGGCCCTGATTGTGCTGGCGGGTTTGATGGGCGCGATCATCTGGTATCTCACAGCGGCCGAAGAAAGCCAACGCGAGCAAGCCCTAAGAAATGATGTCGACAGCACGCAGCGCAGCATTCGTGAAAAGCTTGAACGCAACGAGGGTGAACTTACCGCCTTTTCGCTTCAATTCCAGACCACACCCTCCACACAGTCGCTCCAACGATTTGCCCAGATCTTTTTCTCCAAAAATCCTGAGATTGCATTTGTGGGCTGGATCGACAACACCGGCATCGTGCGTCATGTGGTGCCCACTCAAGATAACCCGATTCAGAATTTTGGTGCCGCCGGCAGACCCGCCACCGGCGAATCCCGGCGAAGCGCACTGCGAATGGCCTCGAACACTAAAAAGCCAACCTACTCAGTGCCGGTCACCGTTAGATCGGGCGATGTCAATATTGACTATCACGTGCCACTGATTCACGAGGCGGAATCACGAGGAACGCTGGTTGCGACCTATTCATTGCAAAGCCTTCTGCTCTCTGCCGTTCCTACCGAACTTGGTAATCGAGTGGCCTTTAGCCTGATTGACGAGAAAGGCCGCTGGATCTCGCAGACCCGAGATTCCAAAACACTGATCGGAAAGCCGTTTTACGAGGTGGGCCTGGACCCCCTCACCGGCCTTGTAAAGCTTAGGGGCTACAACACGCAGCCCACGAACTTTCGTTATAACGACGTCATTACGATTCTGATCGTTGGACTCGTGCTGCTCGGGGGGGTGACACAGATTGTTATCTGGCGTAATACCCGTACTCGTGTCGGTATCGAGCGGGCACTCGCCGAGGAGACCGCCTTTCGACGTGCGATGGAAAACTCGATGTCCACCGGGATGCGCGTGATTGATCTGGCCGGACGCATCACCTATGTCAATCCTGCCTTTAGTCGAATGGTGGGTTATAGCACCGAAGAGCTCACAGGCAGTGGACCCCCCTATCCCTATTGGCCTGCTCAGACACAGGCCATGCTCAAGAAGAATCTTGAACGAATGCTCACAGGCGAGAGCCCTCCATCTGGCCTACCCATCAACATTCGACGTAAGGATGGATCGAGCTTAATTGTGCGTATGTATACCTCGCCCTTAATTGATCAGACCGGAAAACAGACGGGCTGGATGACCTCGGTGACTGATATCAGTGAGCAGACCCGAATCCGCCAGGAACTCGCACAGGCGCAGGAACGATTTATCACCGTGCTCCAGGCACTTGATGCGGCCGTCTCGGTGGCACCACCCTCGCCCGATGATGAACTATTATTTGCAAATCAGGCCTATAAGAAATGGTTTGGTAATGCGCTATCGAGTGGCCACCGTGCACTCTGCGACACCTCGGTCGGACCGTGGGCAGATATCCGAGAGATCTACAGCCCCTTAGCACAACGCTGGTTCGAGGTACGTATGCGAAATATTCAGTGGGTCGATGGACGCGCTGTCGAACTCATGGTGGCCACTGACATCACCCAAGAGCGGGCCAATGAGCAAGCGCAACGCGAACAATATGATCGCCTTCAGCAGACAGCCCGATTGGTCACAATGGGGGAGATGGCCTCGTCGCTGGCCCACGAACTTAATCAGCCCCTCACCGCAATTGCAAACTACACCTCCGGAGCCGTGTCGCGTTTGCGCCTAGCCCAGTCCAAGAACGAGCAGATTCCCAATGAAGATCTCATTGATCTCTTGGGCAAGACTGCCCGCCAGGCGGAACGTGCTGGCCAGGTCATCCGCCGGATTCGCAGTTTTGTGAAGCGTAATGACCCGATTCGCAAGCCCACTGAGGCCCGACTGATTCTGGCCGAATCAATTGGCCTCGCAGAGATCGATGCCCGAGAACGCGGCATTGATATCGTTCAAGAAATCGACAGCAATCTCCCACTATTAAACGTCGACCCAATTCTGATTGAGCAGGTGTTGCTCAATCTTGTAAAAAACGGCCTCGAGTCTATGAAAGACTCTCCCCACCGATCCCTGGTCGTGCAGGTCGGGATGGGGGACCAGCTGGTGATCTTTTCGGTCCTTGATCGCGGCCATGGCGTTGAAGAGGAGATGCAGGAAAAGCTCTTCGATTCCTTCTACACCACCAAGCCCGACGGCATGGGGATGGGCCTCAATATCTGCCGCTCCATTATTGAGTCACATCAGGGCCGACTCTGGTTTGAAAACAACCCCGAGGGCGGATGCACATTTCGGTTTACATTACCGGTATTACCAGCAAATCTGGCCAGTAACCTATTGATGCCAACGGAGGGCCCCAGAACATGACCGCGGAGTCGAGCCAATTTCGCAGCGCAACCCAAGAGATCGTCTATGTCGTTGACGACGATGAGGCCGTGCGGGATTCCTTACGCTGGCTTCTCGAGGGGCAGGGATTCCGAACCACCGTGTTTGATAGCGCCGAGCGCTTTCTAAGCGCCCTGCCGGTAGGTATGACCGGCCCAATGGGGGGCTGCCTCATTGCAGACGTTCGTATGCCAGGCATGACGGGCACGGAACTGCACGACGAGTTAATTCGGCGCAGTATTCAGCTGCCCTTGATTTTCATTACCGGCCACGGCTCGGTGCCAATGGCCGTCAACAGCATGAAAAAAGGTGCGGTTGATTTTCTAGAAAAACCGTTTAACGACGAACAACTCTGCATGCTGGTCACCAGTGCTTTTCAGAAGGTTCGCGATGAGGGCTCTAAAGGGGTGCTTGCGAAACGCGCGCAGGAACTGCTTGCACGTCTGACGCCGCGCGAGGAACAGGTCTTGGACCGTATCGTGGCAGGCCGCTTAAATAAACAGATTGCCGATGATCTTGATATCAGTATCAAAACCGTCGAAGCACACCGCGCCAATATCATGGACAAAATCGAAGCCCGCACAATGGCCGATCTCATGAAAACGGCGCTGGCCGGGCGGCAGGGCTAACTGCTATAATTTACGGTTTCGGGCGGCTGTAGCTCAGATGGATAGAGTACCTGGCTACGAACCAGGGGGTCGTGGGTTCAATTCCTGCCAGCCGCGCCACTTCTTTTAAATTCCTAAGCGCCGAAATCACTCCACCCGTAATGCATCAACGGGCTTTAGCCGTGATGCTTTGGCTGCCGGATACCAACCGAAGAAGATTCCAATTGCTGCGGAAAATCCAAAGGCAAGTGCAATCGATAGCATCGAGATTTCAACCAACAGTCCCGTGATCGCGGCGATTCCCCATGCCGCGAAAATTGCCAGCGTGGCACCAATAAATCCACCAGCTAAACAGATCACAACCGCCTCGATTAAGAACTGACGCATGATGTCACGCTGTCGCGCGCCAATCGCCATTCGGATACCGATTTCCCGTGTTCTCTCAGTAACACTCACTAACATAATGTTCATAATGCCGATACCGCCCACCAGAAGAGAGACCCCGGCGATCGCACCGAGTAGCAGCGCCATCGCTGCAGCGGCAATCGCAGCAGTCTCAGCAATCGCTGTCAGGTTACGAATCGTAAAGTCGTTCTCTTGGCTTGGGCCAATCCGATGCCGAACACGCAATAAATCTGTCACCGCACTCTCCGCCTCAGCCATCGTCTCTGCGGATTTCGCCTGTACAAGCATCATGCTGATACTGCCCGGAAATGTCGAGCGAATTAACTGCTGACGGGCTGTGGTGAGCGGTATAAACACGGCATCATCCTGATCACGGCCATCGAGACTTTGGCCCTTGGCCGATAAAATTCCAATCACGGTAAAGGGAAGATTACGAATTCGTAAGGTTTTTCCTACGGGCGATTCCTCACCAAATAACTGCCGCGATGTTGTCTTACCAATCACTGCCACCCGCGCATAGGAGCGCAGATCATTTTCAGAGAAGGTATCGCCCTCCTCGGCGTCCCAGGATCTCAATGGAAAATAATCTGGTGTGACACCCGTCACCATAGCGCTCCAGTTGGTGTTGCCATAGGCCAGCTGAAAACTACGCATGACAAGAGGTGCAACACGCAGCACGCCCGAGACCGATTCAATCGCTGACGCGTCCGCCACAGTGAGGGTCTGCGCAGCACCTGCGCCAAATCGAACACCACCACTGGTCTGGGAGCCGGGAAAGACCACTAAGAGGTTACTTCCCATCGAACTAATGGTCTGGTTAACCATCGACTGGGTTCCCCGCCCCACCGCGAGCATGATCACCACCGCACAGACACCGATAATCACACCCAGCATCGTGAGTGATGTTCTCAGCCGATTTGTTGAGAGGGCGCGAAATGCCTCCTCGATCACCTGTGGTGTCTTCATGCAAGCCCCTCATCAACTGCACCATCAAAGACAACACAGCCATCTTTCAGCCGTACTAAACGCTTGCCGAAACGGGCGATATCAGGCTCATGCGTGACAAGAATCACAGTGATCCCCTGATCGCGATTCAGTCGCCCAATTAAAGACATAATTTCATTTGAGGTTGCCGTATCAAGATTACCAGTGGGTTCATCGGCCAATAAGACAGAAGGCTTCATCACGAGGGCACGAGCAATTGCGACCCGCTGTTGCTGTCCGCCCGAGAGTTGATTGGGCAATCGGTCGTTTAAGGCTCCCAACCCCATAAGCTCGAGTTGCACGCGAGCCTGCGTCAACGCGTCAGAGCGGGCAATACCGGCATAAATCAGCGGTAGTGCCACGTTGTCGACCGCCGACATACGTTTTAGGAGATTAAACCCCTGAAATACAAATCCTAATTTCTTATTTCGCAGTGCTGCGAGGCGGTCTGAGGACATTCCAGCAATCGCCTCTCCACCCAGAAAATACTGCCCTGAAGTAGGCGTATCGAGACAGCCAAGAATATTCATCAGCGTTGATTTTCCTGAGCCCGATTGCCCCATCAGGCAGACAAAATCACCAACAGCGATCTCGAGTGAGATTCCATGCAACACCAAAACAGGCGGCGCATCGGAACTCTCGTACTGTTTACGGATATCAACGAGCCGGATAAGAGGCGCCGTCATGCCTTAGAACATGCGAAATCGAAAGCCGGATGTCTGGCCCGTCGCGGCGGTCGATGCCAACCGCGACACGACCTCTTCGCCAACGACCAAGCCCTCAAGCACCTCCGTAAAGCGGCCATCAGAAATTCCGATTTTGACTTCTTTCGCAACGAGTCCGCCAGAAGGCGTGACCTGATAGACCTTGGGTGCCCCCGCAGAAGGCCGACCACTCGCGCTACCCGACTGCGGGCCTGTTTGCGGACCTGTTGGAGAGGGGGTGGCCGCGCTCTCAGGGGGGCGAAACCTTAACGCGGCGGCAGGCACCCGAACAACATTATCTTTACGATTGGTCATGATCGAGACCTGGGCAGTCATTCCTGGCAAAAGAATGCCATCTTTGTTATCCACATCGATGACCACGTTATAGGTCACAACGTTTTGCTGCGAGGTTGGATTTAAGCGGACCATGCGTACCTTTGCATTGAAGTCCTGCTCTCGAAATGAATCGACTGTAAAACGAACCGGCTGACCCGTTTGTATCGAGCCAACATCGGCTTCCGATACCGAGGTGTCAATCTGCATACGACGGAGATCGCGCGCGATCTGAAAAAGCGTCGGGGTCTGAAAACTCGCTGCGACGGTCTGACCGACATCAATGCCACGGCTCACGACAATGCCATCAATCGGTGAGCGGACCTTGCTATAGCCCAGGTTGGTTTGGTCTTTCATCAGCTGAGCCTCGACCTGCAAGACCTGGGCGCGGGCCGACTCGAGATCTTTTCGAAACCCATCGAGCGCGCCGTCAGAGACGAAACCACGGGCCTTCAAATTCTCGTTACGCTTGAGTATGAGCTCTGCATTATTCAGGTTTGCTTTTGCGCCTGCGAGGTTCGCCTCGGTCTGACGGATCTGCGCCTCAAGCAGAGCGGGGTCTAGCTCAGCAAGCAGCTGGCCAGCCTTCACAGGCCGATTAAAGTCGGTGTACAGCTTCATGACTGTGCCCGAGATCTGCGTGCCAACATTCACCAACTCGACCGGGTTCAAGGTGCCGTTAGCCGACACCCGCTGAACAACCGCGCCTTGGTCTACCTTAACTGTAACCCACTTGGGCTGCTCGGGCTGACGGGTTAACCACCAGCCCGCTGATGCGATGACGGCGGCCAATACGAGGAGCGCAATCTTGAGCGCGAATTTTTTATGAATAACGCCGGGTGGGGATGAGGTGTTCACAGGGGGACTAGTCTACAGAAACCTTGCGATCTCTCGAACATCTTCTTCTAGCATCTCTCGCACTTCGATCATTACCAGTCGTCCCTGCCGATCCAAGACCAACAATTAACTTAATCAATCTCTTCGTAAAGCGGCAGGGTGAGAAACTCCTCAAAATTCCTGCTCGTTGACATTAATTCAAAAATCTTGGCGGCCCGGTCATAGGTTCCAAGAGCTGTAACGCCACCGGCAGCAACCGACGCCTTTACCTTTTCAAGCTCCTGAGGAATCAGATCCCGCACCAACTCGGCCGTGATCTTCGTCCCGCCTTCGAGCTTACCCTTGTGCGATCTTATCCATTGCCAGACCTGCGAGCGCGAAATCTCGGCCGTTGCCGCGTCTTCCATTAGATTGTGGATCGGCACACAGCCGTTACCGGCAAGCCAAGACCCCAGGTAATGAATTCCTACATTGATATTCATGCGCAGACCGGCCTCGGTGATTGGTGTCTCGGGCTGGAAATCTAAGAGATCCTGTGCACTTACATTGACGTCGGGTCGCTGCTTTTCAATCTGATTGGGTTTGTCACCCAGCACCGCAACAAACTCCTTCATCGCCGCCTCCACGAGGCCTGGGTGGGCAACCCAGCCGCCATCGTAGCCATCTGTCGCATCCCGCTTCTTATCATTAATGATGCCCTGCATGGCGATCGCATTTTTCTCGGGATCGTTTTTAATCGGAATTAGTGCACTCATTCCCCCGATTGCCGGCGCGTTTCGACGATGACAGGTCTTCAAAAGCAACAAGGCATAGGCTCGAAGAAAGGGGGCGGTCATCGTGACCTTACTGCGGTCGGCAAGGCAGAATTCCTGGTCAACCTTAAACTTCTTAATGCAGGAGAAAATGTAATCCCAACGCCCGGCATTTAAGCCAGCGCTATGTTCGCGAAGCTCATAGAGGATTTCATCCATCTCAAAGGCAGCTGTAATGGTTTCAATCAGCACGGTCGCCTTGATGGTGCCGCGTGCAAGCCCAAGCTCGGCCTCGGCCATCGACATGATGTCATTCCACAGCCGGGCCTCTTGGTGACTCTCAATTTTTGGGAGATAGAAATAGGGCCCGGAACCCTTCTCCAAAAGCGCATTAGCGTTGTGATAGAGGTAGAGGGCCATATCAAAAATCCCGCCGGATACCCGCCTGCCGTTGACCAACACGTGCTTTTCATCGAGATGCCAGCCCCGCGGGCGCACCAGCAGCGTCGCTACCTTGTCTTTGAGCTTATAGATTTTCCCGTTTTGGTTGAGCTCAATTGTTCCGCGAATCGCATCGCGCATGTTGATCTGGCCTTGAATCTGGTTATGCCAGTTGGGCGTATTCGAATCTTCAAAATCCGCCATAAATGAATCTGCACCCGAGTTCAAGGCATTGATCACCATCTTGCGCTCGACCGGGCCCGTAATTTCGACACGCCGACACTGTAGGTCTTTAGGTAATTTGCCAATCTTCCAGTCCGCCTCACGTATCGATGCGGTGTACTTCAGAAAATCAGGCCTCAGCCCTAAATCAAACTGCTTCGCGATCTGCTCACGCTGGGCGAGCATCTCTTGACGTCGATATTCAAACGAGCGATGTAGGCGCGCCACTAAAGCCAGCGCGCCATGAGTCAGAATCTCTGCGAACTCAGGGGTGATTTCACCCTTGATCTCAACGCCAGAAGGAAGACGATCCACCATAAAAACTCCCTAATAAATTTATTATTTAGTCGTAACAGAACACAGCAGATCCGCTACAGCGGATAAGTCTTGGGCCTCATGGTTTGGGCTGACCCCTAACTGCTCTCGGGGTGCACCAGCGCGATTGACCCAGAATGTCTCAAACCCAAACCAACTCGCACCGCAGATATCCCAGCCGTTTGACGACACAAACAGAATATCGTTTGCAGCGCAGCCAAAATAATCCGGTGCTAACTGATAGACAGCAGCATCAATCTTGAAACGCTTTACGGCATCGGCCGACAATACCGTTTCAAATATCCCCTGCAGCCCGGAACTGGCCACTGCCTTGCCCAGCATATCGGGATCTCCGTTGGAATGAATAGCCAACTTTAATCCTGCCGCCTTTAAACGTTTGAGCGTGTCCAGAACTTCTGGAAATCCCGATAACGACGCGTACTGCGCCATCAAGGCATTGACCTCCGCCTTACCCATCGCAAGCCCAAGGGCAGCTCCACAGAAGACCAGGCTATCCTGCGTAATGGACCAGAATGTCTCATAGCGCTGGCCCATTGAGCGCAAGCGCGTGTATTCCACCTGCTTGTCGCGCCACATTCTCGCAAGCGCACTGCCCATTCCCGGGAAGAGACCCTCTGCACACTGGCCGACTGAATACACATCGAACAAGGTGCCATAGGCATCAAAACAAATTGCGCTCGGTAACGGTTTCATGACAGACCTCGATTATATTGGATCTATGACCGCCAACGCTCTGCCCGCCACTCTCTCGCCCAATGCTTGGCAGGCCGCCTGTCGGGGCCTCGCGAACGCAGATCCCGTCATGGCCCGCATTATCGCGGCCCACCCGGGGTCGCAACTCGTTAGCCGAGGAGATCTCTTCACCACGCTGGCGCGCGCCATTGTGGGTCAGCAGATCTCGGTCAAAGCAGCTGCAAGCGTATGGGGCCGTCTGCAGGCCTTGGTGAAGCCATTTCAGGCCACCACGCTGCACCAGTTAGGCTCAGACCAGTTTGAGGGCGTTGGACTATCCAAGCGAAAGATTGAGTATCTCGGGGATCTTGCCCGGGCTTTTACTGAGCAGCCGGACTTAGCGCAGACCTTACAGCATCTCGAGGATGAGTTGGTCATTGCACGGCTTACGGAAATTCGTGGAGTGGGTCGATGGACCGCAGAAATGGCATTAATTTTTGCGCTGATGCGCACAGATGTTTTACCACTCGCTGATCTTGGTCTTATGAAAGCGATCTCACTACGCTACTACGATGGACTTCCAATCAGCCTGGCACAGGCTAAGGCAACGGCCAGCATCTGGTCGCCTTGGCGATCGGTCGCAACATGGTACTGTTGGCGCAGCCTTGATCCCGAACCGGTTGATTACTAATAATGTTTGCTTATCGACACGCATTTCATGCTGGCAATCACGCCGACGTGATGAAACACATCACACTGATTGCCACTCTTGATCTACTGCAGAAAAAAGAATCACCACTTGTTGTCATTGACACGCATGCCGGCGCCGGGCTCTATGCCCTTAAGAGCCCACTCGTTCGCGATAAGGCGGAGTGGTCCAGTGGCCTTGGCAAGCTCTGGGGCAAGGATGAAGAAGCGGCCACCCCTGTACTGGTGAATCGCTACTTGGAGTTAATCAGAAAATTTAATAAATCCGGAAGGCTCACCCATACACCGGGCTCTCCATTAATTATTCAAGAGTGTCTTCGTCCAGATGATCGACTAAGGGCATTCGAAATGCACCCCTCGGATATCGGGCCGCTGCAGTTATCCATTAAAGGCTCGCCGCGACAGGTCAAAGCAGAGCGTAAAGACGGTTTCCAACAACTCCGGGCCCTGCTACCACCCGCAGCACGACGCGGGCTCGTGCTGATCGACCCCCCCTATGAAATGCGCGACGACTATAAGCATGTTATTACCGCTCTGCGTGAAGGGCTTGATCGATTCGCAACCGGTGTCTATCTGCTGTGGTATCCGATTATTGGCCGCTTTCAGGTCGAGCGCCTTCTCCGACAGATCTCTACATTACCGATCAAGACTGTGCTCCATGCAACCTTAACGGTTCGAGGACCATTGAGCGATGGGCTAGGCCTTCAGGGAAGCGGTATGGTCGTGATCAACCCCCCCTTTGGCCTAAAGACTGCACTTGAGGATACGCTGCCCTATCTCGCTAAGACCCTTGGCCAAGACAATCGGGCAAAGTCTTCGGTGCGTGAAGCCGAGTCGCCCGCCGCTCTCAAAACGGCGCTCGGGGTCAAAACCCAAGCGCCGCTGACCTCCTCCCAGAAAAGATAAGCCACTCCAATTCCGCTGAGCACTCGGGTAGGCTGCTCCTTGACCCCGAGGGACTTAGGCTCGCTAAGCGACTTTCTTCTGCACCGACTGATGGTCGAAGAACTGCTCGTCTTCGGTAGAGCCCTTTAGGGCGGCTGTCGATGCCTCACGCTCTATGGTGGTGGTGACCGCATCAAAATACCCCGTGCCAACCTCGCGCTGATGTTTGACTGCGGTAAATCCTTTTTCCGCAGCGGAAAACTCGGCCTGCTGTAACTCAACAAATGCACTCATGTTGTTACGCGCATAACCGTAGGCAAGATTAAACATTGAATAATTCAGGCTATGGAAGCCAGCCAGGGTAATGAACTGGAACTTGTAGCCCATTGCGCCTAACTCACGCTGGAACTTGGCAATCGTTGCGTCGTCGAGATTCTTCTTCCAGTTAAACGAAGGCGAGCAGTTATAGGCCAACAACTTTCCAGGGAACTGCTTATGAATCGCCTCTGCAAATGCTTTTGCAAATGACAGATCGGGCTTGCCTGTCTCACACCAGATCATATCGGCATAGGGCGCATAGGCTAAGCCCCGGGAGATCGCCTGCTCGAGACCCGGTTTTGTCCGAAAGAATCCCTCTACGGTTCGTTCGCCCGTTAAGAATGCGCGATCGTTGTCATCTACATCAGAAGTCACGAGATCGGCAGCCTCCGCATCCGTGCGCGCTAATAAGACAGTCGGCACACCGGCAACATCCGAGGCCAGACGCGCGGCGACTAACTTAGCAACAGCCTCACGGCTTGGCACCAAGACCTTGCCACCCATGTGGCCACACTTTTTCACGGAAGCCAGTTGATCTTCAAAGTGTACGCCTGCAGCGCCCGCGTTGATCATGGACTTCATGAGCTCAAATGCATTTAATACCCCACCAAAACCCGCCTCGGCATCCGCAACGATCGGCAGGAAGTAATCCACATAACCCTCATCGCCCGGGTTAGTTCCTTCCATCCATTGAATCTGGTCTGCCCGCGTAAACGTGTTGTTGATTCGGTTCACCACCATCGGAACCGAATTGACGGGGTAGAGCGACTGATCGGGATACATCTCGCCCGCAAGGTTTGCATCGCCCGCGACCTGCCAGCCCGACAAATAGACCGCCTTGAGCCCGGCCTTGGCCTGCTGAAGCGCTTGATTTCCGGTAAGCGCTCCGAGGGTGTTTACAAAAGGTTCGTTGTTGACGAGCTCCCAGAGTCTCTCTGCACCCCGCCTCGCGAGGGTGTGCTCAGGCTGCAATGACCCGCGCAGTCGGACAACATCGGCGGCACTGTAGCCACGCTTGAGTCCGCGCCAACGTGGGTTCTCGGACCAATCTTTTTGGAGTTTCTGGGCTTCAAGTTCACGGGTAGACATCGACGGCTCCTTAGGTTTTGATGGCTCTATCCTAGGGAGAACTGCTGCTTCGCAATACTTTTTTTCAAATAAATTTCATCAAATTAAAACCAAATAAATCAATGCTTTAGATGAATATTTCTTATTGTGAAACGATGTTTTCGCCAGTGAAAAATAATTATGACGCCCTGCACCACCAATTTATCGTATTGTGAAAAATATTTTTCGTATTACGAAAATCTCTAGGTAGCCTCGCGGAGAGTCCGCCAGGCCGGTGTCCTGAGCACAGGCCGCAGCGCCACCCAGCCGGCAAGCAAGGAAATCGACGCCCCGATAACCGTGCCCAGCAATAGCATTGACCAACGAAACTCAAGCGCGAGAGAGAAGACACGCTCGGCGAGTACGCCGCCAATTACAAGGGCTGCGCCCGAGGCCAGTAGGCCCGCAACACCGCCCACCAACACAAGCTCGATGGTCTGCGCAACGGCCAACTGCCGACGACTCGCCCCCAGGGCACGGAACACTGCAGCCTCACGCAGTCGTGAATCACGGGTTGACAGCAGCGCTGCCCAGAGAACGAGAACGCCGCTCACGAGTGCAAAGCCAAATAACATCTGCACGGCATTGATGACTTGCGACAGGATCCGCTGCAATTGACTCACTAGCGCACTAAGATCAAACACCGTCAAGTTCGGAAAGCTTGAGAGCAAAATCTTGGTGAGATCCACCACAGGCATGCCCTGACTTGCGCTCGGGACATGAACCGAGGTGATCCAACTCTGGGGGGCATCGCGAAGGGCGGCGGGTGTGAGGATCATAAAGAAATTGACCTGCATGGAATCCCAACGCAGGACCCGCAGGTTTTCTACGACCACCTCGACAGATTCGCCTGCGATCTCAAAGACCAGCCGATCATTAAGACTAAGCCCCAGGGTCTGGGCAATTCCACTCTCAACCGACACCTGCATTGCAGCGGGATCAAGCGGTCGACCGGCGACCAGTTGGTTATGCGCAGGGATCGTCTTCGCATAGGTGAGATTGAACTCACGATCGAGAAGTCGTTGGGCCCGATCACTGTCGAAATCAGCAAGGTTAATCGCCTTGCCATTAATCGCAATCAGTCGGCCCCGGACCATCGGCGCGACTGTTGAATCACCGAGGCCTGCATTACGAATCGCATCGGCTACCGCAAAACGCTGCTCTGTTTGAATATTAAGAACAAACCGATTCGGTGCATTGGGCGGGGTAGAGAGCCGCCAGGCACTGACCAGATCGGCTTGCACGGTCGTTAGGAGAAATAGTGCCGTGAGTGCCATAGCAACACCCTGAATCTGCAGGGCCAACGACCCCCCACGCCGCTGCAGACTTCGAGCGGTGCTGCGCCAGGCCCAGACAAACAGACCAAGCCTAGACTGCGAATCGCGAGCCGCGCCGACAGAGCCCGGCAGAAGCCTGAAGATCAGCCAAGACAGGCCTGCGAACCCAATCGCTGCGATCGCAAATCCGCCGGCTGTAATGAGCGATAGCTGCGCGTTACCGGTGCCGAACCAGAGCAGTAACCAGACAGCCACCAGCATGAATGCTGCCCAGATTTTTCCCGATATTGACGACACTGGCGTGTCTTGACGCAACACACGAACCGCAGGCACCTGCTTTAATGCAAAGAGTGGCGGCACTGCAAAACCAAGGATCATCGCCCCCGCAACACCCGCCGCCTGCGCGAAGGGCGCCCATGAAACGCTCGCCAGGGGAAGTGACAGAAACTTTGCCGCGAGGGCAGCTAACGAGAGCTGAATTAGCCATCCCAACAGCAGACCAATCACGATTGACACCAGTGTAGTGAGAAACAACTCAAGGGCCCACCACTGCACAAGTCGCGATTGCGTAGTTCCGAGCGACTTCAAGACCGCACAGGTCTGGAGATGCCGTGTGACAAACCGTTGACTCGCCAAGGCAACCGCGGCGGCGGCCGTTAACGACGCCAGCATTCCCGTCAGCGACAGAAATGCATAGGCCCGATCAAGTGCATTTCGTAACTCAGGCCGTGCATTATCAATTGTCTCTAAACGCTGACCGCGTCCGATCGAGGGTGCCACGGCTGCCGCATATTCATTAATCCGAGATGCTGCATGGCCCTCCGGTGCAGCCAGCCAGAGCCGATAACTAATCCGGCTGCCCGGCACGACAAGATTAGTATCGGCGAGTCGCTCATGCCGAATCATCACGCGCGGAGAGAGGTTAACGAAATTCATGCCCCGGTCCGGCTCTTGCAGAATCAGGCCTGCGACCCGAAACGTCACCGCACCGATTCGAAGCCGATCCCCGATACCGATATTCAACGTTGCTGCCAAGGCGGGATCGATCCAGGCCTCGCTCAGGCCTAACGGCGTATTACGGATGACCCCCGTGGCGGTTTGGATCTCAATGGAACCCCGAAGGGGATACCCATCGGTAACCGTTTTAATTGCGGCCAGGAGATTACGGGCATTGGTGCCCTCTCCCACCTGCGCCATGCTGGGAAACTGGCTGCCCATCACCATCCGAAGGCCCTGCGCCTGTGCGGCCTCGACCCAGGCCTTTGGCGTGACGCGATCAGAAACCAACACCAGATCGGCGGCAAGGGTACTCTGGGCGTCAGTTGCAAGCGCCTGGCGGACTCGATCCGCCAGTAAACCCACAGCGCTAACCGCGGTGACGGAAATCACGAGTGCCAGACATAACAAGGTCGCGCCCCCTTGCCGGAGATCACGCCAGGTTAGAAACCAGGCTAGTTGCATCGAAGTGCCTCAACAATTCCAATTCTCGCTGCTCGAATTGCAGGAACCATCCCCCCCGCAACGCCCATTGCCACTGCAAAGGCGAATGACGCCAGCGCAATTCCAGGTGAGAGTTCAAATCCGAAGGCGAGTTCGGAAAAGCTTTGGAAGTTTGTGGTTGAAAATTCGACCCATTGCATCGTAGAGGCCAGCACCAAACCGACGACCGCTCCCAATAAGGCGAGCCCCACCGCCTCCGCAAGGAAGGCTAAAAGAATTGATTGACGCTGAAAACCGAGGGCCCGCAGCGTTCCGATCTCGGCGGTTCGGGTGGCGACCGCTGCCTGCATGGTGATGGTAGCGCCAATAATCGCACCGATCGAGAAGATTCCCGCCAGGGTAAGGCCTAGAATTTGAATAAATCTCGAGAGCCCTGCCGACTGCTCGGCGTAGTAATCCGCCTCACGTTTTGCGGCAAGCGTGATTCGAGGATCGTTATTGAGCCGATCGACCAACGCATCATAACTCTGCGGATCAGTAAGCCGAACAACAATCGATGAATAGGCGTTACGCCTGAAGGACTGCATCAACGAGTCCACATCGCCCCAGATCTCCGAATCAAAACCGCTGCGGGCCCCATCCATCACACCCACCACATGCCACTGACGGCCACCAAAAAACAGTGATTCACCTAACTCCACTCCTGCAAACTGCGCGCGCACGCTGCGGCCAACCACGATCTCATTGGAGCCTGGCCGAAACATTCGGCCCTCGATCAGGCTCACCTTTCGCCGCAGGATCACCCCATTTTGTTCCATACCTCGGATCATGGCGTTCGAGATTTTTCCATTCTGCTTTTTTGCAAGACTAATCAACATCACAATCTCGCGTGACGCCAGCGGCTCGCCAATGACTGCTACCTCCGGAAGCGCTACAACCACCGCCGCCTGTGACCGCTCAACGGCACTTTGGACCTCGGTGGTCGACCCCTTGCGGGACACAATGACATTATCGGGCTCACCAGTGGCCACAAGGGTTCTCTTTAATCCTGCATCCAGCATGAGCGAGGTTGCAAACACGAACACGACCAGAGCCATACCGCCTGCGGTCAGCACAGTCGTGACCCGCCGAACCCAGAGATTACGCAGGCTGTAGTGCAAGGGCACGGCACCCATATTCATTTAAATTGCCCGAAGGCCCTCGACGATTCGAATCCGGGATACCCGCCATGCTGGGATTGCAGCTGCAACCAAGCCCACCACGAGAGCAAGGATCAGTTGCATCCATGTGGTCTGGCTAGCAACCTCAAACACAGGAAATATTGTTCCCATCGCATCACCAAATGCGCGGGCGACCGGAAAGGTGATCAAGGCGCCTGCAATCCCACCAAACACGGCGAGCATTAGGGATTCAGCAGTAATCAATCCCGCAACAAACTGAGGTGAAAACCCGAGTGCCTTAAGGGTTGCGTATTCACCTGTGCGCTCGCGTGCGGTCATCGCCATAGTGTTGGCCATCACGGCCATGATAATCAGAATAACAACATAGGAAACAATCTGAATGGCCACCACAATCGCCTCGGTCATGGCGACAAAGCCAAGTTGAAACGCCTTCTCGGTCTCAGTCAATGTCTCGTACGCAGAGTTTCTAAATAACGAGTCAACCTGCAGACTAATCTCGGCGGCCCGTGCGGGCTCCGCAATCTGGACAATGAAAACGCCGGTGGTGTTCTGAGCGCGCGGCAGATTGCGCCGTTTGGCCTCCTCGTTAAGATAATCCCAATGGAAAAACAACTGGGCTGTATCCGTTGAGGTCTGCCGCCCCTCATAGATCCCAGCAACCTGAAACTCCCAGTCGCCGGGGTAGATCGTGCCTTTCAGTGTCAGGTTATCACCCACCTTGAGCCCATAACTATTGGCAATCTTTCGTCCAATCACTACCCCACGACGATCCTTTAGAAAATTAGTGCGCTCCGTTTCCGTAAGCAGATACTCCGGATAGGCATTCAGATAGGACTCCGGCTGAATTGCAAACTGCGGGAAAAAATTCTTAGGCTCTTTGTAAATCCCGCCAAACCAGTTGGCCCAAGACAGGCTGCTGACGCCCTCGACCTGTCGAATACGATCGGCGTGGGAAATTGGGAGTGGAAATACGAGTGAGATCGCGTTACGGGTAATTAAGCGTGCGTTCGATGCGCCCTCGGCACCCGCATACCAGGCGCTCACTACTGTTGAGAGAAGACCAAAGGCAAGCGTTGCCACCAAGAGCCCAAAAAAAGTGAGCACAGCACGGCCCTTTTGACGCCAGACATTTCGTAGCAAGAGATTAAAAATGAGCATCTGTCTTTTTCATTGGCGCTATTGCTGACGCTGTTACTGGCGCGGGCATCGCTATCGCCGTGCCGGCCTCAAGCTGACCTTTCTCGAGATACACAATCCGCCGCGCGTGCTCGGCCGCCTTCGGGTCGTGGGTGACCATTAGAATCGTCTTGCCCATGTCCCGATTGAGCCCCTGAAGCATCCCCAGAATATCGTGCGCTGATTGCCGATCGAGGTCACCGGTTGGCTCATCAGCAACAATAATGCTGGGGTCTGTAATCAAGGCACGTGCGATCGCGACCCTCTGCTGTTGACCGCCAGACAGTTCACTTGGCGTGTGATCTAACCGATCAGCAAGACCCACCATCGTTAGGGCTTTCAAGACTCGGACCTTCTTCTCAGAGTCTCTCAGGTCTGTGAGCTGCAGAGGCAGCGCTACATTCTCAAATGCAGTAAGCACAGGGATTAGGTTATAAAACTGAAAAATGAATCCAACATGTTGAGCGCGCCACTGGGCTAACTCGGATTCACCCATCCTCGCGATATCCCGACCATCGATCAGAATCTCGCCCGAATCCGGCCGATCAATGCCCGCGATGAGGTTCAATAGCGTGCTCTTGCCCGATCCTGAGGGGCCCATCAAGGCGAGAAATTCTCCCCCTGCGACGGTGAGACTGAGATCATGAAGAACGGGTACAAACTGTCCGCCACGCTTGTAGCGCTTGCTGACATGCCTCAGTTCAATCATGGGTTGGCAATTTTTATGCGCTGGCCATCCCGAAGGCCTGCCGGCCGAATCACGACGCGTTGGCCTGGCTTGAGATTTGCAACAGGGACTAAATCACCCTGCACCCCCGAGGCCTGAGTATCAATCACAACCTCTTTCACCTGCCCGGAATCAACGAGATAGACCACCGGCTTTCCCTCGCGCTGGACAACCGCCTGCGCGCTCACAGCGACAATGGGTTTACGCTCGGCTTCTGATAATTGACGCTCAAGAAAGACCACCTTGGCCGACATATCCGGCAAAACGCGCGGATCGATTAAATCAAACTTAATCTTCACAAGACGGGTTGCCTTTGATCGATCAATCGTTGGGACCATTCGAATAATTGATCCCGCAAAGCGCTCCCCTGGAAGTGCGTCTAGTCCGATTTCTGCCGGCTGACCAATCTTTAAGCGACCGACATTTGATTCCGAGACATCCGTTTCAACTTCTAGCGTCGACATATCGGCAATGGTGACAACCGCACCCTTTGAATCCGCAGCCGAAGAAAATGGTGTGATGTTGTCGCCAACATTAGCGTTCTTGGTGAGAATGATCCCATCGAAAGGCGCACGTATCTCTGTCTGCGACAGGTTAGCCTCTGCGACCTGCTGATTTGCCTTCGCTGCAGCAACACTCGCTTTTGCAATGCTCATTTTTGCAACCGAGGACTCATGGGCAGAAGGCGCAATAAACTTCTTTGCAAGCAGCTGCTCGGATCGACTGTAGTTCTGCTGGGCCTCAAGAAATTCCGCCTGCGCAAGATCCACCTGTGCCCGCGCCTGTGCAAGTTGCGCCAGGGTGTCGCGACTCTCGAGCCGGGCGACCACTTGGCCCGCCTTCACCACCGACCCCTCAGCCACACCGAGCCACTCTAAGCGCCCCGTTGCCTTAGATGCCAGAGAGGCCTTACGTTGGGCCACAACATAACCTGTTGCATTCAGAACTGACAGGGTCTGCGACGGATACGTCTGCACGACCGGAGTCGTCTGTACCGGCTGGGCAGCGCCGGGGCCCCAGACTAACCAGGCGAGAAGAATGAGTGATACCGCAAGGCCCCACTTCCAAAATCTGAGGGCCCACGATAGGCGAAAGACCGGCATAGTTGATAATTCATTATGTTGAAAAGTCTGATCTTACGGGCAAATCCCAAA